>JAOBWO010000381.1 GCA_025463415.1 Acidimicrobiales bacterium | reverse complement strand
GAGCTCGCCGGACTCGGCTGGCTGGGGCTCCACATCGCCGAGGCCGATGGTGGTTCCGGCTATGGCCTGGAGGAGCTCGTCGTGGTCGTCGAAGAGCTCGGCCGTGCCGTCGCTCCGGGACCGTTCGTCCCCACCGTGATCGCCAGCGCGATCATCGCTGCCGCAGCCGACGACGCAACCAGGTCGCAACTGCTCCCGGGCCTTGCTGACGGATCGGTCCGCGGCGCTGTGGCGCTCGACAGCTCGGCGGTCGCCCCAGACGCAACGGTGACGGGCTCGGCCGGGATCGTGCTCGGTGCCGGACTGGCCGATCTGCTGTTGCTCGCGGTCGGTGACGACGTCGTGGTCGTGCGCGTCGACGACACGGTCTCCGTGGACGTGCCGCCGAACCTCGACCCCACTCGCCGGTCCGCACGGGTCACGCTGCAGGGCTCGCCGATCGTCGCGAGGCTCCCCGGGGCCAAGCAGAGCCTGATCGACCTCTCTCGCGTCATCCTCTCCGCCGAGGCCGTTGGACTCGCCCGCGAGTGCACCAACTCTGCCGCCGAGTACGCGAAGCAGCGGATCCAGTTCGGTCGTCCGATCGGCATGTACCAGGCGGTCAAGCACCACTGTGCGAACATGCTGGTTGCCACCGAGCTGGCCACGAGCGCCGTCTGGGACGCCGCTCGCGCAGCGGACGCCGGCGGCGAACAGCTCACCTTTGCAGCCGCAGTCGCCGCCACCCTGGCGGCACCGGCCGCCGACCTGTGCGCGAACCTCAGCACGCAGGTGCACGGTGGCATCGCGATCACGTGGGAGCACGACGCCCACCTCTACATGCGCCGCGCGACCACCTTGCTGAGCCTGCTCCACCCCGATGCCGCGGCCGCGGATCTCGTCGGCCTGACCCGTCGCGGCGTCACCCGCGCCAAGATCGTGCGGTTACCGCCGGAGGCCGAGCCGATCCGCGAGGAGGTCCGGGCGTTCGCAGCCGGCATCGCCGGACTCTCCGCCGCGGAGCAGCGGACGAAGCTGATCGAGACGGGCTACGTGATGCCCCACTGGCCGCGCCCGTTCGGTCGAGCCGCCGGGGCGATCGAGCAGCTGGTGATCGAGCAGGAGTTCGCCAAGGCGGGTGTGCAGCGGCCGTCGTACGGCATCACCGGGTGGAACATCTTGACGCTCATCCAGTACGCCACCGAGGATCAGGTCGCACGCTGGGTCGCCCCTGCGCTGCGCCAGGACGTGATCTGGTGCCAGCTGTTCAGTGAGCCGGACGCTGGTTCTGATGCAGCCGGGGTGACGACCAAGGCCACTCGGGTCGACGGTGGCTGGCTGGTGAACGGCCAGAAGGTGTGGACGAGTGGCGCACACATCGCAGGGATGGGCTTCGCGACCGTGCGCACCAACCCGGACGTGCCCAAGCACGACGGCATCACGACGATGGTGATCGACATGCACGCCGACGGCGTCGAGGTGCGCCCGCTGAAGATGACGTCCGGTCACTCCGAGTTCAACGAGGTCTTCTTCGACGACGTGTTCGTCCCCGACGACGACGTCGTCGGTCCTGTCGACGGCGGATGGACCGTGGCGCGGGCGACGCTCGGCAACGAGAGCGTCAGCATCGGTGGCGGGCAGGGCGGCATGTCGGTCCCCGGCTCGGCCCTCGTCGAGGCCTTCGATGCGAACCCTGGCCGGCTGGCCGGCGGCGCGGCCCGAGTCGGGCGCTACGTCGCCGACCATCAGGCGATGGGACTGCTCAACCTGCGCAGCGCGAACCGCGCTGTGTCCGGTGGGCTGCCCGGCCCGGAGGGCGCGATGACGAAGCTGGTGCTGTCCGAGATCGGCCACGACGCAGCCGCGATCCTCACCGAGCTGAACGGCACCGATGCAGTGTTCATGGACGGTCAGGCGATGATCAGCAACATGCTGGTGCTGATGCACCGCGGCATGTCGATCGCCGGTGGCACCTCGGAGATCAAGCGCAACCAGATCGGTGAGCGCCTGCTCGGCCTCCCGCGCGACCCGCTCCTGAAGTAGGCCCGAGGTGGTCGTCAGGTACGGGTGAAGTTGGGCGTGCGCTTCTCGGCGAACGCCCGCGGGCCTTCCTTGGCGTCGTTCGTGGCGAAGACGGCCTGGCCGTAGTCGAACTCGTAGGCGAGTGCCTCGGCCTCGGTCATGCCGTCGGTGTCGTGCAGCGTCTTGAGCACGGCCTCGACGGCCAGTGGCCCCGCAGCGCAGATCGTGGCCGCGATGGCCTTCGCAGCGTCGAGGGCTCCGCCGTCGGGCACCACCGAACCGATCAGCCCGTAGTGCAGCGCTTCCGCCGCGGTGATGTGCTTGCCCGTCAACAGGATCTCGGCAGCCACCGTGTACGGGATCTGGCGCCGCAGGCGCACCGCCGAACCCGCCATCGGATAGAGCGACCAACGCACCTCGCTGACGCCGAACCGTGCCGACTCGCCGGCGACCCGGATGTCGGTGGCCTGCAGCAGCTCTGTGCCACCGGCGATCGCCACGCCTTCCACAGCGGCGATCAGCGGTTTGGTCGGCCGGTAGTGGCGGAGCAGACCCTTCCAGTGGATGCCCGGATCCTCTGCCATGCGCGCCGGAACGTCGATGTCCGGATCGAGATCGCCGCCGTCGCCCGACATGGCGCGTAGGTCGGCTCCCGAGGTGAAGTCGCCGCCGGCGCCCGTGAGGATGATGCAACGGACATCGGGGTCGTTCGATGCTTCGACCATCGCGTCGTACATCCGGATGAGCATCGCCCCGCTGAGCGCATTCTTGCGGTGCGGCCGGTTCATCGTGATGACCATCGTCTGGCCGTCTCGTTCGACGAGTGCGTCGGGCACGGGAGCTCCCTTGTGTGCAGGTGCCCGAGGGTCTCGAGCGGTTCGTCGCACAGCTTCATCGACAGGCCCCCGATCGGCCGAGGCGAGGCTTGACCAGCGCCGATTGTCCTTCAGTTGAACTGTCGTGCTGCCGATGACTTCCGCGGATGGATCGAGCGGCAGAGGCGCCGCGGCAGGGGTTGCTCAATGGCCAGCGTCATGGAAGAGACGAAGTACGCGGGAGTGGCGGAAACGCTCGACGCGATGCCCGAGCGCGTCATCCGTTACCGGCTGCCCGATCTGGAGATCACCTACTGCAACGCGGCGTGGGCCGCGGGCCACCGCGCGAAGCCGAGCGAGATCATCGGACGGGTGCTCACCGACCTGTTGTCCGAGAACGAGCAGGTCGGCATGCGCCGCCAACTCGCCCGCCTCGGCCCGGAGCTGCCGCTGATCGCGGACGAGGCGCCCCGTCAGGCGCCGAACGCGCCAGGGCAGTGGGTCGAGTGGGTCGATCAGTACCTCGTCGGCATCCACGGCGCCGAGATCCTGTCCGTCGGTCGCGACGTGACCGGCCGGCACACGGCAGAGCTCAACCTGGCCGAGAGCGAGGCGCGGTTCCGCGACCTCGCTGACCGCTCGGCCGACGTGGTGTGGCGCTTCGTGATGGATCCGACGCCGCACTTCGACTACATCAGTCCATCGATCGAGAAGATCCTGGGCTATCCGCCGGCGATCTTCCTCGAGGACTTCTCCCGCTTCCTCGACATCCTGGATGCCGACGGCCGACGGTTCGTCTCGCGCGCCTTCGCTCGCGAGTCGATCCCGAACCGTTGCGATCTGCGCTTCCGTCACCGTGACGGGTCGATCCTCGTCGGGGAGATGCAGGCGACGCCGCTGCCGAACGGGTTGCAGGGCGTCACTCGCGACGTCACCGAGCTGCGCCGGCTGCAGGACCACCTCGCCGTCCTGGCGCAGAGCGATCCCTTGACCGGATTGGTCAACCGGCGACGCCTGATCGAACTGCTGGGTGAGGCGCTGGACCGTGCGGCCGGCACGTCAGAGGTGATCACGATCGCGTTCCTGGACCTGGACCGCTTCAAGTCGGTCAACGACGGGTTCGGCCACGACGCCGGTGACACGGTGCTGTGCGAGACCGCGCGCAAGTTGCTCACCGTCGCCGGTGAGGGTGGCATCGTCGCGCGCCTCGGAGGCGACGAGTTCGTGATCGTCTTCGAACCGGATGTTCGCCTGGCCGAGCGGATTGAACAGCTCGACGCGCTTCTGCAAGCACCGATCCGAGTCGGATCTGACGACCTCGTGGTCTGCGAAGCCAGCATCGGCTGCGCATCGACCGCCAACTGTGGACCCGACATCCGTCGGTTGATGGCGGCCGCCGACCAGGCGATGTATGCGACCAAGCGTGCCAAACGCCTTCCGCCAGACCGACCGGCGTGACCGCCGCCCTTCGACCGTCGTGGCTGGGACGCGACTCCGACGGTCTCGAGCACCTCCCACAGTTCCAGACGGAGCTGTTGGCCGCCGTGGGACAGGCGATCATCGTCCTCGACCTCGACCACACCATCATCTACTGGAACCGCGCTGCCGAAGACCTCTACGGGTGGACCGCGGCGGAAGCCGTCGGGCGGTGTTCCACCGACCTCATCCGTCGGGCGCCTTCGGCGGACTCCACGGCCCAGATCGACGCGGCACTGTGGTCGGGCAAGTCGTGGGTCGGCGAGTACGAGGTCGTCCGCCGCGACGGCGCGAGCGTTCCGCTGCTGATCACCAACACGCCGATGCGCGACCCGGACGGCAACATGGTCGCGATCATCGGTTCCTGCGTGGACCTCACCGAACGCAACAAGGGCGAGGCCGCTCGTCGCCAGCTCGCCGCGATCGTGGAGAGCTCCGCGGACGCGATCTTCAGCCTCGACACCGAGGGCATCATCACGACCTGGAACGGCGGGGCGCAGGCGCTGTTCGGGTACGCGCCCGAGGAGATCATCGGCCAGTCGGTCACGGTGCTCGCCCCGCCGGATGCCCCGCACGAGATGAACCAGGTTCGTGACGCGATGCTCGCAGGATCGGTCCACGAGCGGCTCGAGGTCGTGCGCCGGCGCAGCGATGGGACGCTGGTCGACATCCTCATCACCGCGTCGACGATGGCGAACGACGACGGTCGAGTGGTCGGGGTCTCGGTGATCGCTCAAGACATCGGCCGCCGGCTGGCGGCGCAGCGTGCCCTGCAGACCAGCGAGAGCAGGCTGGCCGATGCGCAACGTCGGGCTCGCATCGGCAGCTTCGAATTCGACGTCGCCGCCCGTGAGCTGTCGTGGTCCGCCGAGTACCAGCGCATCCTCGGGATCGACGACGACCTGGTCCCCACGGCTCAGCAGGTGATGTCGATGGTCCATGTCGACGACGCCGACAGCGTGGTCACGAGCTGGCGGGCAGCGATCGAGAGGGGCGAATCGTTCGACATCGAGGCGCGGATCCTGCGGGCCGACGGTGAAGAGCGCTGGGTCCGGATGCGCTCCGTGCCGGAGGTCGCGCCGGACGGCTCGGTGGTGAAGGTGCCCGGCACGATGATGGACGACACCGAGCGGGTCGAGGCCGACCGCGTCCGGCGTGCGGCCGAGCGGCGGTCCGAGGTCGTCTTCGAGCGGTCCGACATCGGCGCAGCGATCGTCGGGCTCGACGGCAGGGTGAACCGGGTCAACTCGGCGATGTGCAGGATCCTCTGCCGGCCGGAATCCGAGCTGCTGGGCCGACGGTGGGGCGAGTACCTCCATCCCGACGACGTGCACCTGGCGCAGGCGATGCAGGAGCAGGTGCGCAACCACCACAACAGCTTCGCCGACGAACGTCGCTACATCGATCCCGACGGCGCGATCATCTGGGTGTCGGCGAACGTGACCCTGGTGCGCGACGAGACCGGCACGGCGGAGTACTTCGCCGCCCAGTTCCAGGACATCACCCATCGCAAGGCGTTGGAGGTCGAGCTCGAGCGTCGCGCCCTCTACGACTCGCTGACCGGGTTGCCCAACCGCACTCTGCTGTCCGACCGCCTCGCCCACAGCCTGCGTGGAACGCGCCGCTGCGGCGCCGACCTCGCGGTGCTGTTCCTCGACATCGACCAGTTCAAGGTCGTCAACGACTCGTTCGGCCACGGCACCGGCGACGCCCTGCTCCAGACGGCCGCGACCCGGATCAGCGATGCGATCCGGCCCGGCGACACGGTCGCACGGTTCGGCGGCGACGAGTTCGTCGTCGTCTGCGAGAACGTCTCGATCGGCGAGACGGAGCTGATCGCTGCACGCATCCTCGACCAGCTGGCGCAGCCGTGGTGCGTCGACGGACAGGAGCTGCGCATCCGTGCCAGCGTCGGCATCGTGATCGCCGACGAGCACTCCACCCCCGAGAGCCTCGTGCGCGACTCCGACGCCGCGATGTACCGCGCCAAGGAGCGAGGCCGCGGTTGCATCGAGCTGTTCGACGAGACGCTGCGCGTGCGCTCGGAGCGGCGGATGTCGATGGCTGCGGCGCTGCACCGTGCGCTCGAGCATCAGGAGCTGTCACTCGTCTACCAGCCGGTCGTCGACCTTCGCACCGGCGAGATGTTGAGCGCTGAGGCGTTGCTGCGCTGGAACCACCCCGAGCGTGGCCCGATCATGCCCGCCGAGTTCATCCCGCTGGCCGAGGAGACCGGGCTGATCGTGCCGATCGGCGCGTGGGTGCTGGATCAGGCGTGTCATCAGCTCGCCGCGTGGCACTGCATGGAGTCGCGTGCCGGGCGTGCGCGGCAGCTCTCGATCGCGGTCAACCTGTCGATCCGCCAGCTCGCCGACTCCGATGTCGTCGACCTCGTCGAAGGCGTCCTCGGTCGCACCGGCGTTCGTGCCGAGCACCTGTGCCTGGAGCTGACCGAGAGCCTGTTCATGGAGGACGTCGAGTTCTTCGATTGCACGCTCGGCCGGCTCAAGGCGATCGGCGTGGGCCTGGCGATCGACGACTTCGGCACCGGCTACTCGTCGCTGAGCTACCTGAAGCGGTTCCCGGTCGATGCGGTCAAGGTCGACCGCGCGTTCGTCGACGGACTCGGCAGCGACCCGCACGACACGGCGCTCGTCGCGGCGATCGTGGCGATGGCCGGCGCACTGGAGCTGACGGTCACCGCGGAAGGCGTCGAGACGTTCGAGCAGCTGCACGGCCTGCGCGAGCTCGGCGTGCCGAGGGCTCAGGGCTTCCACCTCGCCCGGCCGATGAGCGGCGACGCGTTGAGTCGTCTCGTCGCAGAGGCGCACGTCTGGGACGTCGCCTCACCTGTTGCGGTCAGCTGACCGACCGGCCGGGCCACCGGCGCGCACGGTGTGTGACACTGGCGCTCATGCAGTTCCACCTGTTCCTGCCGCAGATGCGGCTGACGATGGCCCAGTTGGTCGAGCGCGCCCGCGCCGCGGAGGCGGCCGGGTTCGAGGGCATCGCCCTCATGGATCACCTCATGCCACCTGCCGCGCTCGACCAGCCGATGTACGAGGCGATGACGACGGCGACATGGCTCGCCGCGGCCACCGAGACCCTGCACGTCGGACACCTCGTGCTGTGCGACGCGATGCGCCATCCAGCGCTGCTGGCCCGTCAGGCGGTCACCCTCGACCACGCGTCGGGCGCACGGTTCGAGCTCGGCCTCGGCTGGGGCTCCGTTCCCGCAGAGCTGGAGACGTTCGGCGTCGGCTCGACCGCTGCGCGATCGCGGGTCGACCGGATGAGCGAGACGCTCGATCTTGTTCGCGCGCTGTGGAGCGGTGAGCGGATCGACTTCGACGGCGAGCACCACCACGTGCACGGTGGTCAGCAGCTGCCGACCCCGCTCGGCCATCTGCCGATCGTGATCGGCGGCGCCGGCAAGCGGACGATGCAGCTCGTGGCCAAGCACGCCGACTGGTGGAACCTGCCGATCCACAAGCTCGATCAGCTCGAGGATCTGCGCGCGTCGGCAGGCTCGGCGCGCGTGTCGATCCAGGTGATGGTCACCCTCGTGCGCAATGAGGGCGAGCGTGCCGAGGTCGTCGAGGCGGCGCGCCGCCGGTTCGGGTTCATGCCGGCCGCGAGCCGAGTGATCGGCAACGCCGAAGAGGTTGCCGCGGCCTTCGAGGCCTACGCAGCACGCGGCGTCGAACGGGTCTACGCGTGGTTCACCGACTTCGCCCACCCCCACACCCTGCAGGCCTTCGGCCAGCAGCTGATCGAGATCTGACCGGCCAGCGGCCGATCGGCGAGCTGCCGGCGTCAGCGGTTCGTGGTCCCCATGTCGACCTTCATCTGCAGGCCGGTGATCATCGCGGCCTCGTCGCTGGCCAGGAACGCAACGGCGTTGGAGATGTCGTTCGGATCGGCCATGAGCGTCGGCAGGCTGTTCATGAAGAGTGGGCCCATCGTCGCGCCGTGCTTCATGATGATGTCCATCAGCCCCTGGGCGTCGCCCATCGCCGTCTCGACGCCGGAGGGATGGATGCTGTTGACCCGGATCCGGTGCTCGCCGAGCTCATTGGCGAGGCCGCGGCAGATGCCGACGACACCGTGCTTGGCCGCGGTGTAGCCGAGCGTGAACGGCTGGCCTTTGATGCCGGCCGCTGAGCTGATCAGGATCACCGAGCCACCACGGCCGGCTTCGATCATGTGCGGCACCGTTGCGCGCACGGTGTTGAACACGCCCGTCAGGTTGACGTCGATGACGGCCGTGAACATCTCGGTCGTGTAATCGCTGACCTCGGCCCAGTTCAAGATGCCGGCATTGGCGACGACGATGTCGATGCCTCCCAGCTCGGCCACGGCGTCATCGGCCAGCTGGATGAGGGCATCGGCGTCGCGGACGTCGACCTGCCGGGAGATCACCTTCGATCCCGGCGCGGCATCAGCGATCGCCTGCAGGGTCTTGTCGAGGTCCTCGCTCGACGATGGCTTGATCATGTTGTGTTCGACCGGTGCGCAGATGTCGGAGATGACCACGTGCGCGCCCTCGCGTGCCAGCCGTACGGCGTGCGAGCGCCCCTGCCCACGGGCCGCCCCGGTGATGAATGCGACCTTGCCCTCGAGTCCGTTCACGGCGGTCCCCCTTTCGTTCGGATCGGGCTGCACGATAACGCGGGTGCGGCCGGGCGCCGGTGCCGGCGCGGTGCGGTCCAGTTAGCGTCTGCACAAGGCATGGACGCACCACGATCTTCCAGGGCGACGCTGACACCGGCCCAGCGGCGACGCCGGTTCGCGTTGGTGTGCGTCGGCGCCCTCGTCGTCGTGAACCTCGTCCTCGTCGCCGCCGTCAAGTCCAATTCGGGCCGCCACACGAGTGCGCAGGCTGTCCCCGCGAGGACGGATGCGACGCCCACCGTGCTCGCCACAGTCGCGCCCACGACCATCGCCACCGCCACGGTCGCGACCGTCGCGACGGCGGCCACGTCTCCGGCAACGAGTGCGCCCGAGCCGACGTCCACGCTGGCGGCGACGAGTTCTGCTGTGGAGCCACCGACGACGCCTCTGCCGACGACGACCGTGCCCGCTGAGCCGTCACCACGGTCGACGCCCGAGTCGACCGTTCCCGCCACCGCGAGCACCACAGCGGTCACGGCCGCTCCGGTGCCCCAATGCAGCGACGCCGGCGCGATCAGCATCGCTTCGATCAAGGTGCTGCAACCGATCCTGGCCGAGGCGACACCGTTCGACGACGGTCTGCTCTGCGGCAACCACGCCCGCGATGGTGTCGACCAGGGCGTCGACATCCTGCCCGGCTTCGCCTCGGTCGATGCCAGTGCCGAGGGTGGCGCCGCGCTGGTCGGGCGGGTGCCCGCGGTCATCTTCGGTCATCGCAAGTCGCACAACCACCCGTTCCTGCGCATCGACAAGCTGCAGACGAGTGACATCGTCGTCATCCATCGACTCGACGGCACCGAGGTCGACATGAAGGTCGCGACCGTGGAGCTGCACTCGCTCGCGGACGCCACGTCCCTCCTGTTCGCACCGTCACCCGACGGCGCCGCACGCGTGCGCCTCGTCGCGTGCTCGCACGCCGATGGCACGCCGGGTGGGGTCAACTTCCGCTGGATCGCCACGCTCGTGCCGGCTTGATCCCCGGTTCGGGACGCGGCGTCGCGGGCATCACGGATCGTCGTCCCGAGAGGTCCACCCCTACTGTGCTGGCGAAGTGGATCGGAGATGACCGTGGCATCGGACAACAAGCACGTCGTGGAGCAGTTCTGGGCCGCGTTGGCGAGTCGCGATTGGGAGGGCATGAAGGCGCTGCTGACCGACGATGCGCACTACACCGACATCGGCACGCCCGGCGACGGTGGGTTCGGGCCTGACGGTGTGGTCGCCCGGCTGAAGATCGGCATCGAACCACTCGAGGGCTACGACCACCTCCCCGGCACGAACATGATCGCCGAGGGCGACCTCGTGATGACCGAGCACACCGAGCGATGGACGTTCCACACGGGCGAGGTGATCGACCATTCGTTCGTCTCGGTGACCCAGTTGCGCGACGGCAAGATCTTCCGCTGGCACGACTACTCGAACATCCCGAACATCACCGACAACGCACCGAAGTGGTGGATCGAGCACATCATCAACGCCTCGACCGCAATCGCGCCGGAGTAGCAGCCCGCTGTCACCAGATGTCCGCGTCACGCGGACATCTGGTGACAGCGTGAGACATTGCTCCCCGAGTGAGTCAGGTGCCCCGGCGACGTTCGTCCTCTTCGAGCTGCATCAGCTGCTGCAGCTCCGGATCGAGCGTGCCGTCGAGCGAGAACTTCCGCGGCCCAGCGGACTGTGCCGCCGGAGCGGTGCCGGGCGGTGCGGCCAGATCTGCTTGCCGTTGAGCCTGGCGGGCGTCCTCGGCCGCTGCGGCGTGCAGCTTCTGGTCGAACCTCGGATCATCGTCGACGTCGAGCTTGACGTGCTTGGTCTCCGGGTTGCAGCGCGCTTTGATCTGGTCGCCGGGGTTCGGTGACAGGAAGATGGCAAACCAGTGGGACGTCTCCGCTCTGAACGGAGCCGCGTCGACGGGGCGGACATCGACCACGAGGTCGTACTCCAACTTGGTGTATCCGTTGCCCTTGACCGCGACGTTGTGCGCGGCGTCGGAGCAGGAGACGACCGTGGCCACTGCGTCGTGGGTGAGCTTGTGTCGTCCGAACATGGCGGCGGTCCTCCTCGCCTCGGCGCAACTGCGCGCCCGCAGAATACCGCGCAGAGATGGTGGACGAGCGCGCACACAGTCCGCACGAAGTCGGTGTTGACATGTGGCGCGATCGGCGGGACGATGGACAGGCAGTCAGCTACTCAACAGACCATCCAGATCACGGAGGTTCACTGATGAGGTTCCGATCCACAGAGCGATCACCGCCTGCCTGAGCAACGGCCCACGGGCCGTCTGCAGCTTGGAGGCACGACACGACCGGCCGCTCGCAGAAATGGCGCGAGCCGATGCTCCCTCGACAGCAATTGCCTCGTCCGCCGGGATCGACCCGGCGCTGTGAGAAGCAAGGCGTCCACCGCATTTCCCTGACCAACGCGGCGCGCTCGACGTGACACTCCAAGCGACCACAACTCATGAGCATCAGCTGCGGGGTCCCTTGCCGGACCCCGTAGTCGCGTCCTGTCACCGGTCGCGCGTCGTCACGGGTCGACCGGGAACGTGAAGTAGGAGACCTGTGTCGCGTACGCGATCAGGCGGTCACCGTCCCAGATCGCCTGGTCGACCGATGCGTAACCGTCACCCGCCCAGCGCGCGGTGTTGTGCGCCAGCACCCATGGCGACTGGCATTCGCCGAAGACATGCACGGTGAGGTCGACGCTCGGGCCGAACCACGGCCGCGCCGTCGGCCCAACACGTTGGCCGATCGCGCCCGGCATGATGTCGGCGAGCATGACGATCGACAACGGGTCGATGTGGGCACCGCCGTCCATCCACGGTGGGTCGTCGAGGCGATACCACGTCGCCTGCGTCGCCGTGCGGTGCTCGACGACCTCCCACGGCGCGACGCCGAGTGCGGCGCGACCCTCGACTCGCGTGGCCCAGAACGGCATTGGCGAGAACTCGGGTGTGCCCGGCGGTGGCGGGTCGCGGAACGACGGGCAGCCATCCGGTGGAGGCACGTCGGGTCGACGCAGCTCGGTGAACTCGAAGCCGTCTCGCACCTGTCCGAACACTGCCGTCGTGATGTGGCCCGCCGTGGCGGCCGGGTTGCGGACCTCGGCGCGGACATGCGACATCGATCGACCGCGCCGGAGCACGTCGACGTCGATCTCGAGCTCTCCGTGGGCGACCTGTCCGACGAACAGGGTGTGCATCGTGCGGAGGCGCTGAGCCGGGTCCGCCAATGCATCGTCCATCGCTCGCAGCGCGACTGCGGTGATCAAGCCGCCCACCGGCAACGGCCGCAGGGTCCACGAGTCATCGAGCGCTCCTCGGTACGTGCCGTCGCCGGATCGGGTCACGGTCGTCGCGCTGGCGAATGGTGTCATCGGTGGCGATGGTAACGATGCGCCCAAAGCGGCCTCGGCCGAATTTCGTGCCGGGTTGAAGCGGATTGTTGCCGCTCGGTCGCCGCCTGCCATCGTGAAGACGTGGAAGAGCGGGCCATGTATGTGCGCGAGGGCGACGGCTTCGTCGGGACGATCCTGACCCAGGGCGGCTGGGATCCGGGCTCGGCGAACGGCGGCACGGTGCTGGCGTTGATCGGCCACTGCCTCGACGAGGTGCCCACCCTGGTGCCGATGACGCTGAGTCGCCTGACGGCGGACATCCATCGCCCGGTGCCCATCGGGCGGGTGCTGCACGTGCGTTCGAGCGTGGTGCGCGAGGGCAAGAAGATCCAGGTCGTGGAGCTGAGCCTCGTCGACGGCGACCTGGAGCTGGTGCGCGTCAGCGCGCTTCGGGTTCGCGATCAAGCGGTGCCCGAGGATGCGCTGCGGAGCACCACGGACGCCCGTCCCGGCGACGCACTGCTTCCGCCGGAGCAGTCGATGCGCCTCGGCGAGATCTCGCCGCAGATGCCGGGGTTCCTCGGCGCCGTCGACATGCGCCGCTCGATGTCGCCCGATGGCCGCACCGCCGGCACCTGGTTTCGGCTCATCGCACCCGTGGTGGCCGGATCACCGGTCAGTCGGTCGGCCAACCTCGCGGCGATGTTCGACTGCTCGAACCTGATCGGCATGACGGACCATCCCAGCGTCGTGACCATGATCAACCCGGACGTGAGCGCCCACGTGCTGCGCGTGCCCAGCGGCGAGTGGGTGGCCATCACCGGCGAGACCCGCTTCAACCTCGCGATGGGTCGCGGAATCTCCACAGCGACCTTCAGCGACGACGACGGGGTGTTTGCATATGCATCCATCTCGCAGATCCTGCAGATGCGCTGACGCGCAAGAGCCCGCTCGATCGAGCGGGCTCCTGGCTCTGGTCGTCGGCGCGTCCGCCGCGGATGGCTCAGCCGGTGGTCGTGGCCGCTGTGGTGGACGTCGCGTCCGCAGCGTCGTCGCCGGCGTGGTGGTGGCCGCCGCCGCCGCCTTCGGCGTGGGTGGCGAGGACGGTGGAGTTCCCGGCGTCGACGATGACGTCGAAGCTGCCGCCGGCGGTGGCGGTGACGTCGACCTCCCAGACGACGTTGCCGGCGACGCTCTTGAGTGCGGCGGTGCCGGCGGTGCCGGGGGTGTTCGCCAATGCTGCGGCGATGGCCTGGTCTGAGCTGACGGTGGCGACGGCCTGGAGTTCAGCATCGGTCGGCTTGGAACCGTCGGTCGGCACTGCGATCGTCACCGACGACGTCCACGTCGGGGTCATGTCGCCATGGCCGCGGTGGCCGCCTTCGGCATGGGTGGCGAGGACGGTGGAGTTCCCGGCGTCGACGATGACGTCGAAGCTGCCGCCGGCGGTGGCCGTGACATCGACCTCCCAGACGACGTTGCCGGCGACGCTCCTGAGTGCGGCGGTGCCGGCGGTGCCGGCGGTGTTCGCCAAGGCTGCGGCGATGGCCTGGTCTGAGGTGACGGTGGCGACGGCCTGGAGTTGAGCATCGGTGGGCTTGGAGCCGTCGGCCGGCACCGCGATGGTCACCGACGACGTCCACGCCGGTACCTGGGAGTTGGACGACGTGTCGGTGTCGGCCGCCGTGGTCGAAGCGGCGGTGGTCGGATCGGTGGGCGTGCTCTCGACCGTGCTGGCCGTGGTAGCAGCGGTGGCGACCGCAGCTGCATTGGACGGCGTCGGACTGGTCGAGGAGGCGCTGGCGATCCCGGCGGCGCCGAGGCTGATGCCGACACCGGCGAGGATCGCATACATCTTGCGCTTGCTGGGATTCATGGCAGGGTTCCTGTCTTCTCGAGCGCACCGAGGTGTGCGCTGTCGAAGATCAGTGAACGACGCCGACGTGAAGCCCTCCGCAAGCCAGGCTGAGAAGCGTCTGAATGTCAGCTTGGTGTCGCCCCGGTGCCCGGCAGCGAGATCCGGACACGGGTGCCGCCGCTGGGGTTGGCGTCGATCGTGACGTCGCCGTGGTGCTCGTCGACGACCCGCCGGACGATCGACAGACCGAGTCCGGATCCGGGCATCGCCCTCGAGCTGGGTGCGCGCCAGAACCGATCGAACACATGGGAGACGTCGGCGGCGTCGATCCCGGGACCGTTGTCCGCGACGGTCAGCGCCGTGCCGACGACGTCGACCTCCACCGTTGCGGACGGTGGCGACCACTTCACCGCGTTGTCGAGCACGTTCATCACGGCTCGTTCGAGCATCGCTGCATCGCCGAGCACGACCCCGGGCTGGTGCTCGCGCACCACGATGCTCACGGAGCCCGCACGACGGTCAGCGCGTCGCACCGCGTTGGCGACGACGGTGGTCAACCGGACGGGCTCGTGGTCGCCCGGGTTCTCGGTGCCCGGCCGCCGGGCCAGTGCGTCGAGATCTCCGACGAGCTCGGAGAACTCCTCCATCTGCTCGCGCAGGTCGGTCAGCAACGCGGCATGGTCCTC
>JAOBWO010000377.1 GCA_025463415.1 Acidimicrobiales bacterium | reverse complement strand
CGTCGCGAAGGGCGGCATCGAGTGCCTGCGACCGCGCTGCATGCCGAACCCGCGCCAGCGAGACGAGCGTCGCCGCAACCGTCAGCGACGGAATGCCGTCGACCACCGACCGGTCAGCATCCGTGAGGTACCTGGCATGGACGACTGTCACGCCGGGACCGACGCGCTTTCTGCCACCGTGGTCCACGACGACGATGATCCGCTCGACGTCGACGAAGCCATCGAGCCGGTGCAATCGAGCGGCGGTGGCGCCTGCCAGGACTGCGCCGGCGCCCGGAGCGAGGGTTGCAGCCATCGCTCGCCGGTGCCAGGTCGTCTCCGTTCCAGCGTCGCCGACGACACTCGGTGCGAACCTGACCAGGAGGCTGCGTTCGATGAGACGACGCTGGACGTCGGCGGAGACCCCGCAGCGACGAACCTGACGGTCGCTCGCGACGCCGTGTTGGGCCGCCATGATCGCCATCGCGGCGCGGATCGATGCACTCACGACGCACTGAGTGCTTCCACTCCGGCGAATATGGAACTCTTCGGCGACTGGACGCGCGTTCGGCCCGTTTTCGGCCCGTGTGAGCTTCCAGTTCGAGGGTGCGCCTCTTCGGAGACTGGACGCGTGTTCGGCCGATTTTCGGCCCGTGTGAGCTTCCGGTTTCCGGGTGTGTCCGTCGACCGCGCTGGCGAGTTACCACTCACTTGGCCTGCGGCGCTACGGTCGTGGACGCCTGATATCGGCACTGGCAATCACGACGAAAGGCCGTCCCCACTGATGGCACAAGCGGTCAACACACGCGGTCCGGTCACCGGCACCGCCACCACGCACAAGAAGCGCAAGCCGTTCCTGCTCGACCTCTACTCGACATCCGTCGGCAAGAAGTACGTGATGGCCGTCACCGGCATCATGATGATCGGCTTCGTCATCGCGCACATGGTCGGGAACCTGAAGATGTTCCTCGGGCCGGCCGAGTTCAACCACTACGCCGAGTTCCTGCGCGAGCTGCTCGTCCCGATCCTGCCGCGCACCGTGGCGCTGTGGCTGCTTCGTGGCGGCCTGATCGTGGCCGTGCTGCTGCACATCCACGCGGCCTACGGGCTGACCCGGGTCAACCACAACGCTCGCTCGGTCAAGTACCAGTCGGCACGTGACTACCAGGTCGCCAACTTCGCCAGCCGCACGATGCGCTGGACGGGCATCATCATCACGCTGTTCGTGCTGTGGCACCTGGCCGACTTCACGTGGGGCACGCTGAACGCCGTCGGCACGAACGGAAAGTTCATCCGTGGCGACGTCTACAACAACGTCGATCGCAGCCTCAGCAGGGTGCCTGTCGCGCTGCTCTACATCGTTGCCAACATCGCCCTCGGCATCCACCTGTTCCACGGCACCTGGAGCCTCTTCCAGAGCCTCGGCTGGAACAACCCGCGGTTCAACAAGTGGCGGCGCCAGCTCGCGACCGGCATCGCCACGGTCGTGGTCGTCGGCAACTGCGCGTTCCCCGTCGCCGTTCTGGCCGGCATCGTCGGACACTGAGGAGCCACACATGAGCACGATGACCGATCCCCGCCTCGATTCGAAGATCCCCGACGGCCCGATGGGCGACAAGTGGTCGTCGTACAAAGAGAACATGAAGTTGGTCAACCCCAACAACAAGCGCAAGTTCAAGGTGATCGTGATCGGCACCGGCCTCGCCGGCGCGTCGGCGGCCGCCACGCTCGCCGAGTTGGGCTACCAGGTCGATGCCTTCACGTTCCACGACTCGCCGCGTCGGGCCCACTCGATCGCCGCGCAGGGCGGCATCAACGCGGCCAAGAACTACCACGGCGACGGCGACAGCGTGCACCGTCTGTTCTACGACACCGTCAAGGGCGGCGACTTCCGCGCCCGAGAGGGCAACGTCCACCGCCTCGCCGAGGTGAGCGTCAACATCATCGACCAGATGGTGGCCCAGGGTGTTCCGTTCGCTCGCGAGTACGGCGGCCTGCTCGACAACCGCAGCTTCGGCGGTTCGCAGGTCAGCCGCACGTTCTACGCCCGCGGCCAGACCGGCCAGCAACTGCTGCTCGGCGCCTACCAGCAGCTGTCGCGTCAGGTCGGCCTCGGTGGCGTCACCCTGTACAACCGCGTCGAGCTCGTCGACACCGTCATCGTCGACGGCCGTTGCGCCGGCGTGGTCGTGCGCGACCTCGTCACCGGGCAGCTGCAGTCCCACGCCGCCCACGCAGTCGTGCTCGCGACGGGTGGTTACGGCAACGTGTTCTTCCTCAGCACGAACGCGATGAACTGCAACGTGACCGCGGCCTGGCGGGCGCACCGCAAGGGCGCGATGTTCGCCAACCCCTGCTACACCCAGATCCACCCGACGTGCATCCCGCAGAGCGACCCCACGCAGTCGAAGCTGACGCTGATGAGCGAGTCGCTGCGCAACGACGGTCGGGTCTGGGTGCCGCTCGCGGTGGGCGACGAGCGCCCTGCGGCGGAGATCCCCGAGGCCGAGCGTGACTACATCCTCGAGCGCCTCTACCCCAGCTTCGGCAACCTCGCCCCGCGCGACATCTCGTCGCGCGCCGCCAAGCGCGCGGTGGACTCAGGTCACGGAGTCGGCCCGCTGAAGAACGGGGTCAACCTCGACTTCGCCGCGGCCATCGCGCGGCTCGGCAAGGACACCGTCCAGGAGCGCTACGGCAACCTGTTCGAGATGTACGAGCGGATCTCCGGCGAGAACCCGTACGACACGCCGATGCGCATCTACCCCGCCAGCCACTACACGATGGGCGGCCTCTGGGTGGACTACGAGCTGCAGACGACGATCCCCGGTCTGTACTGCGCCGGCGAGGCGAACTTCAGCGACCACGGTGCCAACCGCCTCGGCGCCTCGGCGCTGATGCAGGGTCTGTCCGACGGTTACTTCGTGCTGCCGTACACGATCGGCAACGAGCTCGCCCCGATGCTCAACAAGCCGATCCCCGGCATCGACCACCCCGCGTTCAAGCAGGCCGAAGCTGAAGCGTCGGCCCGCTACAACGGCTACCTGAACATCAAGGGCACCCGTTCGCCCGACCACTTCCACCGCGAGCTCGGGCAGATCATCTGGGACTACTGCGGCATGGAGCGCACCGAAGCAGGCCTGCAGAAGGCGCTGTCAGAGCTGCCCGGCCTGTACGAGGAGTTCCAGAAGGACCTGCGCGTCACGGGCGACGGCGAGAGCACCAACCAGACGCTCGAGAAGGCCGGGCGGGTCGACGACTTCTTCCAGCTCGGCATGCTGATGTGCCGCGATGCGCTGGAGCGCAAGGAGAGCTGCGGCGGCCACTTCCGCGTCGAGTACCAGGACGAAGAAGGTGAGGCCAAGCGCGACGACGAGAACTTCGCGCACGTCGCGGCCTGGGAGTGGAGCGGCGATCCGATGACGTCGATCCGCAACACCGAAGAGCTCGAGTTCGAAGCAGTCCACCTCGCCACCCGGAGCTACAAGTGAGCGTCACCGACCACACGACCACACCGGTCACAGCCCCAGCCGCACACGGCAAGCACCTCACCAACATCACGCTCACGGTCTGGCGGCAGAGCGGTCCGAACGCGCCCGGCCGGTTCGAGAGCTACAAGATCGACTCGATCAGCGACGAGGCCTCGTTCCTCGAGATGCTCGACGTGCTCAACGAGAAGCTGATCAACGAGAACCTCGAGGCCGTCACCTTCGACCACGACTGCC
>JAOBWO010000375.1 GCA_025463415.1 Acidimicrobiales bacterium | reverse complement strand
AGCCGTGGCACTCCTTCAGATCGATCTCGTGGTACGAGCCGTCCTTCATCCAGATCTGGAACACGCCCTTGATGTTCATCTTGACCATGTCCTGCTTCTTCAAGCCGTACTTGGCCTCGAACAGCTCCGGGAAGATCGAGTCGTCGAACGTCTTGCTGCAGAGCAGGCCGATGTTGAACTGGAACGGCTTGCTGACCTTGCCCGCCTTGCGATCCCACATCGTCGGTGGTGACGACGTCTGGCAGCCCATTCCGACGAGGGCGAGCTTCGACAGCCCTTCGTCCTTCGCAGTGCGCAGTGCGAGCGGGTTGGCGCAGTACGTGTACCGGCTGCCTGCCGTGGCGAGGATCTCTTCCTTGTTGTGCACGAGCGACGGCTTGGCCTTCCACGCATCGTCGTCCTCGACCCCACTGACCATCGCGGCCTCGATGTAGTCGTGCTCCATCAACCAGATCAGCATCGCCGAGACGAAGCCGCCGTCCTGGCCCATCTCGTGCACCGTCTTGTCGCTGGCCCGGGTCAGGTAGAGGGCGCGCCAGATGCCGGCCATCTCGTCGGGCTCGCGTGTGCGACCGAACAGGTGGTTGTCAGCAGCTGGCTCCCACGCCCGAAAGCGCGGGCAGGCGCGGGTGCATGTGGTGCAGCCCTTCTCGCCGTGGATGCAGTTGTCGAGACCGAGCTCGGGCTCGAGGTGGAACGGCAGGTACTTCCCCTCCTCGTGCTCGTAGCCGATGACGTCGTGCGGGCACGTGACGACGCAGCCGGCGCAACCGGTGCACAGGCCCGTGGTGACCACTTCGGCGTAGAGTTCCTTCCACTGCGCAGTCCAACGCTCTGCCTTCGCCGAAGCTGATCCAGGTGGTGCCGGTTCGGTGATCGTCATGGGTCGAATCTATGCGGTGCGGCGCGCAGCTCGTCGGGTTGAGTGTGAGAGGGAGATGCGCATGGGGATGATCGGGCAACGAGTCGTCAGGACGGAAGATCCGGCACTGCTCATCGGCGACGGCACCTTCATCGACAACCTCGAGATCGAGGGCGCCGTGCACGTCGTGTACGCCCGGGCCCAGATGGCCCACGCTCGGATCACGGGCATCGACACCGCAGACGCGCTCGGTGCGCCCGGGGTCCTCGGCGTGTTCACCGCAGCCGATCTCGACCTCGGTCCGTTCCCGCTCGACATCCCGTTCCTGCCCAGCCAGTTCCCGCGATCGGCCTTGGCGTCGGACACCGTCCGCTTCGTCGGCGAACCCGTGGTGGCTGTCGTGGCCGAGACGCGGGCGCAGGCCACCGATGCGGCGCAGATGGTGATCATCGACTACGACGTGCTGCCCAGTGCCGTGACCATGGAGCAGGGCTTCGCCGACGAGACGATCCTGTTCCCCGAGGCCGGCACCAACGTGTGCGTCACGCTGCCCGGGCCGCCTGTCGACTTCAGCGCGTGCGAGGTGGTCGTGCGCGCCGACATCAACAACCAGCGGCTCGCGCCGTCGCCGATGGAGGGTCGGGTGGCCGCCAGCAGGTGGGAGCCCGATGGCCGGCTGACCCACTGGCAGGCGTGCCAGGGCGCCCACCCGGTGCAGGCCAAGCTGTGCGAGTGGTACGGGCTCGACGAGAGCCAGGTCCACGTGATCACGCCGGACGTCGGGGGAGGGTTCGGTGCGAAGGCGTTCACCTACCCGGAAGATCAGCTGCTGCCGTGGTTGGCCCGCGCGGTCGGCCGCCCGGTGCGGTACACGGAGACCCGGAGCGAGGGGATGAACGGGCTCGGCCACGGACGCGCCCAACTGCAGCACATCGAGATCGGCGGGAACCGCGACGGGCGGGTGACGGCGTACCAGCTGACCGTGCGCCAGGACGCCGGGGCCTATCCGCGCATGGGCTCCTTCCTGCCGTTCATGACGCGCACGATGCTGACGGGTGTCTATGACATCCCGAACTCGTCTGCGGATTCCACGTCGGTGCTGACCAACACGGTGCCGACGATCGCCTACCGGGGTGCGGGGCGGCCCGAGGCCGCGGCAGCGATCGAACGGGCGATGGACCTGTTCGCGCGCGAGATCGGCATGGACCCCGTCGAGGTGCGGCGCAAGAACCTGATCGCCGCTGACAGGTTTCCGTTCACCACCGCCACCGGCACCACCTACGACAGCGGCGACTACGAGGGAGGGCTCGACAAGCTGCTCGCCGCGGTCGACTACCCCGCACTTCGCGCGGAACAGCAACGTCGCCGAGACGCGGGCGACACCGTCCAGCTCGGCATCGGTGTGTCGGTCTACGTCGAGATCACCGCGGGGCAGGGCGGCAGCGAGCTCGGCGAGGTGCGCATCGCGCCCGCCGCCGACGGCAGCGCCGAAGTCGATGTCACGATCATCACGGGCACCACGCCGTACGGGCAGGGTCATCGCACCACATGGGCGATGCTCGTCGCGGATCGGCTCGGCGTCCCGTTCGAGCGGATCACCGTCGTCCACGGCGACACCGACCTCGTCCGCTCCAGCCAGGTCACCGGCGGGTCCCGCTCGGTGCAGCTGGGAGGCACGAACGTGATGCGCGCCGCTGGTCTGGTCGCCGACCAAGCTCGCGAGGTCGCGGCCCAACTGCTCGAGGCCGACGTCGCGGACGTGGTGCTCGAAGACGGCCAGTTCCACGTCGCCGGCACTCCCTCGATCTGCCGCACGTGGATCGAGGTCGCCACCGCTGCCGTGCTCGACGCACGCCCGCTGTTCGGCGAGGGTGACTTCACCCAACGCGGTGGCACGTTCCCGTCCGGCGCCCACCTCGCCGTCGTCGAGCTCGACATCGAGACCGGTCAGTCCACCCTGCGTCAACTGGTCGCGGTCGACGACGCCGGCAAGATCATCAACCCTTTGCTGGCGGAGGGCCAGGTCCACGGCGGCTTGGCGCAGGGCATCGCCCAGGCACTCTTCGAAGAGGTGGTGTACGACGAGTACGGCAACCCGCTCACGTCCAACTTCGCCGACTACGGCATCGTGTCGGCGGCCGAGCTGCCCAGCTTCCAGACCGTGCACGCCGAGACGCCGACGCCGCTGAACGATCTCGGCGCGAAGGGCATCGGCGAGAGCGGCACGATCGGCGCGACCCCCGCGGTGCAGAGCGCTGTCGTCGACGCGGTCTCCTACCTCGGCGTGCGGCACATCGACATGCCGTGCACCCCGAACCGGGTGTGGAACGCCATCCGCGCCGCCCGCGCCTGACCCCAAGTTCCGCGCAAACGAAAGTCCCCCAGAGCGCGTCGTTCACTGCGAACAATAGCAAGCACTCCCGGGGGGCGAAAGTGCTTGCTGTTGTTCGCAGTGAAACCAGCGTCCTGGGGGCCTTTTGTTTGCGCGGAACCTGGGGGTGCGGAGGGGGTGTCAGTTGGCGGCGGCTCGGCGGCGGGAGGTGGCGTCGATCGAGGCGAACAGGAGCAGGATCAGGCCGTTGACGATGAACTTCGGGCCGGCGGCGGAGAAGTCGATCCCGTGGATCTTCTTCAGCAGCGGGAGGCCGTTGTTGATCAGGGCGAACACGAGGCCGCCGAGGACTGCGTTGACGATCCGGCCACGGCCGCCGAACAGGCTCGTGCCGCCGATGACGGCCGCGCCGACGGCGATGAGCAGGGTGTCGTTGCCTCCGGTCTGCGGGTCGACCGAGTTGAGGCGTGAGGCGAGGACGATGCCCGCGATGCACTACAGCAGGGAGCAGACGATGAAGGCAGACATCTTCATCCGGGCCACGTTGATGCCTGCCCGGCGGGCGGCTTCGGTGTTGCCGCCGACGGCGTAGAGGTGCCGGCCCCAGGCCGTGCGGCCGAGCACGAACGACAGGATGATCACGAGGGCGACGACGATCGGCACCACGACCGGCACGCCGCGCAGGTTGTTGCCACGCTTCGCGCTCAACTGCCAGACGGCGATGCCCCCGACCGCGAGCAGCACGAAGGACTTGAGGGCGACGATGCTGAGCGGCGTGGCGGCGACATTCTGCCGTCGTCGGGAGAGCTCACGCAGCAGCGAGAACCCGACGTAGC
>JAOBWO010000351.1 GCA_025463415.1 Acidimicrobiales bacterium | reverse complement strand
TGCCTCGTAAAGGACCCGCTGAGCGCCGCGAAATCATGCCCGACCCGATCTATCGGTCGTTGCTCGTGTCGCAGATCACCAACAAGGTCATGCTGCACGGCAAGCGCAGCATCGCCGAGAAGATCGTCTACGACGCACTGAAGATGGTCGAGGAGAAGACCGGCGCCGAGCCGGTGGCCACCCTCAAGCGCGCGATCGAGAACATCAAGCCCCCGCTCGAGGTCCGCAGCCGCCGCGTGGGTGGCGCCACGTACCAGGTGCCCGTCGAGGTCAAGCCGCGTCGGTCGAACACGCAGTCCATCCGGTGGTTGGTCGACTTCAGCCGCAAGCTTCGTGAGAAGACGATGGCCGAGTGCCTCGCCGGCGAGATCCTCGATGCCGCCAACGGCCTCGGTGCCGCCGTCAAGCGTCGCGACGACATGCAGAAGATGGCCGAGAGCAACAAGGCGTTCGCCCACTACCGCTGGTGACCACCGGCGCACGTCGCGCATCGTTCTGAACCACCCGCCCGTCAGGGCGGGTGGTTTCGTTTTCGCTCCGTAGGGAACGCTTCGCCGATGGCCGCGGCTCAGGTTGCACTCCTGATCGCCGGCAGTGTGGTCGCCGTCGTCCCGTGGCGGCGGATGCCCGGTTGGGCCGGCCCCGCGGTGCTCGCAATCATCGCGCTCGTCGCACGTGTGATCCCGCTACGCGATGCGCGCACTGCAACACACGACCTGACGGGCGCAGTGCTGTTCCTCCTGCTGGCTGTGCCGCTGGCTGTGCTGCTCGACCGGTCGGGCTTCTTCACGGCGCTTGCCGAGAAGATCGACGGTGGCCGCCACCTCGTCGTCGGGTTGTGGGTGCTGGCCGCGCTCGTCACCATCGTCTTCAACCTCGACGCAGCGGTCGTGCTGCTCACGCCGCTGTACGTGCGGATCGCCCAGCGTCAGGGGCAGGACCCGGTGGTGCTCGGCTTCATCCCTGCGCTCCAGGCGGCGCTCGCCTCGTCGGTGTTGCCGGTGTCCAACCTCACCAACCTGATCGCAGCGGATCGGCTCGATCTCGGCGCGGGCTCGTTCATCGCCCATCTCGGTCTGCCCTCGCTGGCATCGATCACGGTGGGCGGGCTGGTCTTCGCGCAGATCGCCAGGGGACCGCGTTCCGTGCCGCCGACGCGCACGCGAGACGCCGCCCCTGACGACGTGCCGACCGGCGACGTGCCGCCGGGCGACAACGCGCTCGTTGCCGGTGCGATCGTGGTGATCTGGTTGCTGCTCGGGTTCACGGTCGGCGAGCGCCTCGGCGCTCCCGCGTGGACGATCGCTGCGGCCGCGTTGGTCGTCTTGGCCGTCCGTCAGCGGGTGGTGCCATGGCGACAGATCCCGGTGCACGCCGCCGTGCTCGCCGCAGGGCTCGGGGTGCTCGCCACGGCGGCGGCACCGCACCTGCCGGTCGATCGCCTGCTCTCGATCGGGGGCATCCCGGGCGAGCTTGCCACCATGGGCGTGGTGGCAATCGGCGCGAACGCGATCAACAACCTGCCCGCTCTGCTGGTGACGCTGCCCGGCCTCGACGCCCACCATGAGCGGGTGTGGGCCGTGCTGCTGGGAGCCAACCTCGGCCCGACGCTGTGGGTGACGGGCGCGCTGTCGACCCTGCTGTGGCAGGCGACGATGCGGCGACTGGGGCATCCGATCTCCGCACGTCGCTACGCAGCGACGGCGGCAGCGGTGGGCGTGCCTGCGCTCGGAGCGGCCGCAGCGACGCATGTTCTCGTGACCGTCCTCGGCCGGATCTGACAGAATCGGCCGGAACGACACAGACCAGGGAGAAGGAAGCTGCCATGGGACTTTTCGACAAGGTGAAAGACGCGATCGTCGAGCACAAGGACGAGGTCGAGCAGGGCATCGAGAAGGCGGAGGTGTTGGCCAAGGACAAGCTCCCGGACAACATGGACAGCAAGGTGGGCATGGCGGCCGACAAGGCCGAAGAGGCCGTTCACAAGCTCACGTGACCCCATCCGAGCCCGGCTCGGGCCCGCGGGTCAGTGCTGGAACAGCCTGCCCAACCCGGGGATGGCGTCAGCGACGCCCGCGAGGCGGATGGCGTGCCAGGCCATCGCGAGGTTCGAGGACGTGACGGGAAGCCCGACTTCCTGCTCGAGCTCAGCGACGTGCTGAGCGAGGCGGACCGATGTGCACGAGACGAACACGGCCTCGACAGGCTCCGTCTCGAGCAGACGGAGCACGCCGGAGCGGACTGAGGCGGGTGAGATCGTGCTGACGGCAGCGTCGGATTCTTCGTTGAAGGATCCGAACACCGGTACCTCGATGCCGCGCGCGGTGAGGTAGGCGGCGACGATCTCGTTGACGTCCGTGCGATACGGAGTCAGCACGCCCACCCGTCGCACGCCGAGCGCGGCGAAGGCGGCGAGGGCACCGGTGATGGGCGTCGTGCACGCAACGCCGGGCCGTGCCGCTCGGATCCGCTCGAACACCCCCTCCTCGCCGATGGCCATCGTGGCGGACGTGCACGCGAAGGCGACGACGTCGAGGTGGCCGCCGGGCAGGATCTCGTCGACGGTGGCCGTGATCCGTGGGGCCATCGCACGCAGCGTGTCGGGTGTGATCTGGTCCTCGTTGCGGATCCGGTTGCCGAAGAGGCCCAGTCCGGGGACGCGATCGACCAGTGCGTGCATCTCGGCCTCGATCGTGTGGTCGGAGGCCAGCATGACCAGGCCGATCCGCCCCACAGGAGCCAGACCCGCATCGTGCTCGTACGGCAGGTGCTCGATCGTGATCATCCGGTCACGGTAGTCGGCCGTCGCTCCGTCGACGCCTCGGTGCGGTGCGAGACGGAGGACCCACCGCTAGCATTGAACCTCGTGCCTGTGGCCGTTTTCGGCTGCGGCGCGGCCCCGTTGATCTCGCATCGACGACGCACCACCAGCGAACGGAAGAAGTACTGAG
>JAOBWO010000328.1 GCA_025463415.1 Acidimicrobiales bacterium | reverse complement strand
GAGGTGATGTGGCACAACCTCGACGCATCCAGCCTCGGCGCGGCCGTCGCGCTGGAGAACCGCAACCAGGAGCTGGGCGCGCGCGAGCCCGAGGTGATCGAGTACATGCAGCGCTACAGCCAACGGGTTGCCGGCACCAAGCCCCCGACGAGTTGATCGGTCCTCAGGGACCGATCAACGTGTCAGCCAGCGCCGGCCGATGATGCCGGCCTCCTCGAGGCGAGCGCGTTCGGCCTCGTCGATGCCGAGCAGACCGCCGAGGATCTCGTCGTTGTGCTCGCCGAGGGTGGGCGACGGTCGTTCGGTCCACGTCCAGGGCTGACGTTCGAGCGGCCGGACCGGCATGCCCCACAGCTCGTGCGCGCCGACCACGGCCCGGTCGACGGTCTCCATGAAACCGCGCGCATGCGGTTGGTCGAGCTCGTCCAGGCAGCGTGCCGGCCACACCGGACTGCAGACGACACCGAGGGACGTGAGCATCTCGACCAACTCGTCACGATCACAACGCTCGGCGAACTGCGCGATCACATCGTCGATGCGGTCGTGGCCCTGCTGACGGCCGGCAACCGTCGAGAACGTGACGTCGTCCAAGGCCTCGGGACGGCCCAGCCCGTTCTTGAGCGCCTCCCACTGCGCGTCCGATTCGATGGAGATGCACGCCCAACGCTCGGTGTCGCCGTCGATGGACCGGCACCGGTAGCAACCCTGTGGGGCGACGTCGTGGGCGCGGTTGCCGATCCGCCCGAGCGTCTGCCCGTAGGCCTGTTGCTCGATGACCACCTCGGCGGCGACGTTCAGCGCGGCCTCGACGAGCGTTGCCTCGACGAGCTGGCCTCGCCCCGTGCGACGGCGGTGTTCGAGCGCGGCCATCAGCGCCACCATCGCGTGTGCTCCCGCGAGCGGATCGCATGCGCCGCGGGGCAGCAGCGGTTGTCCGTCGGCGAACCCGGTGCGCCAGGCCATGCCCGAGATCTGCTCCGTCGTCTGGGCGAACCCGGTGCGGTCCACCCACGGACCAGACAGACCGAACGCCGGCATGCGGACCATGATCAGGTCGGGACGGACCGCCGAGAGATCCTCCCAGCCAAGTCCGAAACCGGGCATCACCCTGGGCGAGAAGTTCTCGATGACGACGTCGAACTCGGCGATCAGCCGCAGCGCGATGTCACGACCTTCCGGTGTCGTGAGATCGACCGCGATGCCGCGCTTGTCGGTGTTGGCCGAGGCGAAGACCGGCCCCCACTCGTACCAGAG
Source organism: Acidimicrobiales bacterium (assembly GCA_025463415.1). GTDB lineage: Bacteria > Actinomycetota > Acidimicrobiia > Acidimicrobiales > Ilumatobacteraceae > WLMZ01. The sequence continues at coordinate 3,850 of JAOBWO010000328.1, read as the reverse complement.
CTCTTCGCTCAACGGCTTCGTCGTCGCGGTGCGCATGCCGTCCGGCCGGGTCGGCGATTCGACGTGGATGACGTCGGCACCCATGGTCGCGCACCACTGCGAGGCGAACGGGCCCGCCCAGTAGGCGGTGAAGTCGGCGATGCGCAGGCCACGCAGCGGCTTGTCGGCAGCGGGGTCGGCCGCCGACCACGCGGTGCGGCCCGGGAACGTCGGCGGCGATGCCGGCTCGATCGTTCCCTCGTGCTCACCGAGGTGTGGTGCCGGTGTGAACGGTCGCGGTGCGATGTCGCCGAAGCGGTACGGGACGTCCGGTTGCAGGAACCCGCCGCGGGGGTTGCCGACGAAGATGCCCCGCGCGGCGAACTGCTCCAGCTGCGGGATCGTGACGCCGTTGCCGATCGGCACGACGGGGATCCTCCACAGCGTCGCCTCCTCGACGATCTCGTCCACGGTGCGCGTGCTCGTCCACGCAGCCACCGCGCCGCGGAACTCGGCCGACCGGGTGACACGGCCGTTCTGCAGGCGCATGACGGGGTCGTCACCCCACTCGGGATGACCGATGAGCGTCGCGAAGTCGGCGAACTGCTGGCCGCTGACCGTGCAGAACCCGACCCATCCGTCACTGGCCGGCTCGATCGACGGCAGCTCGATCGTGCGCACGTTGGGCACGCCGCGCTGACCGAGGTACGACGCAAAGAGCGGCGAATAGGTGGTGTGGGTGAGCATCAGCGCTTCCAACATCGAAACGTCGAGGTGGTCGCCCCGGCCGCTCAGAACCGACTGCTGCAGGAACGTCACCGCCGCCAGCGCGCCGAAGATGCCGGTGGCCCATTCGCCGGTTGCTCCCCCGGCCGTGAGCGGCGGACGGTCCAGCGTGCCGCGGGTGGAGATCGAGCCCGACCATCCCTGCACCGTGAACTCGTTGGCGGCCAGAGCAGACTTCGGCCCACCGCGACCGAACGCCGACATCGACACCAGCGAGACGGCTGGGGCGACCTCGCGCAGATCGTCGATGCCGAGCCCGAGCGACTCGACGACGCCCGGCCGCCAGTTCTCGATGACGATGGCAGCGCCGCGGACGAGCTCCAGGATCGCCGCACGTCCGCTCGATGTCGTGGCGTCGGTGACGACGCTGCGCTTGGACGTGTGCAGGTACCGGAACAGAGCACCGTCGCTGTCACCATCCGTGCCCACGGATCCGGACGCCGACCAGTGGCGGAGGTGATCCCCTGCCGGCGACTCGACCTTGATGACGTCGAACCCGACGTCGGCGAGCACCTTCGTGCAGTACCCGCCGGCGATGCCCGAGGAGAGGTCGATCACGCGGATCCCGGAGAAGGCGGCCATCAGTGGACGTCGAGCCTGCGCTCGTCCAACCCCGTCTCGTCCGGCCCCGTCTCGTCGAGACCCAGTTCGTCGAGCAGGGTCGGGTCGGCGCGCAGCTCGGCGCGGACCATCGCCTCCCAGAACCCGCGGAAGCCGTTGCCGTCGCTGTTGCGCGAGCGGTCGACGAACCAGGCCGGCAGCGGCGAGCTCAGCTCGCCACCTGCGGCACGGACCATCCACGCATGCTGGCATCGCTGCTCGAGCGCGACCGCCCGCTGGTGCACCGCCCGCACGGTGGAGCCGAGCACGAACACGCCGTGTCCGGCCAGCAACGCCAGCTCTGCGCCGGCCATCGCATCGACGGCCTGACGAGCCGCGCCGGCGCTGTCGACGGACCCGCCGTACTCCGCGACGAGCACGAGATCGCCCCCGCCACCGAGGTTCGAGCTCTGGTCCATCGCCGGCGGCACCTCACCCATGTCGCTCCACACCGTGCCGTACAGCGGATGGCTGTGCATTGCGACGCGCACGTCGTGTCGGGCGCGATGGAGCTCCAGATGCAAGGGGATGCCGAGCGGCACCGGCCAGTCACCCTCGACGAGCTTGCCGTCGAGATCAATGCGGATGATGTCGCGTGGCCGGATCTCGTCCCACGTCAACAGCCACGGGTTGCAGAGCAGCGTGCCGTCGCCGAGGTTGATGGTGATGTGGCCGGCGAGGTGATCGTTGTAGCCCTCTCGCCAGAGCGTGCGCGCAAGGAGGACGATCTCCTCGCGTGGCGACAAGTCGGGAATCAGCTTGTCGGCCGTCGGCGTGAAGTTCATGGCAGCACCACCGCCGGAAGTGGGCAGCGATAGAGCTTCGACGCGTTGCCGCTACACATCATCCGCAGCTCGTCGTCGGGGATGCCGCCCCAGTAGCGCTCGATCACCGCCTGGGTGTCGGGCCACGTGCCGTCGCCGTGCGGGTAGTCCGTCTCGACCATGATGTTCTCGACGCCGATCACGTGTCGGAGTGCGATCGTGGACGGGTCGTCCAGGGTGCAGAACCAGAAGTTGCGGCGCAGCACGTCGGACGGTCGTTCGGCCCACCCGAGGCCGTAGCCGGACCGATCGATGATGTTGTCGAGCCGATCGATCAGCATCGGCACCCAGCCGATGCCGCCCTCGCTCATCGCGATCTTCAGCGTGGGGTGGTCCTTCGGATAGCCCGACCAGAGCCACTCGGCGCATGCGCCCAACGACAACTGGCCGAACATCGTGGCGCCGATCTGCAGCGACGGCGACCCAGGCGGCGATGCATACCCGCCGGAGCTGCCGACGTGCAACGAGATGACGGTGTCGGTGTCGACGCATGCCTGGATGATCGGATCCCAGTGCTCACGGTCCCACAGGCTCGGCAGTCCGATCGCGTGTGGCCGCTCGGGCAGAGTCACCGAGGTGAACCCTCGCGCCGCGTTGCGACGGATCTCGGCGGCTGCCTCGACGGGATCGGTGAGGTAGACGATGCCGCATGCGATGATCCGCTCCGGGTAGGCCTGGAACCACTCGGTCCACAACCAGTCGTTCCACGCCTTGACCGCTGCCTTGCCGACCTCGACATCCTTCGCGTGGGCGAAGACCCGCCCGCAGAACCCGGTGATCATCGACGGGAAGTTCAGCATCGCCCAGATGCCACCGAGATCCATGTCGGCGACGCGGGCGTGCACGTCGTAGCAGCCGGGGCGCATCTGCTCGAACCGGAACGGCTCCAACTTCACCGTCTCCGGTCGTCGGCCCGCCACCGCGTTCATCCCGACCTGGGAGTAGATCGTGCCCTCGAACTCCCACACCTGGGCGCCGTTCGCCGCCTCGACGATCTGCGGCCCACGCGCGCGCAACGCCGCGGGCATGTACGTCTCGAACAGATGCGGCGGCTCGACGACGTGGTCGTCGACCGAGATCACCGTGTACTTGACCTCGCGTCGGACCGGGTCGGGAAGGAACAGATCGGCATCGAGAACTGTCATCTGGCGTCCTTACCAATGGGGGTGACGGATCGAAAGGCAACTGGCCCTGTCATCGGACTTTCTACCGCGCGGCCGACCCGCGATCATGGTCGAGGTCGTCGGCGCAAGTTCACGCTGCTGTCCGTTGCGAGGTGGGTCCGCGTGCGGGGAGCGGCATGGTGCGTCCGTCGGGGAGTGTGATCGACAGGTTGTTGGCGTCGCCGTGGAGGTGGACGTCGGGTCGGTGTCTGAAGCTGTGGTGGTACACGCACCACAAGACCAGCAAATGAAGATCTGTTGGGCCGGTTTGTGCTGTCCATTCGTGGATGTGGTCGACCTGGCACCAGTCGGCGGGCATGTTGCAGCCCTCGAACCGGCAGCCACCATCACGAGCCAACAAGGCTTTGAATTGGTCGTCGGTGGCGAGTCGTTGTGATCGGCCCATGTCGAGTGGGACCGAGTTGGAGGTGAGGAGTCGGACGAGGTTGGCGTTGGTGCACATCTGACGGACGATCTCAGCCGGGATGATCTGCCCCG
>JAOBWO010000324.1 GCA_025463415.1 Acidimicrobiales bacterium | reverse complement strand
AGCGTGAACCGCTTGTCGGGAGCACCGGCGGTGAGCAGGAACTGGCCCATGCTGGCCGCCATGCCCATGCACACCGTGGCGACGTCACACGACACGAACTGCATCGTGTCGTAGATCGCCAGGCCGGCGGTGACCGATCCTCCGGGGCTGTTGATGTACAGCCAGATGTCAGCGTTCGGGTCTTCGCCTTCGAGGTACAGCAGCTGTGCGCACAGCTGGTTGGAGATGTCGTCGTTCACATCGCTGCCCAGGAGGATCACGCGGTTCTTGAGCAGGCGGTTGAACACATCGCTGCGCGGATCGCCGCCAGCGTCGAGAGCCATGGGTGTGGAGATGTCCGACATGCGAGCAGGCTACCGTCGCCGTCATGGACATCGCAGCAGCCCTGGAGTTCGCCCGCACGACCCGCAACGGCGTGCTCACCACCATCAAGCGCGACGGCCGTCCGCAGCTCTCGAACATCTCCTACGCGGTCGCCGACGACGGCGTGATCCGCGTGTCGATCACCGCCGATCGGGCCAAGTACGCCAACCTCCGGCGCGATGCCCGCGCATCGCTGTACGTCGGTCGCGCCGACTTCATGGCCTACGCAGTCATCGACGGCGACGCGTCGCTGGCGCCGGTCGCCGCCGACCCAAGCGACAGCACAGTCGAGTCGTTGATGTCGCTCTACCGCGCCCTGATCGGCGAGCACCCCGACTGGGACGAGTACCGACGGGCGATGGTGGCGGATCGTCGAACGGTGCTGAGCATCACGCCCACCCACGCCTACGGTTGGCTGGGCTGATCGCCACCGATCGCGGCGCGACGCGCCGCTGGTGACAACCGCAGCCCCGCGGCCCGCAGCCGGCGGACGAGCTCGCGACTCGGCGTCGGCGCTGCGCCCGCCGCCACCATGTCGTCGTAGTACTCCTGCGGCACGTCGTAGTGATCGCCCTGGAACGCCCGCCGTGGAATGCCGACTCCCTGCGCGAAGGTGTGCAGCTCGTCGAGGGTGGCGTCGCTGACCAGGTGCGACCACTTCCTCCCCCGGTGCCACCACATCGGTTCGTCGATCAGCACGGTCACGACACGAACCTCACCCGTGCAGCGTACGGGTCTACGGTGACCGCGATGATCTCGGCCGACGACGAGCTACGCGCCACCTGGCGAGAGGCGGCCGGCACCAGCCACCCGTCGATCGAGCAGCTGCTGGTCGACCGCCATGCGGAGCCGCATCGCCGCTATCACACGGCCGAGCACGCGGCCTGGGTGGTGCACCACGTCGATGCGCTCGGGCAGGTGATGAGCATCGACACCGAGCACCTCGAGGAGATCCGCGTCGCGGCCCTGTTCCACGACATCGTCTACGACCCGCGGTCGAGCACGAACGAGGCGGACAGCGCCGACGTCGCCGACGAGGCGCTGATCGAAGTTGGTTGGTCCGCGACGCGGCGCGCCCGGGTGCGAACGCTCATCCTGGCGACAGCGACGCACGACGCCGAGTCACCGGAGGCCGAGGTCCTGCTCGACGCGGATCTCGCGATCCTGGGTGCTGAGCCGGACGCCTACCGTCGCTACGTCGCGGGTGTCCGCTTCGAATACGAATTCGTCGACGAGAGCGCCTGGCGCATCGGTCGCTCCACAGTGCTCCGCTCGTTCCTGGACCGCGCTCAGATCTACTCCACGCCCACGATGGCACGTGAGCGCGAAGCCATGGCGCGATCGAACCTCGCCACGGAGCTGGCCGAGCTCGACCACTCTCATTAGCGAAGTGGCCGCTTATTCAATCCGTTAGACTCAGCCCCGGTGGCCGATCTGTCCGACGCGAAGCGACGCATCATCGAGGTGCTCAAGCGCGCCGAATCTGCCACGGCTCAGGATCTCGCCGAGCAGTTCAGCACGACGACCACTGCGGTGCGCCAACACCTCGACGCGCTGGAGCACTCCGGACTCGTCGAGCGCTTCGAGGGGCCGATCGTCGGCCGGGGGCGACCGGCGATCCGGTGGCGGACGACGTCACTGAGCCAGGAGCTGTTCCCTGATCGTCACGGCGAGCTGACCGTCGAGCTGATCGGCTCGATCCGCGCGACCCTCGGCGAGGATGCGCTGCAACAGGTGATCGACCGGCGAGCTGCAGATCAAACGGCGAGCTACGGGGCAGCGCTCGGCGACCAACCGGTCGGGGTGCGCGTGCGGATGCTCGCCGATCGGCGCACCGAAGAGGGCTACCTCGCCGAGGTCGTCGCCGACCACGACGACCTGCTCCTGATCGAGCACCACTGCCCGATCTGCGTGGCCGCCACCGAGTGCCAGGGCCTCTGTCGATCCGAGCTCGAGGTCTTCCGAGCAGTGCTCGGACCAGAGGTCGTCGTGACGCGCGAGCAACACGTGCTCAGCGGCGACACACGCTGCTCGTACCGGATCACCGGCTGTTCGAGCGCTGAGCCAGACGTGGGGTCGTCGACCGCGACGCCGTCGACGTCGACCGCGACCTCGATCTAGCGGCAGCCGCGGGAAGACCTCCCGACGCGGCCAGGTCGCCGAGCAGTCGGCTCGACTCAGACGACTTCGCTGATCTGCATCACCGGCGTGATGTTCGTGTAGTTGGCGACGTCGGCCATGATCTCTGCCGTGCCCGGCTCGCCGAGCGCTGTCTGCATCTGCTCCATCGACTCGAAGAAGAAGTGCACGGCCGCGACGTTGGGGCCGCTGATGCCCTTGTCGATCTCGCCGGCGACGTTCCACGTCGAGCACGCCAACGG
>JAOBWO010000315.1 GCA_025463415.1 Acidimicrobiales bacterium | reverse complement strand
GGCCTCACGTGGGCGAGGGGGGACTTGAACCCCCACATCCTTTCGAATACTGGCACCTGAAGCCAGCGCGTCTGCCTATTCCGCCACTCGCCCGAGTGGAAGCCCACACGGTAGCAAGTCCGCCATCTGCACCCAACACGAGATGATCACGCACCGTCGTCGCGGATGAAGACGTCGGCGGTCGCGTTCGCGTCGGTGCCGATGTTCGTGGCGATCGAGTCAAAGGCCAGGTAACGACCATTCGGGGAGATGGCCGCGTTGTGAGAGTCGGCGTTGGCCTGCACGTTGCCGGTACCGACCGAGGCGCGGAACGTCGACTGACCCGCCACGCTGCCCACGAAGATGTCGCGCGCACTGTTGGTGTCACCGGCGACCAGGTTGGAGGAGTCTGAAGCGAATGCGATCGTCAGCCCATCGCGAGAGATCGACGGCGTCATCGAGTCGCCGTTCGATGCGTTGCCGTTCCGAGCGGAGGAGACGTAGAGCGTGTCGTTCAGGACATCGACGTCGATGTCGGCGACGAAGATGTCCGTCGTCGTGTCGAAGTCCAGTCCCGGCGCGAGGTTGGTGGCGTCGGATTGGTACGCGACGAGGTTGCCGTTGCCGGAGATCGATGGACTGCTCGAGTCGCCGTTCGACTGACCGTTGCTGTTGGTCTTGCTGATCCGCAGGACCGAGCCGCTCCGGAGCCTGAACACATCGGTCTTGCCGTTGGTGTCGGACGCGACGAGGTTCGCGGCAGCAGACGTGAACGCCACCGCCGACCCGTCGAACGAGAGCGACGGCTGTGAGGCGTCCCCGGTCGCCCCGGCAGTGATCGGCGCCGTCACCCACTGGCCGCTCGGGACCGTGATGCCGGAGATGTTCATCCGGTAGATGTCGGTGTGGCCCGTGGTGTGTCCCAACCCGAGGCTGGTGGCGGTGGAACGGAACGCCACCGAGGTGCCGTCTCCAGAGACCGTCGGTTGCGACGACACACCGTTGCCATCGGTGGTCGTGCCCACCGCCACGCTGACCTCGAACGTCTTGCCGCTCGTGGTGTCACGCATGAAGATGTCGCCCGCACCATCGGTGGCAGCACCGACGAGGTTGGTCGCGAACGAACGGAACACGACGTACCGGCCGTCGAACGAGATCGCCGGGCTGTCCGAGTTCCCGTTGCCCGCGACGCCACCGGTCGAGACGCTGACGCGCGTCGTCGTGCCGGTCTGGCGATCGCGCAGGAACACGTCGGTCTTGCCGTTGGCATCACCCCCGGCACCGATCAGGTTGGTCGCATCGGACGTGAAGGCCACGTAGCGGCCGTCACCGGACACTGCCGCAGTCTTCGAGTCACCGTTGCCGGGCGGCGCCGTGTTGGCGACGCTCACCAACTCGGTCGGCCCGGGGACCGGCACGGTCGTGGTGGTGGTCGGGGCGGCCGTGGTCGTCGAGCCACCAGGGGAGGTGCTGGTCGATCCGCCGCCGCCATCGGTCGAGTCGAGCGGGAACCAGCCCAGCACATCGACGATCAGATCTGTGTTGCCGGATTGGTTGAACAGGCTGACCATCCCGCCGGTGCCGATCTTGACGATGACCATGTTCGGCACGGTTGCGCCCGGAGTGAGGTTGATGTTCGAAGCCGTCGGTCGGCCCGCCCCGGTGGGGAACACCGTGATGAAGGAGCTCGCCGTGGGACCGGTCGCGGTGACGTTCAACGCGACGGCTCCGACTCCGCTGGCCGGAACTCCCCCGCGACCCAACATCGGTACGTCGATCTGCCCAGCGGTTCCGGCCGCGCCGAAGCCCTGGTACTGCGCGTCCACCGTTGGCTGACCCGACCGCGTGTCGAGCAGGCGGGCGGGGTTGAGACCGGTGTAGGAGGTGCCGGTCGGGAACCAGCCGAGCACGTCGACGGCGAGATCGGTGCTGCCGTTGCTGTTGTAGAGCGTGATCCGTCCGCTGGCACCGACCGGCACGATGACCATGTTCGGCACAACTTGGCCGGCTACGAAGTTGAGGTTGGACGCCGTCGGCCGCGTCCCCCCGGTGGGGAACACGGTGACGAAGCCACCAGCCGTGGCCCCGGCGACGGTCACGTTCAGGGCGACCGAGCCGACCTTCGTCGACGGCAATCCGCCGCGGCCGAGCACGGAGAGATCGATCGACGTCCCACCGGCCACCGGTGTGCCCGTCTCGAACTGGTCGTCGATCGTGGGTTGGCCGGCACGTGTGTCGAGCAGGCGCGCCGGGTTGAGGCCTTTGTAGGACGCGCCCGACGGGAACCACCCGAGCACGTCCACGATCAGGTCGGTGTTCCCAGCGCTGTTGTAGAGCTCGATCTGACCACCGTCTCCGATCGCGACGATGGCCATGTTCGCCACGACCAGACCCGGCGTGAAGTTCAGGTTGGAGGCCGTGGGCCGGTCCTGAGCCGTCGCGTACGCGGTGACGAAGCCGGACGAGGTCGGACCCGCAACCGTGATGTTCAACGCCACCGAGCCGACGCCCGACGTGGGCACCCCTCCGCGGCCGAGCACGGGCACGTCGATGGTCGCAGCCGGACCGACGGCCCCGCCACCCAACGACTGCCCGTCGATGGTCGACTGCCCGGCACGCGTGTCGAGCAATCGCGCGGGCGTCAGACCGTGGAAGGTCTGCACGACGGGATCAGCTGCGGACCCCGTCTGCGCCCACAGGACCGGCAGGACCACCGAGGTCGCGACCAACGCCATGACCACCATCCGACGACGCCACATGTGGACCACCCCCCATCCCGCCAGGAACGAGAAGAACGGTACCTCACCTGCGAGGACCACCCGAACAGAGCATTGTCCACGGGTGGAACCGGGCACCGGGCGGCATGGAACACCGCGCACGGGATCAGCCGGTACGGCCACTACTCTTTCGACCGACATGGGATTGCAGTCGTTCGAGCACGGTGTAGAGCGTATGGTCGAGGGTGTGTTTTCGCGTTCCGGCAAGAGCAGCATCCGACCGATCGAGCTGGGTCGACGACTCGTGCGTGAGATGGACGATCACCGATCCGTCGACGTCAAGGGCCGGCGGATCGTGCCCAACCACTTCCAGTTCCACATCAGCCCGCGCGACCACGCCGGCTTCGCCGACATCGAAGCGGCACTCGTCACCGAGCTCGGCGAGGCCGCTCGCGAGCACGCCCGCGAAGAGGGCTACCACTTCATGGGGCCCGTGTCGGTCAGCCTGCTGGTCGACGAGCAAGCCAAGGCCGGTCGGTTCGGGATCGTGTCCGCCATGCGCGAGGCCCAAGGTGGCGGCGGCGTCGGCACGCTGGTGATGCCCTCCGGCGAACGGATGGCGCTGACCGGGCAGGTGTTCACGGTGGGCCGGCTTCCAGAGTCCACCATCTCGCTCAACGATGCGAACGTGAGCCGACGTCACGCCGAGTTCCGGTCTGCGGGCCGCAACTTCGTCGTCGCCGACCTCGGTTCGACGAACGGTACGAAGGTCAACGGCACGCGGATCATCGGCGAGCACACCCTGGTGGACGGCGACATCGTCAGCTTCGGTGGCACGCACATCCGCTTCGAGGCCAGCTGACGTCGCGAGAGGTGACCGACCCGGCATGAGTGATTCGCTGCTGAACATCTTCAAGCTCGCGCTGCTGGCGCTGCTGTACCTCTTCTTCGCGCGTGTGCTGTGGGCCGTCTGGAGCGAGGTGCGCGGCCCGCGCGCCGCGGCGATGACGCGCGGTGCCGAGGGCGCACCACCCGCGGTCAGTGCGCCGATCATCCAACCGCAGAGCGGTCGCGGTGCGAAGGTCAAGCGCGGCGGGATCGCCCGGTTGATCGTGCTGGAACCACGTGCCAGCAAGGGCACGGCGATCAGCGTGGCCCACGAGATCACCTTCGGCCGCGCTCCTGGCTGCACCGTCAGCGTTCCGGACGATACGTTCGTGTCCCAGATCCATGCTCGTGTCTTCAACGACGCCGGCAACGTCATCATCGAGGACATCGGCAGCACGAATGGCACCTACGTGAACGGCACTCGACTCACGGTGGCGACGGCATTGCAGAAGGGCGACCGCATCCAGATCGGCAGCACCGTCTTGGAGGCCAACTGATGCCCGAGCTGCGCTGGGGTGCCACCACCAACCCGGGTCGTGTCCGATCCGAGAACGAGGACACGTTCGTCGCCGAGCCGATGGTGTTCGCCGTCGCCGACGGCATGGGTGGGCACCAGGCGGGCGAGGTCGCCAGCGCGCTGGCCGCCAGCATCATCCGCGACCGGCTCGCCAACGGCTCGGTCAACGAGGACTACGCGGTCGCTGTCGTCAACGAGGTCAACGCTGCGATCCACGGGGCGGCTCGAGTGGACGCCACCAAGAGCGGGATGGGCACCACGCTGACGGCACTTGCGGTGCTCAACGCGCAGGGCGACCAACCCGAGCAGCTGGTGCTGTTGAACGTGGGCGACTCGCGCACGTACCGCTTCCGCCTCGGACGCCTGCAGCGGGTGACGGTGGATCACAGCTACGTGCAGGAGCTCGTCGCCACCGGGCACATCACCATCGAGGAGGCGCGCACGCACCCCCGCCGCAACATCGTGACGCGCGCGCTCGGCATCGAGCCCAGCGTTCGCACCGACATGTGGACGCTGCCGATCGTGCGCGGCGACCGGTTCGTGCTGTGCAGCGACGGGTTGGTCGACGAGGTGCCCGACGACGAGATCCTCGATCTCGTCGCGTCGGTCGAAGATCCACAATCGCTCTCCCAGCAACTGGTCGATCTCGCCAACCGTCACGGCGGGCGCGACAACGTCACCGTGGTCGTGCTCGACGTCCTCGACGGCGCCGACCCGCCGGATCCCACCGGGGAAATGCCGATCGATCCGAGCTGGGCGACAACAGCTGTGCCGATCTGGGAGTCGAACACGCTCGCGCCGCCGACGGCGCCAAGCGGCAACGGCGATGCGGCGCCCGGCCTGGCCGCCGGCGCTTCGTTCATCGCGTCACGCGATCCGTCGACGATGCCCACGATGCCGCCGCCGGCTGCACCGCTGCCCGGAGCCGGGCCCGACATCGAGGACCCGCCCATCCCGGCACCGTCGCTGCCCGCCGCGGCGTCGATGCAAGCGCCCACCGAGCCGATGCCCGCGCCGCAGGCCGCATCGACCCCGGAGCCGATGCCCGCACCGAAGACGGTCACGTCCAAGCCGCGCCGGCGGCGCCTCACCGGTGGGCTGGCGCTCTTCATCGTCGTGCTCGCGGCCATCGTGATCGTCACGGTCACGCTGATCTCCGTGCACGAGCGCAGCGGCTACTACGTGGGCTTCAAGGGCGACACCGTGGTGGTCTACAAGGGCCAGCCCGAACCCTTCCTCTGGTTCCACCCGACGGTCAACCAGGTGACCGCGCTCGAACGCAGCTCGTTGCCCGCGGCCGCGATCGCGCAGATCGAGCAACATGTCGTCTTCGACACCGTCGACGAAGCCGTCACCAACCTGCAGCTCGTGGCCCCGCCGACGACGACCACCACCGTCGTGGTCACCACCACGAGCGTTGCGGCGACGACCACCGTGCCGACCACAGCTGCCACCGGCAGCTCGACCGCAGAGACCACCACCACCGTTCCGTCGGGTCCCTGATGCATCCGCTGTCTCGCCGCAGCACCGAACTCGGTCTGGTGATCATGGCGGGGGTCATCACCACCGGCGCGTACGTGCTGGCGTCGCTCGGCAAGAACTCGACGATCCCACCGACGATCGTGCCGTTCTTCGTGATCCTGCTCGGGCTGCTGCTCATCGCCCACCTGGCGACGCGGCTGATGGCCCGCGGCGCTGATGCAACACTGCTGCCACTCGCGGCGATGCTGCACGGGATCGGGTACGTGATGATCACCCGGCTCGACGACCACCTCGCCGGGCTGCAGACGCTGTGGAGCTTCATCGCGATCGCGGCCTACGTCGCGACGCTGCTCATCGTCCAGCGCCCTCCCGATCTGGCCCGTTACAAGTGGACGTTCTTCGTGCTCGGCGCAGGTCTGCTGCTGATCCCACTCGTGCCCGGCCTCGGCCGCAGCGTGGGTGGCGCGCGGATCTGGGTGCGCGTCGGGCCGATCAACTTCCAGCCCGGCGAGTTCGCCAAGATCCTGCTCGCTCTGTTCTTCGCCGGCTACCTGTACGAGCGCCGCGAGCTGATCGCCGCCAGCACCTGGCACATCGGGCCGCTGCGCCTGCCCGAGCCCCGGCACTTCCTGCCGATCGTGTTCGCGTGGGCCTTTGCCGTCGTCGTGATGGTCGGCCAGAAGGACCTCGGCTCGTCGCTGCTGTTCTTCACGCT
>JAOBWO010000286.1 GCA_025463415.1 Acidimicrobiales bacterium | reverse complement strand
CCGACAACATCCACACAGCAGCCGAACGAGCGCACGAAGGTCACCCAACCAGAGGTTGGGCGGCTGTACGCCGAAGGCATCAAGATCACGATGATCACCGCATACGACGCCACGTTCGCGCGGCTCGTCGACCTGGCGGGGATCGACATGATCCTCGTCGGTGACTCGGTCGGCATGGTGATGCAGGGTGAGGCGAACACCATCCCGGTGACGTTGGAGGAGATGACGTACCACGTGCGCCTCGTCTCGCGCGCCCGACCTCGGGCGATGATCGTCGGCGACCTGCCGTTCGGCTCCTACCAGGTCAGCCCGCAGCAGGCGGTCGAGAGCTCGATCGCGCTGATGAAGGCGGGCGCGGAGTGCGTGAAGCTGGAGGGCGGCGTGTCGATGGCCGACACCATCGCAGCCATCACGCGCGTGGACATCCCCGTCGTCGGCCACATCGGTCTCACCCCGCAGAGCATCCACCGCATGGGTGGGCATCGGGTGCAAGGCAAGCGCAGCGGGTTCGAGGCCGGCGGCCGCGAGCGGTTGCTCGAGGACGCTCACGCGGTGGAGCAGGCAGGGGGCTTCGCCGTCGTGCTCGAAGGCATCCCGCGCGACCTGGCCAGCGAGATCCGCAACAAGCTGAGCATCCCGACGATCGGCATCGGCGCCGGACCCGACTGCGACGGGCAGGTGCTTGTGCTCCACGACGTGCTCGGTCTCAGCGATCACACCTACAAGTTCTCCAAGTCGTTCGCCGACATCGGTGCGCGGGCGATCGCGGCCACCGCCGACTACGCGGCCGACGTCCGCAGCGGCGTCTGGCCGGACGATCAGCACAGCTTCCACTAGGCCCTCGGCCGAACCGATGCAGATCCTGGAGACGCCCGCGGCGATGCGGGCATGGTCTGCCGAGCGCCGCGCCGAGGGTGCCACCATCGGGCTGGTACCGACGATGGGTGCGCTGCACGCCGGCCACCTCGCGCTGATCGAGGCCGCTTCAGCGCGGTGCGATGCGGTGGTGGTCAGCATCTTCGTCAACCCGTTGCAGTTCAACCGCCCGGACGACTACGAGCTGTATCCACGGCCACTCGACGACGACATCGCCCAGTGCGCGTCAGGTGGCGTCGCCGCGATCTACGCGCCGGCCCAGGAGGCGATGTACCCGTCCGGGTTCGAGACCTTCGTGGTGCCCGGCTCGCTCGCAGGTCCCCTCGAGGGTGTCGGCCGTCCAGGCCACTTCCGTGGGGTCACCACCGTCGTCGCCAAGCTGTTCAACGCCGTGCAGCCGGACGTCGCCGTATTCGGGCGCAAGGACTTCCAGCAGCTCGCGCTGATCGAGAGGATGGTCACCGACCTCGACATGCCCGTGCTGATCGTCGGTGTGGAGACCGTGCGCGAGTCCGATGGCCTGGCGATGTCGAGCCGGAACCGTCGGCTCACGGCCGAGCAACGCGCCGCTGCCACGGTCGTGCGCGCTGCGCTCGATGCCGCGGCGGCCGCAGCGCGCGGTGCTCGTGCTGCCGGCGCCGAACCGGATCCCGAAGCCGTGAGACATGCCGCGATCGAGGTCATTGCTGCCGAGCCGCTCGCCAGGCTCGAGTACTTCGAAGTCGTCGATCCCGCGACGCTCCGCGAACCAGCGATCGCGGGTGGGCCGTTGCTGGCGGTCACGGCCGTCTGGTTCGACACCGTCCGGCTGATCGACAACCAGTTGATCTGCATCAGCTGATCGGGCCCCGTCCTCTCGACGAATAGTGTCGGCGTCCATGGCAGATCATCGTTCGCTCTCGCTGTGGCACGACACGCTGCCCGCCGATGACACGCTGACTCCGCGGGCTGCACTGCCGGGCAACATCGATGTCGACGTCGCCATCGTCGGCGCGGGATACACCGGGTTGTGGACGGCGCACTACCTTCGCGCGGCCGACCCGACGCTGCGCATCGCGGTCATCGAGAAGACCATGGCCGGCTTCGGGGCCAGCGGACGAAACGGTGGTTGGGCGTCGGCGATCCTGCCGATGGACCTGGACACGATCGCCGCGGAGGCGGGTGGCGGGGATGCCGGCCGCGACGCGGCAGTGCGGATGCAACGCGAGATGTACCACTGCGTGGATGAGGTCGGCCGCGCCGCTGCCGAGCTCGGCATCGACTGCCACTACGCCAAGGGCGGTCAACTGGACTTCGTCCGCAACCCGGCGCAGGTGCAGCGTGCCCGAGACAGCATCGAGCACGCCGCGGCGTACGGCCTCGATGACCTCCGCTGGCTCGACACGGCCGAGATGGTCGAGCACGGAGCCGCATCGAACCTGCTCGGCGGCGTCTACACCCCTCATTGCGCGGTGATCCACCCGGCTCGTCTCGCGCGCGGCCTCGCGGCCTTGGTGGAGTCACGCGGGGTTGCCGTCTACGAGCAGACCACGGTGTCCGTCATCGAGCCGCATCGGGTCGTCACCGATCACGGCACCATCCGTGCGGATGTCGTGGTGCGCGCCACGGAAGGTTTCACGCCATCGCTCTCCGGCGAGAAGCGGACGGTCGTGCCCGTGTACTCGCTGATGATCGCCACCGAGCCACTGCCGCAGTCGGTGTGGGACGAGATCGGACTCGCCGCGCGCGAGACGTTCAACGACGGCCGGCACCTGATCATCTACGGCCAGCGCACGGCGGACGGACGGTTCGCCTTCGGCGGCCGCGGCGCTCCGTACCACTTCGGGTCCGCGGTGAAGCCCGCGTTCGATCGTGACCAGCGGGTGCACGAGATGCTGCGCGAGACCCTTGTCGAGATCTTCCCCCAGATGCGCGACGCGGCGATCACGCATCGCTGGGGTGGCCCGTTGGGTTTGCCGCGCGACTGGTACTGCGGCGTCGGGCTCGACCGGGAGACGGGCCTCGCCTGGGCCGGTGGCTATGTCGGTGACGGCGTGACGACCACCAACCTCGCCGGACGCACCCTCAGCGACCTGATCCTCCGGCGCGACTCGGACATCACCGACCTGCCCTGGGTCGGGCATCGATCACGGAAGTGGGAGCCCGAGCCGATCCGCTGGATGTCGATCCGGACCTCGCTCAAGCTCCCCGCCGGCGCAGACAGGTACGAGCACCGCACGAACAAGCCCGAGCGCGTCCGCAGCTGGATCCTCGGCAAGCTCACGGCCCACTGACCGAGCGAGACGCCAGGATTCCTGTGACGTTTGTCCCACGAATGGTGTCCGTTCACGAGCGCACGAGGTGAGTAGCGTCGAGACACGTGCTCCCCGCCGGTCTCCGCCCACTACGCCACCGCGTGTTCGGGCTGTTCTGGGGCGCCGGGGCCGCGTCGGACATCGGCACGTGGGTCCAGTTGGCGGCCATCGGCTCGCTGGTCGCGGTCAGCAGCGGCAGCGCGCTCGCCACGGCCATGGTCGCCGCGGCCACCTTCTTGCCCCAGGGCGTGTGCTGCCCGATCGGCGGCCTGCTCGCCGACCGGTTCGAGCGTCGCCGCACCTTCCTGGCCACACTCGGCGCCCAGGCCGTCATCACATCGATCATCGCCGCGGCGATCGCCGCCGGCCTGCGCAACCCGTTCGCACTGAGTGGGCTGGTGCTCGTGCAGAGCAGCGCCGGTGCCCTCGGTCAACCGTCGCTGCAGGCCATCCTTCCCGATCTCGTCCCCGCCGACGACCTCACCGCAGCCGTCTCCCTCGGCGTCACCAGCTGGAACAGCGGTCGCGTCGTCGGACCACTGCTGGCCACCGCGCTGGTGCCGTTCGGCGCCTACTGGGCCGTCGCTGCGAACGGGATCAGCTTCGCCCTGCTGTGGGTCGCGATCATGTTCGGGTGTCGGCGGGCCTTCCAGCCGCCGGCCGCTGCGCGCGACTCGATCCGGGTCGAGCTCGCGAACGGGGTGCACGCGCTGCGCCGCAGCCGCGGCTGCACGGCCGCCGTGGCCACCATCGTCGCGCTGCACCTCTGCGTCGTGCCGTTCGTCGGGTTGATCCCGGCGACGTCGCGCGCTCTGCTCCAGCGCGGCGGAGAGACGCTCAGCGACAGCTCGGTGACATCCATCGCTGCTCGCCTGTTGTCCGCACAGGGCCTCGGCGCGATCGTCGGCTCGCTCGTCGTCGCCAACGTCGTCCGCCGGGTGCGACGTTCGACACTGTTGACGATCGCGCTCGCTGCGGCCAGCATCCTCGTCCCGGCCCACGAGTTCACGCCGGGCTGGATCAGCACTGCGTGCATCGTGTTCGCGATGGGCTCGTGCGTCGCGGTCGTCCAGAGCGTGCTCGGCGGGGTCGTCCAGCGCGACGCCTCGGATGTGCACCGCGGCCGGATCCTCTCGTGGTACCAGGGCCTCAACGGCCTCGCCTACGGCATCGGCCTGCTCGGGCTCGGCGTGCTGTCGGACCGCTTCGGTCTGCGCACCACCTTCGGCGTGGCAGGCGTGGTGACAGCACTGATGCTGGTCATGGCCCGCCGGTCCACGACCTGGGCCGTGGCGATCGACGGACATCCGCTCGCCCGCCAGGTGGAGGAGCCTCCGATCCAGATCAGCGTGCCCGTACCCGTCGCCGGGTCCTGACCCGCGATCCCGGCCCGTACCGGCGCAGGTCCTGCTTCCGGGTTCAGGGATACGATGAACTCCGTGAGCCTGACGGAGACCTTGCCGACTCGGTACTACCTCGATCCCGCCATCTGGGAGATCGAGAGGCACCAGATCTTCGCCAAGACCTGGGTCATGATCGGGCTCGAGCACCAGCTGCCCCGCCCCGGTGACTACATCGCCGAGCAGCTCGCCGGCTGGCCCATCTTCGTCCAGCGCGCCGAGGACGGCAGCCTCCGCGCGTTCCACAACATGTGCCCGCACCGTGCCGGCCCCATCGTCTACGACACGGGCGGCCACCAGGCCAACCTCGTCTGCCGCTATCACGGGTGGGCGTTCGACAAGGAGGGTCTGCTGATCAATGCGCGGGACTTCGGCGCTGATGCACCGGCCGGGACCTGCCTCACCAAGCTGCGTGCCCAGACGTGGCGCGGGTTCGTGTTCGTGTGCCTCGACCCCTCCACACCCGACCTCATCGAGTGGCTCGGCGGTTTCGTTGCCGAGTGCGAGCAGTATCCGACCGACCACTACACCTTCCACAGCCGCACGGTGCGCCGGATGGAGATGAACTGGAAGGTGTACAACGACAACTTCGTCGAGGGCTACCACCTCCCGACGGTGCACCCGGCGATGAGCCGCGAAGTCGAGGCGCTGCAGTACCGGGTCGAGGGCAAGGGCGATCCGAGGTGGAACATCCACACCGCTCCCCGGCGCGACGGCGTCAGCTGGAGCGGCGTCTGGGGCTACTACTTCCCGTGCTTCTCGTTCGACATCTTCCCCGGCGGGATGGCCGTCGAGCGTTGGCTCCCGGTCGGCATGCACCAGACCGACCTGATCTTCGAGTACTTCTTCGCCGAGGACGCCGACGACGTCGACACCATCGTCAAGAGCAGTGAGGACGTCGCGGATGAAGACGTCCGCGTCGGGGAGTACGTCCAGAAGAACCTGCAGGCCGGCCTCTACCGCGCCGGTTGGCTGAGCCCGAAGTACGAGCTCGCCCTCGGCGAGTTCCACCAGCTGATCCGCGACGCCGTCGACCCGTACCTCGACGCCGCGGCCAGCCCGGTCACCATTCGCTGAGATCTGGTCGCTGATCTCGCCTCGCCAGACGCTCCACTGACGCGCCCGGTCCAACAGGACGCGTCGCGGAGCCTTCGGATCAGCTGTACATGATCGAGCCGGGCGTGGTCAGCACCTGGCCCGTCTCCAGCCACGTCTTCAGCCCCGACAGGATCATCGGCCAGCCGCCGTAGATCTCGTCATGCGCGCCCTCGCGCATCTGATCGTGGGTCACCAACAGCCGGCAGGAATCGCCGACCGGTTCGATCTCCCACGTCACGCGAGACGTGCCCTCGGCCTTCACCGCGTCGTCCCACAAGGCGTGCAGCGTCTGCACGAGGCGGCGCGGCGGGTCCATCTCGAGGATCTCGCCTTCACCGAGCAGGAACTCCTCGGTGGAGTTGCGCATCTCGAACGTCGACCCGACCGTCCACTCGCAACGGAAGCGGTTCCCGAAGAAGTACTTGCTGCGGATGTCGGTGTCGGTGATCGCCTCCCACAACCGCTCCGGCGTCGTGCGGATGTAGATCTCGAAGATCTTCTCCATCGTGCGTGCCTCCATCGTCTGTGTCTCCATGGTCTCGTGCTCCAATCTGTTCTTGAGCTCCACCAGGCCGGCGGCCCAGGGCTCGGTGTACTTGCTCACCCACCGGTCGTGGAGGAGTCGGATCGGGATGACGTTGAGGAAGTGCAGCTTCTCGCGACCTCGACGCCTGGTGACGACGAGGCCCGCGGCCTCGAGCACGTTGAGGTGCTTCATCACCCCGATCCGCGTCATCGCGAACCGGCTCTCCAGCGCGCTCAGGGTCTGGCCGTCGCTGTCGTGCAGCTCGTCGAGCAACGCTCGTCGTGTCGGGTCGGCCAACGCCTTGAACACGTCATCCACGTGGCCACCATACGTAACCAAATGGTTACATGTCAAGGAAAACTTCGGCCGCCGGCCACGGCTATGACGGGAACGTGTCGGGCAGATCCGTGGCGTACAACCAGTCGTCGAAGAACGAGGTGAGGTCCTTGCCGGCGACCTTGCTGCTGAGCGCGATGAAGTCGGCCGACGTGCGCGACTGACCGAGGTTGTTCTGCACCCAGCTGCGCAGGATCGAGAAGAACGCGTCGTCGCCGACCTCGTCGCGCAGCGCCTGCAGCACGACGGCGCCGCCCTCGTACACGTCGAAGCCGAACAGCCCGGGCACGTTGGGCCGGCCGGTCGACATCGTGTCGCCCTGTCGCTGCTGCAACGCCTGGTCCGCGAACGCGCTCAACGTCCCGTAGCCGACATGGTCGAGCCACATCCACTCGCCGTACGTGGCGAAGCTCTCGTTGAGCCAGATGTCCTGCCAGTCGGCCGGGCTGACACCGTCACCGAACCACTGGTGGGTCAGCTCGTGCGACAGGAGCAGCTGGGTCTCGTGGTCGAGCGCGCCGCCGGAGAAGTCGTCGCTGCTGAACAGCGACCTCGTCTGCTCCTCCATCGCGCCGCCGATGTATCCGTCGGTCATCGCGACGCCGTAACTGCGGAACGGGTACGGGCCGAAGAAGCCTGCGAAGTAGTCGAGCTGTTGGCCGATCACATCGAGGAACGGCTGCATCACCGTCTGCTGGCCGGCCTGGATCGCGCTGAGGAGTGGCACTCCGTCGGGCGATGCGCCCGTCACGATGTCGAGGTGACCGGTCATCAACTGGATCACGTAGGTGGTCATCGGCTGGTCCTCGTCCCAGACCCAGACCTCGCCGGCGGAGGTGGACTCGTGGCTCTCCATGGTGCCGTTGGCGACGCCCGTGACGCCTTTCGGCACGTGGATCATGAAGTGGAACGTGGCCTTGTCGCTCGGGTGGTCGTTGCTCGGCAACCAGAACCTGGCACCGTCGGGCTCGTCGAGCACGAACGATCCGTCGTCGGTCTCGAACCAACCCGCCGTCACGCCGGCGGACACGGAGTCGGGGTTGCCGTGGGTGCTGTAGCTGACCGAGACGGTGAACGAGTCACCCTTCGCGATCGGATGGGGCGCGGTGATCCTCAACTCCGGATCGTCGGCGCGGAACGTCGCGTCGGTGTCGTCGACCTGCACAGCCGTGACGTCGAGGCGCACCTCGTCGAGCGTGAAGGCGGTCAGCGCCGTCGTGGCCGTGATCGTGAGCACGACGGTGCCGTCGATCTCGGCGGTCGCGTGGTCGTAGGTGACGTCGACGTCGTAGTGCTGCACGTCGATGCCGGGGTTGCCGAGGTCGGGGAACAGCACGTCCCCGACACCGCTCACGCCGGTCGCTGATCCGGTGCCGGTCGTTGATCCGGTGCCGGACGTTGATCCGGTGCCGGTCGTGTCCGTTTCCGGTGTCGCCGTGTCGGTGGTCGCCGGGTCCGACTGCCCGGTG
>JAOBWO010000182.1 GCA_025463415.1 Acidimicrobiales bacterium | reverse complement strand
TCCATGCGGTCAAGAACCCGGCTGCCGCGGCGTTGGTGGCCGTGAAGTTGGCGCTGATCGCCTGGGCGCCGTCGGGCACCCCGCCGCGCCCGGTGATCTGGATCCGCTTCGTGAGCGTGCCGACGAGGGCTGTCGATCCGACGTTGGCGCGGGTGTCGACGATGCGAGTCGGGCTGATCACGTGCAACGTGTTTCCGGTCGCCAGCGGCAGGGTGACGGGTGCGGGCAGGACGCCCGTGGCCGCTGCGGGGTCCACCGTGAAGCTCCATGAGACGTTGCGAGCGCTGGTCGTGATCGACACGGAGTACGTGTCCTGGCCGAGACGGGCGTGAGGGATGATCACCACGGCGTTGTTCCCGTTGAGGATCTGCTGGGCCGTGGACGTCGTGTTCTTCGACGAGATGACGCACGAATCGACCGGGATGCCGTTGGAACCGGTGATCGTGCCGACGGGGTTGCCACTGAAGCCCTCGGGCATGAGCGCGATGATCGGCAGCCCGGCCGGCTGGCCGGTCCAACCGCAGTAGTCGAGCGGGTTGGGGCTCTCGGTGATGAACTGGCTGAGGCTGGTCGTGGTGCCATTGCCCGGCCACACGATCGGCGCGGTCTGCGGGACCTGGACGAGACCGTGGAGCACGTCGAGCGTCGCCCCGGAGTGCCATGGGGTCGGAGTGGTGGGCTGGTTGCACACGCCGAAGCCGACCGACTTCAGGCCCGGACGGAGGATTCCGATCGCATGGAACGGACCCGTCATCCACAGCTCGATGTGGCTACGCGAGGTCGTGTTGATCGCGCTCGAAACGGCGACGTTGCCGTTGAGGCCCGCCTGCTGGCCGTCGGTGCTGTAGCCCGGGTTTCCGGCGACTTCGTCGTGGGAGATGCCATTGGCGAGCATGTAGCACGAGTGCTTGGCCGCCGACGCCGACCAGACCGGTGACTCGACGACCGGAGCGAGGTTCGCCATCGCGCGGAAGTAGTTCACGGTCGTCAGCCAGTCCGACGAAGGATCGATGAACGGCGGATCGGCCGCTGCGGCTGGGGACACCATGACCGCCGACGCGACAAGTGCTGTCAGCGCTGCGGTGATCCCGATGCATCGTCCCGTTTTCCGTAACATCTCTCATCCCCGCATCCATGCAGCCGACTTGACGCAGAAGGGATCGGGACAGAGCAGGGGGTTCTTGACGTTGAAGCGTTCGAATTGACGAACTCTTGAGTGCGAGGTGGGCCGGTCGGCGAAGCCGGCCAGCAGTACGCTCCGCGGGGTGGACGGAAGCATCTTCATCACCGGCAACCCCGATGCAGACGCTCTCCTCAATCGGGACCCGGTGGCACTTCTTCTAGGAATGCTCCTGGATCAACAGGTCCCGATGGAATGGGCGTTCACCGGGCCCTTCACGTTGCAGGCACGTCTCGGGCACCTGGACGCCTCGCGGATCGCCCGGATGTCGGAGGATGACTTCGTCGCGGTGTGCTGCGCGCGGCCGGCGATCCACCGCTTCCCGGCCGCGATGGGCAAGCGCATCCACGCGCTGTGCGACGTGCTGACCGCCACGTATCCGGAGGACGTCGAAGCGCTGTGGACCACCGCTGCCGACGGGGCGGAGATCTACCGGCGACTGCGTCAGCTCGCCGGCTTCGGTGACGAGAAGGCGAAGATCTTCATCGCGATCCTCGGCAAACGCTGTGGAATCGACACGCCCGGCTGGCGCGCCGCGGCCGGCGCGTTCGGTGATGACGTGCCGCGATCCGTTGCCGACATCCACTCACCCGAGTCGCTTGCGGTGGTTCGGGAGTGGAAGCGGGCACAGAAGGCCGCCAAGAAGGACAAGCAGGATCGGCCGATGCAGACGACGAAGGCCGCGAATGCCCCCAAAGCCCGGAAGGCCTCGGAGGCTCCGACCGCCCCGAAGGCCCGGAGAACGCCGAAGGCCTGAGCGTCAGAGCCGACGCAGCAACGAGACGGTCTCGTTGTGCGTGAACACCCTGCCGATCATCGGCGAGAACGGGAACGAGCGGATCCACTCGACGCGCAGCCGAGCTGCGTCGGCGATGCGGCGGACGGCTGCAGGATCGACCAGTCGCACATGGGTCGGATCACTTCGCTGACCACGCTCCTGCGGCGTGATCACGATCACGGCACCGCCGCGCTTGATGTAGCGGAGATGGTCGCGCAGCAACTGCACCGCATCGGCCTCGGCCATGTGCTCGAGCACGTGGGCGACGAGGATCGAATCGAACCGGCCGTCGACCGCGAACTCGCTGGAGGCGAAATCGTCGGGCGTGAACGCGGTCAGCCCCTTTGCGATGCACGCAGCGACGCAATCGGCGTTGTGGTCGATGCCGACGCCGTTCCCGTCGAGGTGCTCGAGGTTGCGTCCGATGCCGCAGCCGATGTCGAGCACGAACCCGGGCTTGATCCGGCGCAGGTTCCAACGGTACGGACGCTGCGGATCGAGGATCTTGCGGAGCACACCGCCCCTCGCCGAGAGCCGTTGGAGGCGCCGTGCGTAGGCCGTCTCCGTCGTCGATTCCGGGCCGGTCGTGGACACCGCAACAGTCTACGGACGGGGTCTGAGGCCTCATGGGTATCCTCGCGTGCGCATGAGCCCCGTCGTTGCACCAAGGATCACGTTCGCGATCCCCTACTACAGCAACCCGGGCTACCTGCTCGAGGCGATCGAGAGCGTGCGCGCGCAGACCGTCGCGGACTGGGAGATCGTCGTCGCGGATGACGCCGGACCAGACCCTGCCGAGGCGTTGGTCGCCGCGCTCGGCGACGACCGCATCCGCTACGTGCGGCACCCGATGAACCTGGGCCTGGCGGGCAACTGGAACGCCTGTCTCCACCTCGCCCGTGCGCCGCTCGTCACGCTGCTGCACGCCGATGACAGGTTGCATCCCGAGTACGCGGCGGACGTGCTCACCGCCGCAGACGCGGACCCGGGAGCGGCCGCGTTGTGCACCGACGCAGCGGTGATCGACGGCGACGGCCGATCAGCGTTCTCGCTGGCCGACTTCGTGAAGAAGTTCGCTCGCCGGCCGCGGCAGACGCACACGATCGAGGGTGACAGTGGGCTGTCGGCGGTGCTGTCCAACAACTACGTCTTCTGTCCGAGCCTCTGCTACCGACTGAGCCACCTCGACGCCGACCCCTTCGACAGCTCGTGGCGGATGGTGCTCGATCTCGACCACACCACCCGCCTGCTGCTGCGTAGCGAACACCTCGTTGCCATTCGTCGGCCGCTGTACGTCTACAGGCGGCACCGCGCCAACCAGACAACGTCGTTGACCGCGGCGGCGACGCGGTTCGAGGAAGAGCTCGCCCTCTATCGTCGTCTCGCTGTCGATGCCGCAGAGGCCGGCTGGCGTCGGTCGACTGGCGCGGCGCGGCGCCACACGATGGTGCGCCTGAACCTCACCCTGCAGACCGCGACCGATCTGATGGGCCGCCGCTGGCCCGCCGCGCGCCGCAAGGCACGCCTGCTGGCGCACGATCTCCGCCACCCGAGAGCGCCGCAGACCCCCTGTTAAGTTGTACCGGCCATGGCCTCGACCGACCGACGAACGCGACTGCTGAACTCGCGTCCGG
>JAOBWO010000358.1 GCA_025463415.1 Acidimicrobiales bacterium | reverse complement strand
AACCAGACCGCATCGCGTGAGACCGTAGTCTCTCCCCGGTGGACTTCCAGATGCCTGCCGCCGACGATGCACGACGCCTGGCCGTGCGGGCGTGGATCGCGGAGAACCCCAAGCCGTCAGGTGCCGTCCTGGCCGCCGCCGGCTACGTCGTCCCGCACTGGCCGAGGCCCTGGGGTCTGGACGCCGATCCGATCGAGCAGCTGATCATCGACGACGAGCTGTCCGCAGCCGCTGTGCGCCGGCCCACGAATCCGATCGGCATCGGCTGGGCCGGGCCGACGCTGCTGTACGCCGGGACGGAAGCGCAGAAGGACCGATACCTCGCACCGATGCTGTCGGGTGAGGAGTTCTGGTGCCAGCTGTTCAGCGAGCCGAACAGCGGCAGCGATCTCGCCAGCCTCGCCACCACGGCGGTGCGGGACGGTGATGAGTTCGTCGTCAACGGGCAGAAGATCTGGACCAGCGGTGCGCAGCACGCGAAGTTCGGCATCCTCATCGCGCGCACAGATTCGACGGTGGCCAAGCACCGCGGCATCTCCTACTTCATCTGCCCGATGAAGGTGCCCGGCATCGAGATCCGCACGATCACGGAGATGACCGGCGGGCACACCTTCAACGAGGTGTTCTTCACCGATGTGCGGATCCCCGCTGAGAACCTGGTCGGCGAGCTCGGTGACGGCTGGCGCCTGGCAAAGGTGACGCTCGGAAACGAGCGCGTGTCCCTGTCGAGCGGCGGCGTGCTGTGGGGCAACGGGCCGACAGCGTTGCAGATGCTCGACGCCGTGCGCGAGAACGGTTCGGTCACCGATCCGAACATGCGCCAACGCCTGGCGCGCATCCACACCGAGCACGTCCTGCTCGACCTGATCCGGCTGCGGACGCTGTCCGCCAAGCTCCGTGGCGAACAGCCGGGCGCGGAGGCGAGCATTCGCAAGATCCTCGCCGACGAGCACGGTCAGCACGTGATGGCGGCCGCACGCGATCTGCTCGGTGCGTCGGGGATGCTGACCGGCGCGCACGGCCTGAAGCCCTTCGTCCCGGGCACCGGTGCAAAGGGCCTCGGACCTGGCCGTCCCCCCACCGACCTCGAGGATCCGGGGTGGTACGACGGGTACATGTTCAGCATGGCGCTCACCATCGGCGGCGGCACGGGCGAGGTGCAGCGCAACATCGTCGCGGAACGGGTGCTCGGACTGCCTGGTGAAATGCGGTGACGCGATTGGTGCAACGCGCCCGTGAAAAGTAAGGCAGCATGAAGGGGTGACCGATATCGCGGAGCAGCTTTCCGAGGGCGGATACCAACTCAGTGATCGGTACACCCGAGACACAGGGCGGGTGTTCGTGTCCGGTGTGCAGGCGCTGGCTCGGCTCCCGCTGGAGCAGATGCGAGCCGATCGGCTCGGTGGTCTGCGGACCGCAGCGTTCGTGTCGGGCTACCCCGGTTCGCCCCTGGCCGGCTTCGACAAGGAGGCCTCGGCCGCGTCGAAGATGGCCGGTGGGCTGCCGTACGTGCACACGCCTGCGTTGAACGAAGAGCTCGCCGCGACTGCAGTCATGGGCAGCCAGCTGGCCGCCGAGCAGTCCGACTGTCGCTACGACGGCATCATCGGGTTCTGGTACGGCAAGACGCCGGGAGTCGACCGCGCCAGCGATGCGCTCCGCCACGCTCAGTTCGCCGGCGTGCACCGTCATGGCGGCGCCGTCGCGTACGTCGGTGACGACGCAGCGGCGAAGTCGTCGACGCTGCCCAGCTCGTCCGATGCCGCCCTGATCGGCCTGCACATCCCGATCCTCACGCCCGGCGACGTGCAGGACGTCCTCGACCTCGGCCGCCATGCAGTCGCGTTGTCGCGCGCCAGTGGGCTGTGGGCGGGCCTCAAGGTCGTCGCTCCGGTCGCGGATGGCACGGGCACGCTGGAGCTGGGTCTGGACCGCGTCCGGCCGATCGTGCCGCACCTCGAGGTGGGTGGCCGCCCGTTCGTTCCCCACGCCGACGGCAACCTGCTCACGCCGCACACGCTCGATCTCGAGCAGGAGATGTTCGAGGTTCGTCTCGAACTGGCCCGGATGTACGGCGTGGAGAACCGGCTCAACGTCGTCACCGTCGACCCGTCCGACGCGTGGATCGGAATTGCCGCGTGCGGGCACACCTACCACGAGTTGCGTCAGGCGCTCAGCCTGCTCGGTCTGGTCACCGATGAGCAGATCGCCGCCGTCGGCATCCGTCTGCTCCAGCTGAGGATGCCGGCGCCCATCGACCCGGCGCTGGTCCGTCGCTTCGCGGACGGCCTGGCCGAGATCATGGTCGTCGAGGACAAGAACCCGACGCTCGAGGTCAGCTTCAGGGATGCGCTGTATCCCAGCCCCCATCGGCCGCTCATCACCGGCAAGCGTGACGAGCTCGGCCACGTCGTCCTGCCGAGCCACGGGTCGCTCGACGCGGATTCCATCGTCGGCCCGCTGCGGGCTCGGCTTGCGCAGCGGATCAGCGAGGAACGGCTCGCCCCTGTGCACTCGTCGGCGGGGCTCAAGCGGCTGATCCCGCTGTCGGTCAACCGCACGCCGTACTTCTGTAGCGGCTGTCCGCACAACATCAGCACGCAGGTGCCCGAAGGTTCGACGGTCGGCGGTGGCATCGGCTGCCACTCGATGGTGGCGATGATGGAAGCCGACCGCGTCGGCAACCTCGTCGGACTGACCTGCATGGGCAACGAGGGTGCGCAGTGGATCGGCATGGCGCCGTTCGTGGAGACGCCGCACCTGATCCAGAACCTCGGCGACGGCACCTTCGCGCACAGCGGTCAACTCGCGGTGCGTGCAGCGATCGCCTCCGGCGTCAACATCACGTACAAGATCCTCGTCAACGGTGTCGTCGCGATGACGGGGGGACAGGACCCGCAGGGGGCGGTCGACGTGCCGACCATGGCGCGGATGCTGCTCCTGCAGGGCGTTCAGCAAGTGCTGATCACGACCGACGACCTCGACCGGTACGACGACGTGGCCTTGCCCGCAGGTGCCGAGGTCTGGGACCGCTCGCGGATCATCGAGGCCCAGGAGCTGCTCGCCACCGTGCCCGGCACGACCGTGCTGCTGCACGACCAGGCGTGCGCGGCAGAGAAGCGCCGGCTGCGCAAGCGCAACCTGGTCCCGACGCCTGCGTTCCGTGTGCTGATCAACGAGCGGGTGTGTGAGGGCTGTGGCGACTGCGGGCAGAAGAGCAATTGCCTGTCGGTGCAGCCGGTGGAGACCGAGTACGGACGCAAGACCCGCATCGATCAGAGCTCCTGCAACCTCGATTTCTCGTGCATCAACGGCGACTGCCCGAGCTTCGCGACGGTGACGCCGGCCAAGCGCCGGAAGAGGCGCTCCGGCGAGCCGCGCTCGAAGCGTCAGCAGAAGTCCGCGCCGTCCTCGATCCCGGCTCCGACCGTCGTGGTCGACGCCGACGACCTCATCATCCGGATGCCCGGCATCGGCGGGACGGGCGTCGTCACGATCAGTCAGATCCTCGGCACGGCAGCCATGCTGGAAGGCTTCCACGTTCGTGGACTGGACCAGACCGGCCTCTCGCAGAAGGCCGGTCCGGTGGTCAGCGACCTCGCCCTGAGCCGCAGCCTGCAACAGGGTTCGAACAAGGCCTCCGCCGGCGCGGTCGACGTGATGCTGGCGTTCGATCTGCTCGCGGCTTCGTCGGACGCTCAGCTGAAGGGCGCCTCCAGCGGCCGTACGATCGTGATCGGATCGGACTCGCGCACGCCGACCGGATCGATGATCCTGCATCCCGGCAAGGCCTACCCCGAGCGATCGGAGATGGCGCACCGGCTCGACTCGAACAGCCGCGCCGAGCTGAACCGCTACGTGCCCTCGGTCGAGCTGGCGACCGGTCTGTTCGGTGATGCCGCGACTGCGAACGTTTTCTTGCTCGGTGTCGCCCTCCAGGCCGGGGTGATCCCGATCTCGCCCGCGAACGTGGAGCGGGCGATCGAGCTCAACGGCGTTGCAGTGAGCCGCAACCTCGAAGCGCTGCGGTGGGGCCGGCAGTGGGTCGTCGACCCCTCCGCAGTCGGCGCCGCCGCCGGGCTTCGAACTGCGGACCCGTCGCACGCAGCCCAACCGGTGACCACGCAAGCGCTCGTCGAGCAGCGCGCCAAGGACCTCGTCGCCTACCAGTCCTCCGCCTACGCACGCCGGTACACGACTGCCGTCGACGATCTCCGCACCGCCGGTGCCTCGGAGGCCGTCATCGACGCCTTCGCCCGCAACCTCTACAAGCTGATGGCGTACAAGGACGAGTACGAGGTCGCCCGGTTGCTCCTCGCGCCGGAGGCCAGAGCAGCCGCGGTCGAGGTCGGCGGCAAGGGCGCGCGTGTCACGTGGCAGCTGCACCCACCGCTGCTTCGCGCGCTCGGCATGAAGAACAAGTTGAAGCTCGGCCGCTCAGCGACGCCTGCCCTGATGGCACTGCGCGCCGGTCGGCGGCTGCGTGGCACTGCGCTCGACATCCCGGGCTGGACATCGCTGCGCCGCACCGAGCGCGCCCTACCGCGCGAGTACATCGCGACGATGCAGCAGATCGCGGCCACGGCTGCGTCATCCGGTTCGGCGGACGACATCGTGCTGGACATCGCCGAGCTCCCGGACATGATCCGCGGCTACGAGTCGATCAAGGTCGCCAACATCGCCGCGTACCGGCAACGGCTGGCTCAGCTGCTCACGTTGGTCGGCTGATGCGCCTGGCGGTCGACCTGCTCGACCCCGAGTTCTACAGCAGCAACCCGCACGATGCCTGGACGTGGATGCGGGTGAACGAACCCGTCTACCGCGATGCACGGAACGGGCTCTGGGGCATCACCCGCCACGCCGACATCATGGAGGTCGAGAGGCGCAGCAACGTCTTCGTGAGCGGCCAGGGCTACCGCGCCGTGTGGTCGCCGGACGAGATCAACATGATCGCCCAGGACGATCCTCGCCATCGTCAGCAGCGGATGCTGGTGCAGCACAAGTTCACCCGCGCCGAGGTCAACGACCGTCGTCCGGAGATCGACGCGCTGGTCACAGAGCTGCTCGACGCGATCGTGCCCACCGATGCTGGACGTGGACGCTGCGAGCTGGTCGGCGCGATCGCCGGTCAGCTGCCGGCCCGACTCACGGCACGCCTGCTGGGCTACCCGGAGGACATGTGGCCGCAGATCAAGAGCTGGAGCGAGCGGCTGATGCGCATCGACATGCGCGAGCGCGACGGCCACACCTTCGCTGAGTTCATGGACGCGAACATGGAGTTCATGGGCGGTCTCGGCGAGGTCGTCAAGGACAAGATCGGCTGTCCCGCGGACGACCTGCTGTCGGTCTGGATCCACGGTCGGATCGACGGTGAACCGCTGCCACCGATGGCGATCGCGCACGAAGTCGGCCTGTTCATCTCCGGTGGTGCCGAGACCACGCGCACGGCGATCAGCCATGGCATCCGCGAGCTGTGCAACCACCCGGACCAGTGGGACGCGATGGCGGCCGACCCGACGCTCGTCCCGGGTGCGGTCGAAGAGGTGTTGCGCTGGGTGACGCCGCTGAACAACATGTTCCGCCGTGCCATCGCAGATGCCGAGGTGAACGGAACGGCGATCCGTCGCGGCGACCGCATCGTGCTGCTCTACCCGTCGGCGAACCGCGACGAAGACGTGTTCGCCGACCCGTTCACGTTCGACATCCGGCGCAGCCCGAACCCGCAGATCGCATTCGGGTTCGGCACCCACCTCTGCGTCGGCAACAACCTCGCCCGGGCCACGCTGCAGTCGCTGCTGACCCAGATGACCGCGCGTGTTCGCGACCTGCAGGCTCTGACGGAGCCCGACGTGGAGCCGAACATCTTCGCCCGCGCCGTGCGCAGCTTCGACGTCGGATTCGCGCCGCGCTGAGGTCCACTAGGTTCTCGCCATGGGGATCGACAGCGTTGCTGAAATCGTCCGGGTCCACGGGACCGGGCGACCCGACCACGCCGCGCTGATCCTCGGAGACCGCCGCCTGACATGGGCCGAGCTCCTCGAGCGGAGCGCACGCGTGGCCGATGGTCTCGGGGCCGAGGGGGTCGGTAGCGCTGACCACGTCGTGTTCTTGGACAAGAACGGGATCGAGCACTTCGAGGTCTTCTTCGGCGCGGCGATGCTCAACGCGATCTGCGTCGACGTCAACTGGCGCCTGGCTGCACCGGAGGTCGAGTTCATCGTCAACGATGCCGAGGCCAAGGTGCTCGTCGTCGGACCCGATTTCGTGACCGTCCTCGACGCGATCGCGCCGAACCTGCAGACCGTCTCGAAGATCCTCGTCATCGGCGGGCACCCGCAGCACGAGTCCTACGAGGACTGGGTCGAACGGCATGAGCC
>JAOBWO010000144.1 GCA_025463415.1 Acidimicrobiales bacterium | reverse complement strand
TTGATGCGCGTGGTGAGCAGCGCGATCTGGACCTCGGGTGAACCGGTGTCGGTGTCGTGGAGCTTGTGCTCGCCGATGACGTCTTGCTTGGACATGTCTGCCTTCCAAAAGGAGGTCGCCGCGAACCAACGGTTCGTCAGCATCACGAGAGAGGTGTGGCCCCCTCGGACCCGACAAGGTTAGGGGGCAGGCGCCACGCCGACAACCACGCAGGCTACGGTCGTTGCGTGATCGCCTCGCTCGCATCCTCGTATGACTACCTCTTCTACGGACGCGGTGTGACGTTCCTCGTGATCATCCTCATCTCGGCCGTCATCCGTCTGGCCCGCCGCAGCAGTCGGGCGAAGGGCACCGTCCTGCCGCCCCAGCCGTATCAGCAGTACCCGCAGCAGCAATACCCGCAACAACCGGGGTTCCCACAGCAACCGGGCTACCCACAACAGCAGCAGTACCCGCAACAGCAGTACCCGCCGGCACCGGTGTCCCCCTTCGCTGCGCCGCGCACCGATCCCCAGGCACCAGGCCAGGGCGAACGACCGCGCAGCACGCCTCTGCCGCCGATCCTCGGCGGCGATCCCCCATCACCGCAGCACTGAGCGACGGTCCACAGCCGCCGTTCGATAGGTTCGAGCGAGTGACCAGTCTGCCCGAACTGCGCGCCCGCATCGACGAGCTGGATCAGCGCCTGGTCGAGGTCCTCGCCGAGCGGCTCGCCGTGTGCGAGGAGGTCGCCCGGTTCAAAGAGGGCTCCGACACGCCGGTGATCCAACCCGGCAGGGTTCGCGACGTGATCACCACTCGGCGGCAGTTGGCGATCGATCGCGGCGTGGATCCGGACTTCGCCGAGCAGGTCTTCCGGGTGCTGCTCGCCGAGACGCACCGCATCGAGGTCGCCGGTGCGCGCCCCGATGCCGCGCCGGACAAGTCAGCGGCGCCGGAGAGCGCACGATCCGCGCTCGACACGGTGGCCACACGGATCGACCACATCGTGATCGCGGTCGACGATCTCGACGCTGCGTTGCAGACGTTCACCAACCACCTTGGCTTCCATGAGGCCGCGCTCGCCGGCGGTGCCACGCCAGGCATGGCCGCGGTCGCCGCCGGTGGTGTGCTGATCGTGCTCGTCGCACCCGAGGCCGGGCCCCACGTTGCCCAATACGTCGAGCGCAACGGCAGTGGCATCCAGCACATCGCGATCGATGTCCTCAATGCGGGCTACGCACGCGCCGCGCTGACTGCAGTCGATGCTCCGTTGTTGACGGAGGTCGTCGTCGACAACGACGGGCACGAGCAGTTCTTCACCGTCCGGGACCCGGCCTTGGGATTGCAGCTCGGCTTCATCTCGCGCACCGGACATCGGGTCGGCATCGGCGGGGCGAACGTCCTGGCCCTGTTCGAGGCGTTGGCGGGCGCTCCCGAGCGCCAAATCCCTTAACGCAAGCGTCACCTCACCGTAAAGGTGCGTGCGTAGGCTCGGCCGACATGCGCGCAGGGAC
Organism: Acidimicrobiales bacterium; assembly: GCA_025463415.1. Taxonomy (GTDB): domain Bacteria; phylum Actinomycetota; class Acidimicrobiia; order Acidimicrobiales; family Ilumatobacteraceae; genus WLMZ01. The sequence goes on along the minus strand of JAOBWO010000144.1, from coordinate 1,236 downwards.
CGTGGTGGTGGTTGCCGCGTGCGCCATGGGCGTCGCCGCCTGCGGCAGCACCTCGGCCGCTCCCAGCGCTGCCTCGATCGGCGCGAGGGTGACGGCCGGCCGACCGTTCCCAGCCGATCGCTGCGCGCAGAACCGCGCGGCCGGCACGATCAACTACGTCTCCGGCTACGACTATGCCGCCGCAGCCAGCATCGTCGACGTCCTCGTCGCGAAGCGCCGCGGCTACTTCGACGTGATGTGCCTCGACGTCCACATCGCTCCGGGCCTGGCTTCCTCCAACTACGGATTGGTTGCCGACAACGAGGTGCAGTTCTCGAGCGCCGGCTCGTTCGGCGAGCTGGTGGGTGCGCCCACCGCCCAGGCCACTGCCCAGTCGCCGACACCAGGCCTCGTCGCGCTGGCCGTCGAGGGCAAGTCGGCGATCGACACCCTCATCGTCAAACCGGGATCAGGCGACAGCCTCACCGATCTGCGCGGCGCGACCATCGGCATCAAGGGTGCGTTGCCACCGAGCATCCAGGCCATGCTGGCCAAGGCCGGCCTCGTCGAGGGCACTGGCTACACGACTTGGCAACTCGACGGCTTCGACCCGGTGAGCCAGCTCGCCGGCGCCGAGGTCACGGCCATCGCCGGGTTCCAGAGCAATGAGCCGGGCCAGCTCGATCGAGCCGGCGTGCCGTTCTCGACCTTCGACCCTGCGGCGGAGAACATCCCGGGCAGCTTCGGCGTCATCTACACCAACCGCACGTTCCTCGATGCTCACCCGACCGCCGCCGTCGACTTCATGCGCGCCACGATGTACGCACTGACGGAGGCGATCACAGACCCGGCGTCGGCGTCGATGGTCGCCGTCGACTACATCAACAACCACGGCAACCCCAACAACCTGTCGCCCGAAGGCGAGGCGTTTCGGTGGGAGACGGAGTCCAAGGTCATCGTCGAGTCGACGCCCAACGACGAGGCGATCGGCATCCCTGACGCACAGCTGCTGCAGCGCGAGGTGGACGCTGATGCGGCCCTCGGGCTGTTCGGCGGGACCGCACCCGAGATTGCAGATCTGTACGACCGGTCGGTGCTGCAGACGATCTACGACTCCAACCGATCGGTGATCTGGCCGGTCTCCTAGAAGTAGATGATCGACTCGGCCTTGGACTCGGCCTCGTCCAGATCATCGGTGTACGCACCCGTGGAGAGGTACTTCCAGCCGTTGTCGCAGACGATGAACACGATCACGCC
>JAOBWO010000142.1 GCA_025463415.1 Acidimicrobiales bacterium | reverse complement strand
GCACCGCGAGCCGATGAGCCTCATCGGCTGGAGCCTCGGCGGTGTGTACGCGCGCGAGATGGCTCGCCAGGGTCCCGACGCCGTACGTCAGGTGATCACCCTCGGCAGCCCGTTCGCGATGGACGATCGTGAGCAGTCGAACGCTCGGTCGGTCTACAACATGCTCGCCACGTTCCACAGCCCCCGCGTCGATTCGTTCCGCGCCGCGGAGATGGAGCGGCTACCCGTTCCGGTGCCGACGACGGCGATCTTCACCAAGGGTGACGGCATCGTGCCGTGGAGGTCGTGCATCGACGAACGCCACGGCCAGGTCGATGGCGTGCAGACCGAGAACGTGCGCGTCGTCGGGAGCCACTGTGGTCTGGGGCACAACCCGCGGGCGCTCGCGGTGATCGCCGACCGGCTGGCGCAGCCGATCGGCCGCTGGCGTCCCTACGCGCGGCGGAAGATCGCCACCACGGCCTGATCGCCGTCGTGGGAGCTGCCGGGTCGGTACATCTCGACGATCCGGGGGTCCAGGTTGCGGATCTGGCCGCTCTCGAGCAGTCCGGCAAGGCACTGTGCGAAGCCGCGTGCCTCGAAGTGCTCGAAGTTGATGCCGATCGCAAAGATCGCGCCCGGCCGTCCGAGCGGCACGAGCGCAGCCAATGACTCCGGGCCCAGGTGCCCGTGCGTGAAGGTTCCGGCGCTGACCACCGCTGCGTAGCGCGCGTCGAGCAGGTCGGTGCGCTCGCTGAGATCGGCGGTCAGATCGACCTCGATCAGACGCCGGTAGAGGGGGCGGCCGTCGGGCCGTTGCTTGTCTGCGGCCACGACGAGCATCTCCGGTGAGATGTCGGCACCGTCGATCACCCAGTTGACGCCTTCGCCTGCTGTGTCGCGCACCAGCGCGAACGCCACCAGTCCGGTGCCGCAGCCGACGTCCAGCACAGTTCCGTCGAGCTGTCCGGCGACGTCGGCGAACTCCTCGGCGACCCTGTCCGGGATGAGGTATCCGGTGTCCTCGACGAAGTCGGACTCGTACGTGGCAGCCCAGCGTGCGTAGAGGGCCCGGCTGTCGTCGGGGGTGACCAGCGCGTACGCATCGGCCAGCGTGACCCGCGGTGCTCCGTCGCCGTGGGGCGGGGTCGTCGTCATCGACTGATTCTGCCAGCTCGCGTGTCGCGGTCGCTGACGTACCCTACGCTCCGTCACATGGCCGAGCCCCTCGAGCGGATGACCAACCTGCTGGCCCTGCTGCTCGAGACGAAGTCCCCGATGACGCTGCAGCAGATCATCGGCGAGCTCGGTGGTCAGTACCCGTCGAACACGGCTGCGCAGCGTGGCGCGTTCGAGCGGGACAAGTCCGTGCTGCGTGAGATCGGCGTGCCGATCGAGCAGGAGGTGCTCGGGGGTGACCAGGCCGGGCAGACCGCGTACCGCATCGATCGTCGCCGCTACGAGCTGACCGACCTCGAGCTCAGCGACGACGAACGGAGGGCGTTGCAGCTCGCGGTCGCCGCGGTGCGCAGCGACGAGTCTTGGGGCAACGAGGGTTTGCTGAAGCTCGGTGCCGGCGGCGAGCGGCCGTCACGAGCGGTCGCAGCCACCGTGCCGACGTTCGAGGCGTTGCCGGTGCTCCGTGAGGCCGTGGCCTCTCGGGCGACGGTCCGCTTTCCGTATCGCGACCGTGACCGCGCCCTCGATCCGTACGGGCTGCTGCTCCGTGACGGCTACTGGTATGTGATCGGCCACGACCATCAGCACGACCAGGTTCGTACCTACCGCGTCGATCGGATCGCCGGTGCGGTCACGGTCGGTGACGGGGACGCGTTCGTCCGCCCGTCGGACTTCGACATCCGGGCCGTGTTCCCGTCCGACCCGAAGCTGCTGGGTGAACCGGAGCACGACGTCCACCGCGCGGTGGTCCGCATCGACGCGCTCCGCGCCGCGCTCGTCGCGGGTGAGGTCGGTGAGGAGGCCGTGGTGCGCCGGCTGCCCGGCGGCTCGATCGAGGTCGAGGTGCCATGCGTGAACCGCGACGCGTTCCGCTCGTGGCTGCTCGGCCTGACGGACCACGCCGTCGTGGTCAGCCCGCCCGACGTTCGCGACGAGATCGTCTCCTGGCTCACCTCGCTCGTGGGAGCGCAGTGACGACGCGTCGTGGCCCCCGGCCCGCACCGGAGCGACTGAAGCGCCTTTTGGTGATGCTGCCGTGGTTGATGGAGCGCGGCGAGGTGTCGATCACCGAGATGGCCGAGCACTTCTCGCTGACGATGACGGAAGTCGTTGCCGACCTCGAGCTGGCGTCGATGTGCGGTTTGCCACCCTTCGTCGACGAACTGATCGACGTGTTCATCGATGACGGCATGGTGTTCACGGGCGTGCCGCGAGTGTTCACCCGTCCGCTGCGACTGACGGCACCGGAGGGCTTCGCGCTGTTGATCGCCGGGCGCGCCGCGATGGTCCTGCCCGGTGCGGATCCCAGCGGTCCGCTCGGTCGAGCGCTCGACAAGCTGGCCGCCGTGCTCGGCGACGACGGTGTCGTCGTCGAGTTCGCCCGCCCGCCGTTGGCCGACGAGATCGCCGCCGCGGCCGAGATCGGCGAACGGATCGTGATCACCTATTGGACGCCGTCGCGTGACGAAGCGGCGGACCGCGAGATCACGCC
>JAOBWO010000089.1 GCA_025463415.1 Acidimicrobiales bacterium | reverse complement strand
GGCCTGATAAGAGCCTGCCCTCACCCGAGTGGCCCATCACTGGCCTGCCCGAAACACCGGCAAAAGATCCTTGACAAACATAGGAGCCTCGCTCGGCATCCGCCGTTCCACATAGATGGTCACCGTTTGCGACGACCGTGCTTGCGCGCATGTCAGGAACCAGGTCGATGCGGCGATCGTCGAACCCCGTATGAAGCGTCTGCTACTTGTCGTGGCAGTGGTCGTCGGAGCCGGATGCAGCTCCCCGTCTTACGACGCAGACATCGCCGAGCCATCGGTTTCCGCCGCGCCGCCGTCGATGTCGGCCACGACCCAGCCAAGGACAAGCGCAGTGATGACCGGTGCGGTGGAGCAGATTGGATCGCTGCCGTTCGACATCGGGCCACTTCCTCCGAGCACCACGCCAGGGCTGTCCCTCTCCGACGTGCGGAAGCTGATCCCGAGCGGGCAACTGGCCGCACGGTTCTTCCTGCGACCATCGGATCTCGCCACCGTCACCATCACGTTTGGATTGATCACTGATCACAGCGCCATAGACGGAACAGCCGCCGGCGACCCGACCTTTGTCGGCTACGTCATCGAGGGCGGCCACTCAACCTGTTCACCCAACGGTCCTCCCAGTTCCGACGGGACGTATCCCGCCGACGCTCCCTGCCATGCGTTGTTCATTCTCGACGCCGACAGCGGCCACGAGATCGGCGGCTTCTCGGAGATCGGAGACTGACATCCATCTGCCGCTCGGCGCTCGTTGTTCTGCATGATCGATTGCCCTTGCGCGGGGAGCGACGAGCGAATCCTCTTTGTGGCAGGTATGCACTCCCAGGTCGGCACCTTCGGTGAGAGCATTGCAACGATCGTTCGATACGCGGCTGCGAGAATCGCGTCGTGTCTTCCAAGCACTTCGCCGACCTTCAGCCAGCGACCGAGCGGATCGGCCTCACGGAGCGCCTCGATGAGGAGCGTCGGGCCATCCTCGCCCAGGCCCGGGACCTGTCCTCCGACGAGATCCACGCCCGACCTCTGTCGTCAACGAATCTGAGCATCGGCCGCATCGTCAAGCACCTCGCGTTTACCGAGGACCGCTGGTTTCAGCACAAGCTGCTCGGCCTCGACCTCCCGGAGCCCTGGCGATCAGTCGACCCGATCGAAGCTCACGATTGGTCCTTCCGCTCCGCAGATCTTGACTCCCTTGACGACATCGTCGAGCTGTACGACAACTCGTGTCGTAGAAGTCGAGACGCCACGCAGGCGTGCGCGTCGATGGAGACGCTTGCTGTGCACCCCTCGTTCGGCAAGAAGCCGGTCAACCTTCGGTGGCTCCTCGCGCACATGATCGACGAGACCTCGCGGCACTCGGGACACATCGACCTGATCCGCGACGCACTCGGACGCCAACCCGCCCGCTGACGTCAGACGTTCACTTCGCACCGCTGGTAGCCCTGGTCGACCGAGCCGACAGGTAGCGCCGAATGCCCGCTCGGCGCTTGGTTGCCCGACGCCGACCCGGACAGGTTCGCTGGGTTAACCGAGGTGACCTGCTGGGCGCGCTGGAGACCGCCATTGGCACCACATGGGTCGGGGTCATCATTCTCTGCGCTCGGAGCGTTAGGCAGTCGGGCGATCCGGTGCAAGCTCACCGGCGAACGAAGACTCCAACTGGGGCTGTCTCACCGCAGTGATCGTTCGCCCCGAACTGCCCGTCCGATCGTCGCTCGCACCGTCGCCTCCTGTGTGGTCTGCGACGCGAGCTTGCTGCCACCAGTCTCGCGTGCATCTACAACCTGCGTGGCTCGACTCTCAACCGTTGACGAGAGGGCGATGGTCAGCTGGTCGGTGCACGGGCGATCCAGTCCCATCTCACGTTGTGGTGGACCCGGACAGCCCTGATGCTCACGGAGAGATGTCATCCGGGTACGGACGAGTTCGTGGCTGGCGTCGGTGGGACTGACGGGTTCGTGATCGGAGCGACGGTCGTCTGGTCTGGCGGCGCCAGTTCTGTGGTGGGCGCGATCGGGACCCTCGCGGACGTGGAGTCTGCCCCCCGCTCGTTGAGATCGCTGATCAGTTGTTGTCCGAGGTAGGTGGCGAGGATCTCGTTGCCGGTTGTGTTGAGGTGGTACTGGTCGTACGCGCGGATCGGCTTGAATTCACCGTCACGAGGGTCGAGTACGTCCGCTGCTGCGTTGCCTGCGGTGTCAGTGAACAGCGACCATGCGTCGACCAACTGGATGTCGGTACGGGCTGCGATTTGTTGGAGCACGATGTCATTCTGGATCGACGTGCTGGTTACCGGGACCTGTCCTGGTGCTGTCACCCAGATGACGGTTCGGCCGCCGCGTTCGACGGCGTCCATGAACTCACGCACCTTGGCTGCGTAGACGGTTCTCCAGGCATCGTTGCCCACCGGCTCGGTGGTGCCGGGGAACATCTGGGTGTCGTTGCTGCCGATCGCCACGATCACGATGTCGGGGTCGACGGTTGCAAGGATCTGATCGAGGTGCGTGGGCCAGTCGAAGAAGTCGTTCCGCACGAGACCGGATGAAACGTGGGAGTCGACGGACAGGGTCGCCACACCGGTGGAGTCGACAAGTGACCTCAGCGGTGCGGCGAGGTCTGCGGCGGTGTTGTCGCCGAGCAACAAGATGCGCGTGGGGTCGCCGACAGTCGCAGGTCTCGAGTGGTCGGTCGGGATCGTTGGTGGAGTGTAACCGGGTAGTGCTGCATTGGCTGCTGCGACCTGGGCCATCAGGTATGGGTTGACGCCTTGGCGGAGGAAGGGCACATCACACTCGGGGCCTGGGGTGACGCCGGTACTGGCCGAGTTGTCGCATTGGATGAGGAGTTGGAAGGCTGCGGTGTCGTTGACGAGGTTGATGTCGACGAAGCCGGTGGGACCTGCCACGAAGTAGCCGGTGATCGTGCCGTCGGGGAGCCGGACGGCAGGCCCGGAGATGCCAGGAAGGTGAAGGTCGTCGGTGAAGATGCCGTTGTCCGGGGCGGGAACGAAGCCGGCGAGGACCCCGGTCGCCATCGTGACGACGCCTTCCGTGCCTGCCGGTTGGTCGGCTCGGGAGGCGAGGTCGTGGGTGTAGAGCGGCGGGACGAGCAGGGGCATCGTCGGGAAGATGATCATGTCTGCGGAGCCGCCGTTCGCGGCTAGGAGTGCCGAGAGTGGTCGGTCGAGTGTGGTGGCGATCCGCTCGACGGTGTCGCCGGCTGCGACCGTGTACAGCGCGTACCCTTGGTCGAGGCGCAGCACTCGGTCGTTGAGCTGTTTCGTGAACGCTGCTCGATCTGCTGGCGATGTCAGTCGCATGAAACAGGCCGGATCGAGTGAGGTGCCGCCGCCAGGCAACTGGCTCAGGCATCCGTCGATCATCGAGGGATTCACGGGCGGTTCTGTCTGTTCGGTGGGTGTCGGGGCTGCCGTCGTTGGTGCGTCGGCAGCGGCGGAGCTGGCCGGGTTCGTGCCGGCAGTCGACAACGATGGCAATGGCACGCCGGCCCCAGGTAGGCGCGGGGCGTGATCACCGCTGGAGCGAAGCACGACAACACTGATCAACGCTGCTGCGCCCACGAGCAACGTGCCGATCGCATAGAGCGGGGCACGTCGCGGGCGAGTGTCGATCTTGATTCGGCGGGATGGCGCGTATTCGCCCAGGGCCGGCGCACGAGAGGCGATGTCGTCGAGTGACGCGATGATGGAGCGGTCGAGTGGCTCGTTCATTCGAGGGCCTTTCGGAGTCGTTGCTTCGCGCGTGTGAGATTGCGGTGGACGGTTCCGACGGACAGATCGAGCATCGCGGCGATCGCTGCCTCGGTCATGTCCTCCCAGTAGGCGAGGTAGATCACGTTGCGCTGCTGCAGGCTTAACTCGGCGACCTGTCGCCGTAGATCGATCGTCGTCTCCGGAGCGGTGGTGGTCACTGCAGCGACTGCCTCCAGATCCCTTCGCCATCGCCTCGCTCGTTGCCGTCGAAAGTCGCGCGCCGCGAATGACACAGCGCGAAGCAAGTACCCGCGATGGTCTGTTGACTCGGACCAGGCGGCCGAGCCGACTGCACTCAAGAACCCGGTCACCGTGATGTCGTGGGCGTCATCAGGTCCGACCAGAACCGTCGCCAACCGAAGCGCTGCAGGGCCGTGACGACGCCACATCGCATCGGCATCGGCCGCCAGCTCAGTAGACATCGGATCCGCAGGCATCATTCATCTTCATAAGGCCGCCGAGGACATCGGCGCGCGACATGATCCAATTACTCCTGAAACATCCATCAACAGCCGACACGCTCCGGGCGAGGCCTCGGGCCACCGGACTCGTCGAGCATCTCCAGAGCCTGCCGCGCCCCAGTCGCACCGCCTTCAGATCGCTGGGCTCCGATCGAGACTCCTATGTGTTGTCAAGGATCTTTGCCGGTGTTTCGGGCAGGCCAGTGATGGGCCACTCGGGTGAGGGCAGGCTCTTATCAGGCCACGATGCCGGCGGGTGTTGCGATGGCG
>JAOBWO010000087.1 GCA_025463415.1 Acidimicrobiales bacterium | reverse complement strand
CGCGTGCACCGCGGCGTCGGCGAGCTGGCCATGGCTCATCAGGATCCGCTCCACCTCGTAGCTGGAGATGTTCTCGCCACGCCGGCGGAGGTAGTCGGCCTTGCGATCGACGAAATACAGGAAGTCGGCGTCGTCGATCCGCCCGATGTCGCCCGTGTGGTACCACCAGTTGCGGCTGGTCTCGACGGTGGCGTCGGGCCGGCCCCAGTAGCCCTCGAACATCACGTGCGGCCGCTTGGGGCGGATGACGATCTCGCCATCGGTGTTGCGGCCGAGCTCGTTGTCGTCGTCGTCGAAGATGCGGACGTCGAAGTACTCGTCGTTGATCACGCCCGCAGCATTGGGCTTGTTGTGCCCGCCGGCAGGCTGCCACGAGATCAGGCTCGCCTCGGTGACCCCGTACGCGCCGCTGAAGGTGTTCACCCCGAAGCGGGACTTGAGGATCGAGTCGATCTCGACCGGAAGGGGAGCGGCACCGATCAAACGTAGCGAGGTGTTGGCCTCCGGCGCGCCGGACTTGGGCATGCAGGGGTTGTCGACGTCGTGGGCCAGCAGGTACGCCATCGTGCCGAGCGTCGACGTGACCGTTGCGCCCACCCGGTTCATCTCCGGCCAGAAGCTGGACACCGAGAAGCGGCGCGAGATCGCCGAACGGCCGCCGTACACGAGCGGGCCGAGGACCGCGGTGACGAGTGCGTTGAAGTGGTACATCGGCAGAGGAGTCCATACGACATCGTCGGCGGTGCGGCCCCAGCAGACGCCGATCTGCGTCGTCAACGCGCTGTGGTAGTGATGGCTGAGCATGCAGCCCTTCGACGGGCCCGTGGTGCCACCCGTGTACACGAACGTGCCCAGGTCCGATGGCTTCGGCTCATGCGTGGGTCGGGTGGTGTCACCGCGGAGGAGATCGTCCCACGTGTGGAACGTCTGCGTTCCGCCGTTATTCGTGTGGGCGGGTCCGATCACGATCACGTGCGAGAGGGCCGGCAGCTGATCGATCACGGCAAGCGCTCTGGCGAGGAAGTCAGCGTGCACGACGAGCACGCGCGCGCCGGAGTCGTTCAGCTGGTGGCGAAGGTAGTCGCCCTTGTACGCGGTGTTGATCGGCACTGCGACGAACCCGCCCGAGACCGCACCCCACCAGGCGAGGAGTGCCTCGGGTGAGTTCTCGATCACGCTTGCGATGCGGTCGCCGGGCTGCATGCCGAGCGCTGCATATGCGTTCGCCAGAGCGTATGCAGACCGGGCGACCTGCGCGGCGGTGAAGGCCGTGCCGCACACATCGATGTACGCCTCGTCCGGCGCCGAATCGAGGCGGGCGTCGAGCAGTCGTGGGATCGTGGTCTGCTGCTCGCTGAGCCAGACTTCGCGCGCCATCAGCTCAGCACCGGCACGCTGTGCCAGCCGCGCACCGTGCTCGTGTGCCACTGCACCGCCCTGGCGCGATCGGATGCGAACTGCGGGGCGTGGGCAAGGGTCTCTTCGAGCCCGACTCGACCCTCGAGGCGAGCAAGGGCCGCGCCGAGGCAGAAGTGGATGCCGAAGCCGAACGACACGTGGTGATCGAACGTGCGGCGGACATCGAGCCGATCGGCGTGCTCGTACTTGCGCTCGTCGCGTCCCGCCGAGCCGGTGAGCAGCAGCACCTTCGAGCCGGCCGGGATGGTCGTGCCGTGCAGTTCGGTCTCGGCATGGGTCCACCGACCCTGCACCGGCGACGGCGCCTCGAACCGGAGCAGCTCCTCGACGGCGTTCGGGATCACATCGGGTTCGTCGACGAGTGTCTGGCGCTGGTCGTCCTGTTCGCCGAGGAGCAGCGCCGCCCAGCCGAGCAGCTTGCCGACGGTCTCCGTCCCGGCCGAGATCAGGAGCACCGCGAAGTCCGCGCACTCGCTGTTCGACAGGCGTCTGGTGGTGCCATCGTGCGTGATCTCGGCCTGGGTCAGCGCCGACAGCATGTCGTCGCCCGGGTTCGCCGCCCGGTCGCGCAAGAGTTCCTGGAGGTACACGTGCAGGTTGATCATCGCGGTGATCGACCGGTCGTTGATCATCCCGACACCGGGTTCGATGTAGAAGCCTTCGTCGATCCACTCCCGAGCCTGCGGCCGATCCGCGTCGGGGATCGTGAGCAGCTCGGCGATCACCATTGCGGGAAGCGGACTGGCGAACTGCTCGACGTAGTCGAACTCCGTTCCCGGTGTCCATGGCTCCAGCAGCTCACGGCAGTAGCGGCGGATGCGATCCTCCAGCGCGGCGATGCGGTTGGGCGTGAAGGCGCGGTTGACGAGCGAACGCAACGCCGTGTGGTCTGGGGGATCCCGGAAGATCATCATCCCGGTCTGCATCAGGTTGGGCGTCATCACCTCCAGCACGGTGCCGTGGTTCGAGCTGAACAGGAGCGGCTGTCGGTGCGCGGCCTCGACATCGTGGTAGCGACTCAGCGCGTAGAAGCCGTGCTCCTCGTTGTAGTACACCGGCTGCTCGTCGCGCAGGCGTCGCCAGATGCCGTACGGGTCGGTGTCGATCGCCTCGTCGAACGGATCCCACGCCAGCGGTTCGAGGGCGCCCGCCGCACTCACGCTGTTGCCCGAGCCTGCAGATCGCCGAGGTCGATGCCGACCTGCTTGGTGAACCGACCCTTGTCGAACGGACGGATCTCCACGTCGTGGTCTCCGGCTTCGGCGCGCAGGGCAGCGACGGTGCACTGCTCCTTGGCGCGGTGCTGGAACGGATCGAACGAGTACCAGCGCATCGCGTTCTCGTAGCCGATCTTGTGGAGGTCTGCATCGGAGACGCCGGCCGCGACCGCGGCGAGCTCTTCAGGCGCCGCTGGCCACGACGAGTCCGAGTGCGGGTAGTCGCACTCCCACGCGATGTTGTCGATGCCGATCAGGTCGCGGAGCTGGATGCCGACCGGATCCGAGATGAAGCACGTCAGGAAGTGCCTGCGGAAGACGTCGCTCGGGAGCTGGTCGCCGAAGTTCTGGCCGGTCCAGAGGTGGTGCATCTCGTAGGTGCGGTCGAGCCGATCGAGGAAGGAGGGGATCCAACCCGTGCCGCCCTCGGACAACGCGATCTTGATGTTCGGGAAGTGCTTGGGGATGCGCGACCACAGCAGGTCGGCCGCGGCCTGGCAGATGTTCATCGGCTGCAGCGTGATCATGACGTCGACGGGTGCATCGGGCGCGGTGATGGCCAACTTCCCGGAGGAGCCGAGGTGGATCGAGAGCACCACGTCGTTGTCGCTGCAGGCGGTCCACAGCGGGTCCCAGTGGGCGCTGTGGAAGCTGGGGTAGCCGAGCGTCGCAGGGTTCTCGGTGAACGTGATGCTGTGCACGCCTTTCGCGGCGATGCGCCGAACCTCGTCGGCCGCGAGCTGAGGATCCCACAGCGGCACGATGCCCATCGGGATGAATCGACCGGGATAGGCGCCGCACCACTCGTCGATGTGCCAGTCGTTGTACGCGCGCAGCACCGCGATCGCGAGGTCCTTGTCCTCGGCCGTGGCGAAGACGCGTCCAGAGAAGCCCGGGAACGACGGGAAACACATCGAGCCGAGGAGGCCCCCACCGTTCATGTCCTTGATCCGCTCGTCGATGTCCCAGCAGCCGGGGCGCATCTCGTCGAACGCGGTCGGCTCGATGCCGTACTCCTCCCGCGGCCGGCCCGCGACGGCGTTGAGCCCGATGTTCGGGATCTCCTGGCCGCTGAACACCCAGACGTCGGAGCCGTTCGACTTGCGGACCACCTTGGGCGCCGCGGCCCGGTACTTCTCGGGGATGTGCGCATCGAACATGTGCGGCGGCTCCACCAGGTGGTCGTCGACGCTGATCAGAATGAGATCGTTCGCGTTCATTCCCCGTACCTCCGCAGCAGTGTGTGTGGTGTGTGAACCATAGTTCGAAGGACTGAACCTCCAGTCCCTAGGGTCACTCGGCTGTGAACTATAGTTCGAAGAAATGAACGCGCGTCGTGAACGCGCACTTGGGGAGGTCGCCGTGGCGAACGAGAACGAAGAGATCCGCTATGCCGAGCGCATGTTCCCGGCGCCCGACACGTCGAACATCGCCCAGGCGGATCGTGCCGTCTCGTCGGTGCGGTTCGGCACCGAGAGCTACCTCAACGGGCGCGGCGGTGACGGCAAGCTGTGGTACGAGGGCGGTGGCGCGAAGAGCGACCGGGCCGTGCAGAACATCACGATCTTCCCGCCCACGCGCGGCGTGCAGACACAGGGCGATCCCTTCGAGCCGGTGAAGATCGGGATCCTGATCGACATGGATCTCAACCAGCTGCTGGCCGACTGGATCGACCCGACGATGCTGGCGATCGAGGACGCGATGAACGAGGGCGTGTGGTCGCGCAGCGCCGTGCAGCTGGTGATCGCCGATGCACGCGGTCTGCCCCGCGAGAACTACCGCAAGGTGATCGAGGGCTACAAGTGGCTGGTCGAGCAGGGGTGCGTCGCCGTGCTCGGGCCGATGATCTCGGACAACTGCCTCGTCATCCAGGACACGGTCAACGAGTTGAAGGTGCCCGTGATCGGCTGGACGGGTGCGCACAGGTTCTCGTCGGAGTACTGCTTCACGGTCGCCAACGGCGACATCCCCACCGAGGGCGTCATGTGCGCCCAGTGGATGCACCAGCACGGCTACAAGAAGGTGGGGCTGTTCTGGGAGGCCGGTTCATCAGGTCGCGACTACGCCGATTACTTCCGCTACACCGCGATGCAGCTGGGCATCACCATCACTCGCGAGGTGATGCTCGAGCCGAACCCGCAGGGGCTGCAGGACAACCTCGCGTCCATGCGCGAGATGGGCACGGAGGCGATCTACTACGGCGGCTACGGCTACTCCACGTTCCACTTTGCAAAGGCGTTCCAGGCGCTCGACTGGGATCCGCCCCGAGTGATGGGCACCGCGTTCATGTTCTACTCGAACTCGAACGAGTGGGCCCAGGGCCTCGAAGGCTGGAACGGGATCGACCAGCTCGGTGAGGACGGCGCCAACCCGAACTACAACGCACTGATCGAGCGGATGCAGGAGCGCTTCGGCCGCTCGACCCGCAATGTGGTCGTCGCGCTCTCCTACGACACTGCTCGCGTCGCCATCCACGGCCTCTCCAACGGTGGCATCCCCGAGCCGCGGTGGGTCAAGGAGGGCATGGAGCGGATCCGCTGGATGCCGGCCACGAACGGCGGGCCTGGAACGTACATCCAGTTCGGCCCCCACGACCGCAAGGGCTACAAGGGCGACTTCCTCACGATCCGCGAGCTGCGCGACGGTGAGCTGCACTTCCACGGCTACCACCGTCCGCAATGGCCGTCGAACCACGCGCCCTACCTGCCGGCGGCGACGCCAGAGCCGGCCTAGAGCCGTCTTGCGCGAATCCCTGCGATGACGGGGGCGGTGCTGCGGACGAGTGCCGGCTGCGGCGGCCTCCACCCTTTCGATCGCTGGTTCCGGGAGCCTGCCGTTGTGACGTCGACGACGCCAGCCTCCCAGTCCAGTGGGGTAGCCGTGTTCGGTGCCGCCAGGCGGCCCTTGGCGGTGGTCACGTGCGGAGTGACCCGTCCTTCGTGAATCTCCACGTGATGAAACTCGGCGACGAGGGAGGTCCTCGCGACCAGGTCCGTTCCCGCTCAGAATTGCACCTCGGTGCGTTTTTGTGCGGACAGGTCGCCCGAATCCGCACCGACGTGCGATTCTGAGCGTGCGATGAGCGCCGGCACCTGCCGAAGAGGACGAGAGGTGGCAGCAGCCGACACGACAGCAGCCGACACGTCGACACGTCCGCAGCCGACACGTCCGCAGCATCGCCCCAGTTCTTGGCGGGTTTCATCACGTGGAGATTCAGCAAGGATCCCGCCGCCGGAAGAGTCCCCGCAGAGCACGTCGGCCGACGGCCTGGGCCCGCTCAGAATCGAACCTCGGTGCGTTGTTGCGCGGACAGGTCGCTCAAATCCGCACCGTGGTGCGATCTTGAGCGAGCGGTGAGCGCCGACGCGTGCCGAGGAGGCGACAGGCGGCCGCCGCAGCTGACACGACAGCAGCATCGCCCCCGTTATTGACGATTTCATCACGTGGAGATTCACGAAGGATCCTGCCGCCGGAAGAGTCCCCACAGAGCACGTCGGCCGAAGGATGGGCCCGTACTCGGCCTCACAGCACAGCGGAGTCGTACAGCTAGAGGCGGCCGTCGGTGCGGAGGTCGGTGGGGACCCAGGAGGGGTTGCGGCGTTCCTTGAAGGCGATGAAGCCCTCGACCGTCTCCTCGCCGGCGAGGCTGCTGTCCATCGCGATGCGGTCGTAG
>JAOBWO010000028.1 GCA_025463415.1 Acidimicrobiales bacterium | reverse complement strand
GCTGGCCACCGAACTCCTGCTGCAACGCGAGCAGTCGCATCGTGTAACCCACGAGACCGTGTTCTGAGGTGATGCCGATGCCACCGCTGACCTGATGGGTGGCGGTGTAGGCGTTGCGTCCGGCGGCGAAGGCGACCGTGGCGGCAGACGCGCTCAGGTACTCGTCATCGGGAGTTGCGGAGGCGCGACGGGTGAGCCATCGCGCGGCCTCGGCCATGATGTAGGCCGTGGCGAGCCGATGCTGTACGGCCTGGAACGAACCGATCGGCCGACCGAACTGGAAACGCTGAGCGACGTACTTGCTGGTGAGGTCGATGGCGCCGAGCGATGAGCCGGCGATCTCGGCGCCGATCGCGAGCTGCCACGCGCGCCGTAGTGCAAGTCCCGAACCCTCGCCGAGTCGCTCCACTTTGCGCGCGTGCACTCGAGCGAAGGGGTAGCCGTAGCGAGACGCCACCGGCTCGATGTCGCAGTCGTCACGGGACGCCGTGACGGCTTCTTCTCCGTCGAACGCGAGCAGCATCTCGAAGTCGACGCCCCAGCGAACGATGCTCCCGTTGATGTTCTCGGCCAAGGCGATGTTGAGTGGAAGGTCCTTCAGGCCAACCAGCGGAGCGACGAGCGCGCGAGCGGCGAGCGGCACCTCGGCCACAGCCTGAGCGCCGAACTCGACGACCAGCACGGCCTCCATCGGCGAGGAGTACTCGACGAGATCGAGGTACCCGCCCTCTTCGAGTGCGGCCAGCAGTGGTTCGTTGACCGGCGAGGGGAAGCGGGTGGCGGGACGACGGTGTCGCTCGAAGATGCCGTTCACCGCGCTCTGGATGGCGAGTTGATCATCGGAGAGGTTGAGGTCCATGTCACGAATCCTTCGGGAGCTTGAGGCAATAGCGGGCAACGATGTTGAGCTGCACTTCGAGGGCGCCCGCTGCGATCGGGCCGACGGTGCCGAGCTCGGTCTCGCGGTCGGCCATGCTGTTGTCGACGAGTCCTTCCGGACCCATGACTTCCATCAGGAGCTCGCGCAGCAGCATCTCTGCCAGTCCCGGTCCGATGGCACGCCACACGGACGCCATGGGTCGCAGCCCGGTGGGGTCGTCGATACGTTCCTGGGTGGCCACGTACATCATCGACCGGGCTGCCTCGAAGAAGGCGAAGCCGTAGCCGATCGCTTCCTGCAGGCCGGGGTCGGAGACGTCGCGGCCGATGATCGCGCAATCGTCGATCGCTTCCATCAGCGCCTGTTCCTGGTAGGCGTAACGAGCGATCCCCACTCGCTCTTCGGTGAGCGTGTGGCGGATGATCCCCCAGCCCTCGTTCTCCTCGCCGAGCAGACAATCGGCGGGCACACGCACCTCGTCGAAGAACACCTCGTGGATCGCGTGGTCCACGAAGGGCGTCGGGATGTTGCGCACGACGATGCCTGGAAGGTTCATCGGCGCCAGAAGGATCGAGATTCCCTTATGGAACTCGACCTCGCTGTTGGTCCGCACGAGGAGGAAGCAGTACTCGGCATCATGGGCGTACGACGTCCAGATCTTCTGGCCACTGACGATGTACTGGTCACCGTCGCGAACTGCCTTGGTCTTCAGGGCGGCGAGGTCCGAGCCGGCGTCGGGTTCCGAGAAGCCTTGGCACCACACCACACCACCCTCCGAGATCGGGGTGAGGAAGCGCTTCTTCTGCTCGGGTGTTCCAGCCAGCATGATCGCAGGAGCGATCCAGTTGACGTTCATGTACTGCGGTCCGCGTGGCTCGCCGGCCGCCCACATCTCTTCGCCGACGACGGTGCGTTCCCACGCCGACGAGTCGAGGCCGCCGTACTCGCGTGGCCAGTGCGGTGTGAGCCAGCCGCTCTCGCCGAACTTGCGGCAGAACTCTTTCACGACCGGCTTCAGCCGCGGATCGTGCAGCTCCCGATCGTCATGGTTCCACCCGGGCATGATGTTCTCCGCCACGTAATCGCGGAGCGCGGCTCGATACTTCTGTTCGTCGTCGGACCAAGCGAATTCCACGGCCGACCCCCAATCTCAACGGTGTGTGAAAATCCAAATCGTATATATAGATGTGATCGTTGTCAATTTGTGATGCGACGTCGGAGTCGCATCAACCGTGCTTCGGTAGGCCGAGACAGAACCTCGCGACGATGTTCAACTGGATCTCGTAGGCACCCGATGCGATCGGGCCGATGGTGCCGAGCTCCGTGTCTCGATCGGCCATCGTCTCGTTGATCAAACCCTCGGGACCCATCAGCTCCATCAGCAGATCTCGGAGCAAGTACTCCGCCAGGCCACCGCCGAACGCTCGCCATACGGAAGCGTACGGACGAACGCCGTGGGGATCATCGATTCGCTCCTGCACCGCGAGGTAGTTGATCGAGCGTTCTGCCTCGAACATGGCGAAGCCGTAGCCGATCTGCTCCAGCAGGCCCGGGTCGTCCAGTGATCTGCCGACGCACTCCGTTTCTTCCATGGCCTCCATGAGTGCCTGCTCGTGGTACGCGTAGCGGTTGATGCCCAGCCGCTCCTCCGTCAGCGTGTGGCGGACCACGGACCAGCCCTCGTTCTCCGGGCCGAGCAAACACGAGACGGGCACGCGAACATCGTTGAAGAAGACCTCGTGGCACAGGTCGGTGACGAACGGTGTGCGGATGTCGCGTACCTCGATGCCGGGAAGGTCCATCGGCACCAGCAGGATCGAGATCCCCTTGTGGGCTTCGAGATCAGGATTGGTACGGACCAGCAGGATGATGTTCTCCGCGGCGTGGGCGTAGGACGTCCATGTCTTCTGGCCGCTGATGATGTACTCGTCGCCGTCGCGGACCGCGCGCGTCTTCAAGGAGGCAAGGTCGGAGCCGGCGTCTGGCTCGGAGAAGCCCTGACACCAGATCACCGAACCGTGCGCCATTGGCGTCAGGTACTTCGTCTTCTGTTCGGGCGTGCCGGCCATCATCACGGCCGGCGCGATCCAGTTCACGTTCATGTATTGCGGGCCGCGCGGCTCGCCGACGCCCCACATCTCCTCGCCGACCACGACCCGCTCCCATGGTGACGTCGCGAGGCCGCCGTATTCGAGGGGCCAGTGCGGGGTCAGCCAGCCGTCGTCGCCGAGCGCCTTGCAGAACTCCTTGACGACAGCCTTCAACCGCGGATCCCAGAGCTCACGGTCGTTGTGGTTCCAGCCCGGCAGGATGTGTGCCGCGATGTATTCGCGCAGCTCGGCCCGATAGGTCTGCTCACGCTCGGTCCAGGTGAAGTCCATCCGGGCGCGTCAGGACAAGAGCTTCGTCAGCGCAGGGTCCTCGCGCATCGTCGCAGAATACCGGGTGATGAAATCGCCGAACTGCTCCATGAAGGTCTGTTCGTCCAGCGTCAGCCGCTGCAGCGTTCGCTTGACGACCTTGGACTGATCGCCGCGGGCGTGCTGCAGAGCGCGGTTGTCCCAGAAGATCACGTCGCCGGTGCGCCACAGGTGTGAGTACCGGTTGGCGGGCGCATAGAGGTGCGCGAACAGTTGCTCGAGGAGCGCGTCGCTGTCGGGCTCCGGGAGGCCGACGATGCGGGCCGTGGCCTGGTAGTTCACGTAGAGGATCGGTTCGCCGGTGGCGTGGTGATCCCAGATCACGGACCGCGTCGCCGTGGGGAAGTCCGGCTGGCGCTGGGCGGCCGTGGACCGACCGGTCGTGTCGGCCGGGAAGATGTGTTGCGCCTCCAACCCCACGATCTGCTGCCGCAGCTCGTCAGGCAGCGTCCGGCATGCGCGGACCGCGTCGACGAACTCGGTGGAGGTGGCTTCCTCCGGCTCGATCTCGATCGCATGCAAGGAGACGCCGAAGTGCGGGCGCTCGGCGAAGCTGAGATCAGAGTGAAACGACAGTTCGGACGTCCCGAGCAGCCCGTCGAGAGCGATCTGATTGACACCCGTCTCCATCGGGGTGTCCTCTGGGACGGGTCCGAGGGCGAGCGCGACCGACCGGTGTTGCTCCGGACTCAGCGACTGGTTGCGGAACAGCAGGAGGTGGTGCTTGCGGAAGAGTGCGAGGAGCTGCTGGCGGTCCTCGTCTGACAACGGCGCGCTGAGGTCGCCGCCGACCTCCACTCCGATGGGCAGCTCGCGGACGACTGTGAGTCGTGATGGCGTTTCGAGTGACATGGACGCCCCCTCAGACTGCTTCGAGCCGAAGGCCCGAACCTGTCGAGATCACCTTGCCGGCCGTGACACCCTTGAAGTGGGTGCCGATCAACGTCGTGTCGCAATCCACGAGACCCTCGACGAGCGCTGCACGTGTGATCGCCGCGGCGGCCCCGTCCTCGTCGAACGCGCTGGACCAGGTCGGCTCGGCCACCTGCAGTTGGTGGTGGAACGAATCACCGGTGATCAGCCCGCTCGTGCCGCCGGATTCGATCTGCAAGCACACGTGTGCCGCGGTGTGGCCCGGCGACGCGATGAACCGGAGGCCCGGTACCACGTCGGTGGCCATGTCGATCAGATCGATCAGACCGGCCTGCTCGACGGGACGCAGGGAGTCCTCGTACATCGAGAGGAAGTCCGGCGCCTGGACACCTTGATGGTGATCCCACTCGGCCTGGTTGTAGACGTACCGGGCGTTCGGAAACGTCGGCACCCACGCGTCCTGTTCCCAACGAGTGTTCCATCCAGTGTGGTCCATGTGCAGATGGGTCGACGTCACGATGTCGATCGAGTCGGGATCGAACCCCGCCGCGGTCAGGCGCTCGAGGAAGTCAGTGTCGAGCATGCTCAACGGCTCATACGTCCGATGCTTGCCATTGCCGACGCACGGATCGACGATCACGCGGGCGCCGCCGATCTCGACGACGAAGGCTTGGATCAAACCTTCGAGCTCGTGCGCAGCGCCCAGGCTCTCCCGCGGTAGCCAGGTCGTCGCATCGACGTACTCGTGTGATGCCGACGGCATCACCTCGAGCGGCACCGTGATCGTCGTTTCCCCGATCGCGGTGACGCGTGCATCGCCAACCATCCACTGTGCCATGCGGACCCCCTGTTCGCTCTGTGTAATATCATAACAGTTGAAGTCATTCGCGACCAGGGGGGATCATGACGGACAAGGTTGTGTGCATCACAGGGGCCGGCCGAGGGATCGGCCGGGCAACCGCCGGAGCGGTTGCCCGCACGGGCGCAACGGTGATCGTGGCGGATGTCGATGCGGCAGGCGCCGCGGACGTGGCCAAGGGCATCGAAGCCTCAGGAGGCACCGCGGTGGCCGTCACGTGCGACGTCACCAAGCCCGAAGACGTCAGTGCGATGATGGCCGTTGCGGCGGAGCTCGGAGGTTTGACCTGCCTCGTCAACAACGCGGGCATCTTCCCTCGTCATGATCTGTCGACGATGAACGCCGACGACCTCGACCGCGTGCTCGCCGTGAACGTCAGGGGCCCGCTGCTCTGCACGCTCGCCGCGATTCCTCAGCTGCAGGCGGTCAAGGGCCATCTGATCTTCGTCGGAACGGGTAGCGCCCACCCCGAATCCGCCAAGCACCATCAAGGCAAGTTCTTCCCGTTCTACGGAACCTCCAAGGCCGCGCTCGAGCGCCTCGCGGCGTCGTTCGCGTGCGACCTCGAGCCCTCGGGTGTCACCACGAGCATCTTCCGGCCGCCGGGCACGCGCACCGAGGGCAGCCTCGCGACGGAGCTGACCCAACAGGAGTTCGACGAGATGGCCGACGCGACGGACGTGGGATCGGCGCTGGCATGGCTGGTCGACAGGCAATCCATGCCCGAGACCGGCGTCACCTACGAGTACACCGACTTCGGCACGGTCTGGGGCGACCTGTAGGGGGCGCACTCCCGGTCGTGGCCTCGGAGCCGACGAGCGTCACGTGATGACGGATGGTGTTGCGATCATAGGTGGGTTGAGCATGCACGCCTGCTCGCGTGGCACGAGGTCGTAGGCGAACAGGAGCCGCTGCCATCCCATGAAGAAGGCGCCGAGCACACCCATCTCGACGATGCCTTCGTCGCCGATGTGCTGCTTCAGGCGAGCGTGCAGTTCTGGAGTCAGATGTGGATCCTGGTTGGTGAGCACAAAGCATTCGGCGAGCTCCAGGATCGCCACCTCGACATCGGAGAACAGACCGACCGTGGGCTCGAGCGCGTGCTCGAGCTGCTCACGGGTGTAGCCGACGTCCAGCGTGGTCTGCCAGTTGAACGAGTTGCAGAGGTGGCAGCCGTGGAGGATGCCCATCTTGAATCGGAACAGCTCTTTGTACTTGTGGTCGACCCTCATGTCTTCACTGGTGTTGAAGAACATCTTGGGGTACACCTCGCGCATGTACATCGCGTACGCACCGGGATGATTGGCGAACACCCCGGTGCTCGTGGCATCGCCGATGGTGTCCTTGACGGCGTCGTAGTGCTTGCGGATCCAGCGCGGCATGTCCTCAGGTGCGATCTGGCCGATGGGCGTGTTGGGGACGGTCAGATCTGAATCGGCGTGACCTTCGGCAGTGCTCACGATGTCTCCTCCTGCAAGATGGTTCGAAACGCAGGCGGGGCCCTCCGACGAATCGAAGGGCCCCGCAACCGGTCATTCTGTTGTCAATCGCTCCTCAAGCCGGAACGATCAGCCGCCGAAGGCGTTGATCGGCGGGTTGCCGCTCGGTTCGATCTTGCCACCCTTGACGACGTTTTCGTACAACCAGCCACCCGTCGCCCGGAGGTACGGAGCCGAGTTGAGCGGCTTCGATGGGCTCCACGGCGGGACAACACCCTGCACATCGACATCGGTTGCCGCGTTCAGCGCGGTGACCAATGAGTCATGCGTGATGGGGCCCGAGATGGTCTTCATCACTTCGACGGCGGCATACACCGACATCCACGAGTTCAGCGTGATGTTGGCACGGACGTCGGCGTTCTTGACGCCTGCCGCCGCGGCCGCATCCATCTCCTTGTTGTACTTGACGACTCCGGCGTTGGACGTGTCGAACACCGACGGCGTCGCCGACAGCACGACCATGCCCTCGGCGATGGGACCGAGGTCCGAGATCTCCTGGCTGCTGAGCACACCATCGACCTCCGCCCACGTCGGCTTGAAGCCGAGCTGATCAGCGGTCTGCATGATGCCCACCGAGATCGTGTCGTTGAGCAGCAGCAGGACGCTGTCCGCACCCTTGGCCTGGATGTCGGCCACGATCGCCGAGAAGTCAGTCGTCGTCGGCGGGATCTTGACTGCGTCGTAGTCGATCCCGGCCTTCTCTGCTGACGCCTTCACAGCATCGGCCAGTGCGCCCGTTGAGGGCACGTCGATGATCGCAGCGACGACCTTCTTCTTGCCATCAGCCTTGAGCACCGCCGCTGCCTGAGCAAAGCCAGCGGAGACCGGAGCCACGATCGGGAAGGACATCGGGCTCTTGAACTCTTCGCCGGTGACCAGCTGCATGCCGATCGACGGGACGTTGCCGGCCTCGAGGACGTCGTAACCCAAGGTGTTGACCTCCGAGATCACGGAGACATAGCCACCGTCAACCGCCTGGCGGTAGCAGTCGCGTCCGGTGTTCGGATCGCCCTTGGTGTCACAGAAGTCCATCTGGATCGGCTGACCGTTGACGCCGCCCGCCGCATTGATGGCGTTCGCCGCAGCCTGCTCGCCGGCGTACACCTCGCCGTGAGCTGTCGAGCCGTCTGGCCCACCACCGTTGACGTTGCCGATGCCGAGCAGCTTGATCGGATCACCCGTCGGCGCAGCCACGGAGCCATCGGTTGTCGCAGCACCGGTGTCCGCTGTCGTCGACGCTGCCGATGCCTCGGTCGTCGCCGCCTCGGTCGTGACCGCCTCGCTGGAAGCCGTGCTGGACGCCGTTGTCGTCGCGACCGAAGCAGCCGTTGTCACAGCCGGCGCCGCGGATGTGGACGCTGCCTTCTTCGAGTCCGATCCACAGCTGGCGAGCACGAGGCCGACCACAGCAATGGCAGCCACCTGGCGGATCCTTGTTTTCCTCATCATGTCTTACCTTTCTCGGTCGGTCCCTGAGGACGTCCCCCTGTTTGTGAACTTGCGACGCACGTCTCGTCGTCGGCCGTTGTCGTGGCCGGAACGACTGCGTCGGCGAGATAGGCACCCTCGACAGCCGCGGCGTTGGCCGCGAGCTCGTCGGGCGTGCCGGAGATGACGATGCGCCCGCGCTGCAGCACGTAGACGCGATCTGCGCTGCGCAACATGCGTTGGATGTGTTGCTCGACGACGAGAACGGCCACTCCGTCATCGTCAGCAGCGGCACGCACGGCATTGATCAGTCGAGTGACCACCAGCGGCGCCAGGCCCAACGACAGCTCGTCGAACAGCAAGATCTTCGGCCGTCGGGCGAGTGCTCTGGCGAGTGTGAGCATCTGCTGCTCACCACCTGAGAGCAGTCCGGCGCGCCGGTCCTGCAAGCGATCCAACTCCGGGAACAGCTCGAGCGCTCGCTTCGCGTCACAGCGACCGACCAGAAGGTTCTGGCGCACGGTCATGCGCATGAACACCGAACGTTCCTCGGTGACCAGCGCCAGTCCCCCGCGAGCACGGCGGTGGAGCCGGGCTTTGGTGGACTGGCCGAACAGCGAGATCTGACCGGCGTGCGGAGGCAGCTCGCCGGCGATGCCCAGGATGGTCGTCGTCTTACCCGCCCCATTGGCGCCGAACAGAGCGACCACCTCGCCAGGATGCACTTCGAGGTTCAAGTCGTGTACGACCGGATGTCCGGCGTAGCCCGTCGAGAACCCATCGAGCTGCAGTGCGGCGCTCACGACATCGACCGTTCAGGCTGGAGGTCGGAGGCGGAACCAGCATCGCCCACATGAGCGGAGTCGGAGATCAGATCCGTGGCGCCGTGCAGCGAGGCCGACTCTTCCTCGCCGAGATACGCGGCACGGACCAGCGGGTTGGTGCGGATCTCTGCCGGTGACCCGTCGGCGATCTTGGCACCCGCGTCCAGAACGGCGATGCGGTCGCACAACGACATCACGAAGGCCATGTCGTGCTCGACGAGCAAGATCGCCATCCCTGACTCTCGCGACATCTGGCGGATGAGGAGGGTCAGCTCGGCTCTGGTCTTGTCGTCGAGCCCCGCGGCAGGCTCATCGAGCAACAGGACCGACGGCTGCGCGGCCACTGCGCGGGCGACGGCGACGAGACGCCGCCGCGCATAGGGGAGCTCACCAGCGTCGCGCTCGAGGTCGCCCTCCAGACCGAAGTCGTGGATGGCCGCACGCGCTTCGGGGGGCCAAGCGCTGTTCCCCGAGCGGACGAGGCTGGTGAGGTATCCGATGCGGTCGCGAGGATCGAACGCAACGCGCAGGTTCTCTTCGACCGACACGTCGTCGAAGAGCTCGAGCGACTGGAACGATCGCCCGATGCCGAGCCGCGAGCGGCGGTAGGCGGGCAGCCTCGTGATGTCCCTTCCGTCGAGCCTGATGGTGCCGGAGCTGGCGGTCACGAATCCTGTGATCGCGTCGATCACCGTCGTCTTGCCGGCGCCGTTCGGACCGATCAGGCCAACGATCTCACCCGGCCCCGCGGTGAAGGACACCGAGCGGACTGCGGTGACGCCACCGAATCGAACGGTGAGATCCTTCACCTCCAACGTCGACGCGCGGACACGGTGTCGGATGGGCTGGGCCGCGGCGTCCGCCGGCTCCGCTGTGTCGGACGGGGCGGCAACCACTCTGGTGGACGGTGGCGTCGTGATGGCATGCGCTGCGGGAACTGAGCCCTCGGGACGTCGCGCGATCTTGTCGACGAGACGCTGCAGGTTGGTGGCAGTCAGCGACGCGATGCCATTCGGAGCCTGCATCAGGTTGAGGATCAGCAGGATTCCGCCAGCCAGCTGGATGTAGGTCGTCAGTGAAGGAAACCACGAGCCGATGAGGTAGGCGAAGACACCGCCGGCGATCAGCAATGACCCGAACGCGGCGCCGATCACGAAGCCGACCGAGCCGATGATGATGTAGGCGACGACCACGATCGACGGGAACGGACTGAAGTTCGAGAACACGATCGAATGGCGTGAGAACGCGATGAAGATGCCTGCTGTCGCCGCGATGGAAGACCCGAGCGCGAAGGCGTAGAGCTTGACCTCGTAGACGTTGATGCCGAGCGCGGCAGCGGCTCGCTCGTTGGTGCGAACCGCGATCAGACGGCGACCGACGCGGCCGCGTCGCATCGTCGCGACGGCGAACCCCAGGATGAGCAGCGCCGTGAGGACGACGAGCGCGTAGCGGTCCGCATGGGCGCCGGTGTCGATGCTCCAGCCGAAGAGGTTGGGGTTCCGGATGGAGATCCCGTCGAAGCCGCCGGACAGATCGGAGTTGTTGAAGACGAGCACTTCGAGCGCGAGGCCGAGGCTGAGCGTCACGACGGCCAGATTGATGCCGCGGGTTCGCAGGGCTGGAATGGCAAGCAGTGACCCAACGATCACGGCTCCGGCGATGCCCACCAGCCCGGCCGGGATCAGGCCCCAGGAGCGTTCGTCGACGAGCCGTCCCGCGATCAACGCCGCGACTCCACCGATCGCGTACTGCGCCAGCGAGAGCTGGCCGCAGTACCCGGTCAGCACCACGATGGACAGCATCATGATCGCAACCGTGGCCGACGTCGTGAACGCGTCGATTGCGGATGACGACGCGCGAGCGATGATCAAGAGCGCGATCGCAAGCGCCGGCACCAGTGCGGTGAGGCGTACCCGACCCTTGCCCACTCGTGGCAGCCGGTCGAGCACAAAGCCTCGCAACGGGAGGCCACGGCCGCTCAGCGCGAGCAGCACGACGATGACGAGCAGCGGGATCGCCTCGGGAGCGCCGGTCTGGTGGTAGTACAACGGCAGGATCGAACGACCGGCCCCTATCACCAAGGCGCCCACGAGCGTCAACGGGAACGACGAGAAGTTGCCGATCAGAGCGGCAGCGAGTGCTGTGATGACGATGAGGGTCAAGCCGTCGATGGTGAGGCTGCCGAGCAGGGGTGCGATGAAGATCCCGGCCACACCTGCGAGCGCAGAGCCCACGCCCCAGCTCAGCCCCGCAATGAGATCGGGGGACCAGCCGAGCGCCGCTGCACTGCGCCGGTTCTCCGACACAGCCGAGATGGCGAGCCCGACGGTCGTGTAACGCGACAGCGCCCACAAGCTCAGGGTCAGCACGAGCGCGACCACGGTCATGATCACGCGGTCGTACAGGATCGTGATCGAGCCCGCATGCCACACCGAGCGCGGCAGCCAGCCCTTGATGACGATCGGCGACGAGCCATACCGGAGCGTCGCAGCGCTCTGCAGCACGATGAGCACGCCAAGGGTCGCGATCACACGCACCACTGGTGAGGCGTTGCGCAGGGGCCGCATCACCACCAGGTGCACGACGACGCCAATCAGGGTGGTGAGGGCGACGCTCGTGATGAAAGCGGCCGTGACACCCCAGTGGTGGTCCTTGTGCAGCTCGTAGAACACGAATGCAGAAACCATCGCGAGCGCGCCATGAGAGAAGTTCAAGATGCCGGAGCCGCGGTAGACGACCACGATGCCTTCGGCCAGCAGCGCATAGCCAGCGCCGACGCCAACGCCGAGGATCAGGAACTGGAGGAACTGAGTCAAGAGCCGCGCCCTGTCCAGGTGATGTGCACAACGCAAGCCGTGTTGGCGGTCTCGGCAATGAGCCGCGGATGCCGCAAATCGTGTCGTGTCATCGCGGAACCCCCCCGGTGCTGCTCACGTGCTGGTCGTATAATTGTCTAAATAGTAGTCCCTGTCAAGGCGACCCTCAGGATGTGTCGGAACGGCGTCGAACACCGCCGTACCAGGCGCCGAGTCGATCCCACAGATCGACACGTGAGGACGCGAAGTTGTGCATGTGACCCATCCGCGGAAACCGAACGACCGTCACATCGTCGGCCATCGGATACCCGGCAGCCTCGGCGTGGACATCAGCGATCACGTCGCGTTCGCCGGCTGCGACCAGCACGGGCACGGTGATCCCTGCGGCCTCGCGCGACGTTGCACCAGGTCTCACCATCCAGGCGACACACGGCGGCTGTGCAGGCGTCCGCCACGACACGGGCTCGCCGGACAGATCCGCCTCGATGAGCGAGCTCGGCTCGTCATCGCCGTGATACGCATACC
Organism: Acidimicrobiales bacterium; assembly: GCA_025463415.1. Lineage (GTDB taxonomy): Bacteria > Actinomycetota > Acidimicrobiia > Acidimicrobiales > Ilumatobacteraceae > WLMZ01. Next base: position 14,594 of record JAOBWO010000028.1, on the reverse strand, counting down.
GCCGCATCTCGTACGTCATCTGCTCGCCGGCGGACAGCAGCGCCGCTGTGATCTCATCCGGCGTCGATCCCTCAGGCGCGCCATCGAGCGTGACCCTGCCCCCGTCGGCGGACGCGAACTGGATGTGGATGTTCGTCCAGCCGAGGAAGCCGACTGCGTCGAAGCTTCGCCACCCAGCCTGCTGCGCCGTGAGCAGGCAGCCACCCATCGACTGTCCTATCCCGATCACCGTCCCCGGCAGGATCGCCCCGATCCCGTCGGCGACACCCTTCCGCAATCGTTCGAGGACGGCATCGACCGTCGCTCGATTCGCCGCTGCCAGCACGCCGAAACTCAGGCTGAACGGGTCCGGGCAGCTGCTGTCGCCCGTACCGAGATGGTCGCACGCCACCATGACGATGCCCCGCGCGGTGTGATGTTCAGCCTGGCTGTAACCGGTCAGATGATCTCCATCGTCGTCGACGAAGCTGGCCAACTGCAGATCGAAGTAGGTGCGGTTGTAGCCCCCGCCGGGAAACGCGAACACGACGAGCGGGTTTGGCCCGATCTCGTCCGGAAGGTGGACGCTGACGGTCGTGTGCAACGGCTGGGTCGAATCCAGCACGCCGGCGACGTCGATCTGGAGGACCTCAGTGCGCATGACGCAACGCGACAGCGACCATCACGACGAGGAGCCGCTGAGCACGAAGCCCGCGTAGTTGTCAGCCACCACCTGCTGGCAGAACCGGCGGTACTTGACGAGTCCGCCCGCATAGGGCAGCACGACGCGCGGCTTGCCGGGGATGTTGGCGCCCATGTACCAGGCGTTGAACGACGAGATGAAGGATCGTGCTCCGATACGGGCGACCTCGGCCCCCCAGTCCTGCTCGGCCTGCTCGGTCGGCTCGATGGTGGCGATGCCGTTGTCATCCATGAAGGCGATGGTGTCCGAGATCCACTCGACGTGCTGTTCGATGGCCGCGATGACGTTGACCAAGACCGAAGGGCTCCCGGGCCCGGTGATCATCAGCAGGTTCGGAAATCCCTTCGTCGCGAGGCCGAGATAGGTCACTGGGCCGTTCACCCACTTCTCGTTGAGCGTCAACCCCGCCGAGTTGCGGATGTTCATGTTCAGGATCGGACCGGTAATGGCGTCGTAACCGGTGCTGAACACGATCACATCGACCTCGCACACGTCGTCGCCGACCCGGATACCGGTTGGTGTGATCTCCTCGATGGGCCTTTGCTTGACATCGACGAGTGTGACGTTGTCGCGATTGAACGCCTCGTAGTACTCCTCGCTGATGCACAGCCGCTTCGCGCCGAAGGCGTGGTCACGCGGCGTGAGCAGTTCGGCCACGACGGGATCGTTGACGATCGAGCGGATCTTGGCACGTACGAACTCTGCCGCCGTCTCGTTGGCGTCGAGGTTGGAGTAGATGTCGGTGAACGACGTGACGAAGACGTTGGCATCGCCGACCGCCCAGCGCCGCTCGTAGATCCGCTCGCGCTCCTCCGGGGACACCTCGAGCGCAGAGTGTTCGGGTGTCTCGATGCTGATGCCCAGCCGAGTCTGGCGCGCCCGCTCGCGATACTCCGGGTACTCTGCCTTCACGTGCGCAACGGCCTCGGCATCCAATGCAGGGTTGTGCGCGAGCGTGACGTAGTTCGCCGTGCGCTGCAAGAGGCAGACATGATCTGCCTCTCGCGCGATCACCGGCATCGCCTGGATGCCAGAGGATCCGGTCCCGATGATGGCCACTCGCTTGCCGGAGAAGTCGACGCCCTCCTTCGGCCACAATCCGGTGTGGTACCACGATCCCTCGAAGCTCTCGAGGCCCTTGAAATCCGGGACCGCCGGGGCCGATAGGCAGCCTGCAGCGGTGATCAGGAATCGGGCGGTCACGCGATCGCCGCGATCCGTCCTGACCGTCCAACGGGCTGGTTCTTCGTGGTACTGCGCACCTACCACACGCGTCTCGAACTGGATGTCGCGTCGTAGGTCGAATCGATCCGCGACGTGGTTCGCGTACGCCAAGATCTCCGGCTGCGACGGATACCGCTCCGTCCACTGCCACTCCTGCTGCAACTCCTCGGAGAAGGAGTACGAGTAATCGAGGCTCGGGACGTCGCAGCGGGCCCCTGGATATCTGTTCCAGTACCACGTTCCGCCCACCGAGGTCCCGGCTTCGTACACCCTCGCACGGAGGCCGCGCGCTTGAAGCCTGTGCAGCATGTACATGCCCGCGAAGCCTGCACCGACCACTACCGCATCGAAGTCGTCCGAGCTCGGATCTGATTCGGACATCGTCATGCCTCCCACTCGGCGACCTTGTCGTCGCTCAATCTGTCAATTGTTGAGACTATATCGAAGCGTCCCGGCACCTCAGCGTGCCCAGCTCTCGCCGGCTTCAGGCTCGACCCGCAGCGCACTGATGACGAGCGGCAGCGCGCCTCCCCACCACGAGATCGCGACGATCAGATCGACCACCGATTCGGTGCCGAGCACGACCTCGAGCGCCGCGAACTGCTCGTCCGTGACGTCGCGCCGGATGACCGACGACGTGAACGCGAGCACCAATCGATCTGATTCGTCGAAGGTGGCCGCATCGAGGCGGTGTTCCCTGAGCGCTTCGAGCTCTGCATCCGTCACCCCGATCTGCCGGGCGAGGCGCTCGTGCTGGATCCACTCGTACGGGGAGTCCAACTCGATTGCTGCCCAGAGGATGCTGAGCTCGCGGTGCCTTCCAGAGAGCTTGGCGTACTGGATCAAGGAGTTGCCCAGACGCAGCACGTTGCGGATCGAACCCTGGCTGTGTGCCATCGCCTCGATGATGTGCATCCGGATGCCTCGTGTTGCGAGCTGCTCCAGAACGTCTTTCGCCTGCCCCTGTGCTGTCTGCGCGGTCAGATATGGAACTCGGACGGTCATGTCGTTTCTCCCCCAGTGCGGCGTGCTGACTCAGTGACGTCGCCAATGTATTATCTGTTACAATAGTTCACGTGAAGATTACCGTACTCGTCAAGCAGATACCTGACCCGGCCGTGCCAGGTTCCCTGGACCCGAGCACCAACACGTTGCGGCGTGCCGGCAAGCTGATCATGGACGAGTCGGACTCCTATGGCATCGAGATGGCACTGCAACTGGTTCATGCTGCCGGCGACGGGGCGGTCACCGTCGTTTCGATGGCGCCCAACGGCGAGGTGTCGGGGCTGCGCACCGCACTCGCGATGGGGGCCGCATCAGCCGTGTTGGTCAGCGACCCTGCGCTGCAGGGCAGCGACGCGCTGACAACCGCGACTGTGCTGGCAGCAGCCATCCAGCGTTCGGGCGGCGCCGACCTCGTCATCGCTGCCACCGAATCGAGCGACGGTTACACCGGCACGGTTCCCGAGCAGATCGCCGAGATCCTCGGACTGCCATCGATCACCTTCGCAAGGAGCGTCTCCATCATCGATGGGACCCTCGCGGTCAACCGTCAGACGGAGGAGGGCTATGACGAGGTCACCTGTCCGCTGCCTGCCCTCATCAGCGTCACGGCCGGAGTCGTCGAGCCTCGCTATCCGAGCTTCAAGGGGATCATGGCGGCCAAGGCCAAGCAGATCGAGACCGTCACCGCGGCGGAACTCGGCGTCGGTCTCGTGGGATGGTCCGGCGCGGACCAGCAGATCACGGTTGTCACCAAGGCTGACGCCCGCGCTGCGGGCGAGATCATCGAAGACGACGGCGAGGCTCATCTCGACATCGTCAGGTTCCTCGAGAACCTGAAGGTCATCTAGAGCGGCCGCGAAAGCGAGGCCCGACACCCGCGCAGGCCTCATCAACATCACGAGGGGAACGTATGAACATCTGGGTGTATGCACAATCATCGAACGGCGCGGTCACATCGACGACGCTGGAGCTGGTCACGAAGGCTCGTTCGCTCGGGTCGGTCCAGGCCTTCGTCGGCGGAGACGGCCACGCACCGGCAGCGATACTCGGTGAGTACGGCGCGACCAAGGTGTACGCGACCGGCGACTTGGAGGGCCGACTGCCAGGCGTCGCAGTAGCTGGAGCGATGCACGCGGTCATCCAGAGTGGTGACCAGCCGGATCTGATCCTGTTCCCACAGAGCACGGAGGGCAGAGATGTGCTCGCTCGACTGTCGGTGAAGCTGGGGCGGACCGTGCTCACCAACAACGTCGGGATCGACATCGACGGTGGCTCCGTGAGCGTCACGACAGCGGTGTTCGGTGGCGACGTGCTTGTCACCACCGCCTTCACAGGTGCCGCTCCGTTCCTGGCCGCATTCCGTCCGAAGAGCTTCGCCGCCGAGCCGGCGTATGGCGCGCCGGCGGAGGTCGTGGTCGCACCGATCCCCGACCTCGGCCCGACGGGCACCGCCAGAGTCACTGCAGTGCACGTCGAGGAGACGTCGGGCCCGAAGCTCGACGAGGCGGCAATCGTCGTCTCGGGCGGCCGCGGTCTCGGTGAGGCTGCGAAGTACGAGATGGTCGAGCAACTCGCCAAGCTCTTGAAGGCCGCGCCGGGCGCATCTCGAGCGATCGTGGATGCGGGCTGGGTGCCGTACAGCTACCAGGTCGGCCAAACCGGCAAGGTCGTCAAGCCTTTGGTCTACATCGCGTGCGGCATATCCGGCGCCACTCAGCACATGGTCGGAATGAAAGGCTCGAAGAACATCATCGCGATCAACAAGGACAAAGAAGCCCCGATCTTCGGAATCGCCGATCTGGGCATCGTCGGCGACGTGCACAAGGTCTTGCCGAAGCTGATCGAAGCGCTGGGAGCTCGCTGATGTGGCTGGAAAAGTTCGACTTCGAGGGACGCTTGGTGATCGTCACCGGCGGAGCGTCGGGAATGGGATCCGCGTGTGCCTCGACGCTGAGCGAGCTCGGCGCCGACGTGCACGTGCTCGACGTCCAGGAACCGGCCACGACCGTGGGTTCGTACCATCGCGTCGACCTGCGCGATGAGCACAGCATCGACGCCGCGGTCAGTGCGATCGGCAGTGGAACGGTTCACGCCCTGTTCAATTGCGCCGGCATGCCACAGACGTTCCCATACGCGGATGTCCTGGCCTGCAACATCGCGGGCTTGCGGCACCTCACCGAGAGCATCGTGCCCTTGATGACGGTGGGGAGCTCGATCGTCAACGTCACCTCGGCCGCCGCGTTCCGGTGGGAGCCGCAGACGGAAGTACTCAATGAGATGCTCGACACGCCGACGATGGCAGCGGCGATCGACTGGTTCGGCGATCACCCCGACCTCGGCGATCCGTACGTCTTCTCCAAGATGGCGTTGAGCCTGTACACACTGCGCAGGGCACCGCAGCTCGCACCACTCGGGATCCGCATGAACGCCGTTGCGCCCGCCAACACGATCACGGGGATGACGGATCACTTCGTCGAGGCGGTCGGCCAGAAGACTCTGGAGATCTACGAACGCACCATCGGTTATCCGTCGACGCCCCAGCAACAAGCCGACGTGATGGTGTTCCTGGCCAGTGCGGCAGCCAGCTACATCGCCGGCGTCATCCTTCATGTCGACGGCGGCTTTCTCGCCGCTGCCACGACCAGACAGCTCAAGTCGAAGCGCTGACCCGATGAGCTCCGACATCGACACGTTCCGCAAAGAGGCCGAAGCCTTCCTCGACGAGCACGCCGCACGAGCCGAGCATCGCACGAAGGAGTGGGGTGAAGGCAGCGACGTGTTGTCTGCCTACGCGCACCGATCCGAGGAGGCCGAGGCGACTCGCATCAGCGAGGCAAAACGGTGGAAGGCAACCGAGTTCGATGCTGGCTTCGGTTGGCTCACCGGACCGACAGCGCACGGCGGTGCCGGTCTGACCGCGGACCATCAGCGGCTCTACGCCGATCTGCGCTCGCGGTACTCGATCCCACCGCTCGACTGCTTCTCGATCAGCCTCGGGATGGTGGCGCCCGCGATTCTCGATCACGGCAAACGGCAGGTCACCGACACCTACGTGCACGACATGCATCGCGGCGACGTCCTCGGTTGCCAGCTCTTCAGCGAACCCGGCGCGGGCTCCGACGTGGGGGGACTCACCACCAGGGCCGAGCTCGACGGAGACGAGTGGGTCGTCAACGGCCAGAAGGTCTGGACCTCGGGGGCCCATCACGCTGATGTGGGGCTGCTCCTGGCCCGCAGCAATCCCGCCGCTCCCAAGCACAAGGGGATCACGGCGTTCGCCGTGCCGATGAAGACCGCTGGCATCGAGGTGCGACCGTTGAAGATGATGACCGGGGGAACCGAGTTCAACGAGGTCTTCTTCAACGACGTTCGCATCTCCGACGACAACCGCCTGGGCGACGTCGATGGCGGTTGGCGAGTCGCCATCTCCGTCCTCATGAACGAACGCGCAGGCGCGGCCGACGACGTCTTCGGGCTCCGCAACATCCTGGCTCGGCTGATGATGATGGCACGGATCCCTGGCCTCGGTGGAGACGACCCGGTCACGCGTCAGCGCCTTGCCAGCCTCTACTGCCGAGCGGAGTGCATTCGCTACCAGTCGCTGGCGGCAGATGCCCGCCGCAACGCCGGGCTCGGTCCGGGGCCGGCCGAATCCGCCTTCAAGCTGGCCACGACGGACACGATGCGGGAGGCTGTCGATCTCGCCGGCCACATGTTCGGCCTGAGCGCCGTGGTCGACACCGGCGTGTGGGGCACGTATGCGTGGGCGGACATGATCTCCACCGCAGCCGGCTACCGCGTCGCTGGAGGCACGGACGAGATTCTCCGCAACATCCTCGGAGAACGAGTGCTGGGTCTGCCCAAGGAGCCAGGGCACACCTGAGGGTTCACGGCACGATCGTCTGGTCGCGCCCGTCGAAATCCATCTTCGACACCACGAGACTTCCCTTGCCGACCGACAGGACCGGCAACGCGCGCAATCGACTCACGATGTGGTGCAACGTCGGCAGGTCCTCCCATGTCGCGTCGGCAATGCTGACAGCTGCAGATCCGATCCTTCGTTCGAGGATCTCGACCGGACGACCCGAGGTCATCGTCACGTAGTCGACGTCGGCGGCACCCCACTCCCCAGTCCTCGGGATGTACTTGTGGTGCAGGACGGGCCCCGTCGCCACCACGGGTGGGGCGGGACGATCAACCAGGTCCGACACCTCGAGTCGCAGGAACTCGTAGCCAAGCCATCCAGCGGTGGCAACGGCCCTGGATCCCTCGAGGACGAGAGCCGGTATGTCCGCGTAGAGCTTGGCGATGCCCAACTCCTCGCGTCCCGTGATGATCGGGTCGGCAAGGCTCTCCCACACCACGAGCGTGGAGGTGGCGTGCACCGTCCCGTCTGGACCGACGTGCGTGACGGGCACGTCGACGCTCATGATGTTGTATCCGCGGCCGGCGAGCCAGCCGATGTCTTCCAAGTACGAGGCGCTGATCGAGATCGTCGGGGGCCCGGAGAGGGTGAAGTGTCGCGGGAGCAATGCGGCGAGCGCCGCCGGCTCGGTCTCGAAGGACGTGCGGAGCACCGTTTGGCGCCGGGGTCCGGAGTCACCCCGCGGCCATGCGCCGCCCGCAGGATGTTGACGTGGACCGGGGCTCGGCCCGAACCCCGTCGGCATCCTTGTCATCGTTCCAGGACCTGCTCTCCGCTGTCCGGGCTCTGGCGACTGCTCGGGCCGGTCTGCCGCTTCGTTCATGCGTCGATCGTATGATCATTGGACGACAATTCATAGAACAATCTCAATCATTACGGTAATCGATGCTATTGTGCACCGATGGTCGAGAATGCGGTCGGTACCGCCGTCAGCGAACCTGAGACATCGGTGCTGGGCAGCGAGCAGATCCGAGGCGTCGGGTCCGAATCGAACGAGCCAGAACGCTCAGCCACGCGGGACGGTGTCCTCGCGGAGTTCCGGCAGTTCCTGGCGCATTCGTTCGAGCCCGACCTCTCGCTCAGCGAGTGGCGAGGTCGGCTCGTGAGATCGGGCTGGGCGGCGCCGTCGTGGCCGACACGGTGGCACGGCCGAGGTCTGCCGGCGTGGGCAGACGACGTCGTCTTCGATGAGATCAACAGCCGGGGCTTGGTCGGCCCGCCACTGGGCATCGGCACGGCCCTCGCCGGGCCCACGATCCTCGAACATGGACCTGATTCGAATCGCGAGCGGTTCCTCTATCCGATCCTCACTGGGGAGGCCATCTGGTGCCAGCTCTTCAGCGAGCCTGGCGCAGGCTCCGATCTCGCCGCCGTCACCACTCGTGCGGAGCTCGACGGAGACGAGTGGGTGCTGAACGGACAGAAGGTGTGGAACTCCAACGCCGCCGAGGCGGGCTTCGGAATCCTGCTCGCGCGGACCGACTGGGATGCGCCCAAGCACAAGGGATTGACGTTCTTCGCAGTCGATCTGAAGCAGCCGGGGGTCGTTGTGCGGCCCTTGCGCGAGATGAACCACGAGGCCACGTTCAACGAGGTGTTCCTCACCGACGCGCGCATCCCGAGATCAGCCGCGATCGGTCGGGTGGGTGACGGCTGGAACGTTGCGCTGACCACCCTCGCCTACGAACGCAAGTTCCATCAGCCCGAGCGCCAGAGCTACCACGGCTGCTCCGGCCGACTCCGCGAAGAGGCCGACAGCGAGGCCAACGACTTCCTGACGGCAGTCGAATCATGGGGTACCCGCGCGGGACGTGCCGATCTTCTGATCGCGCGCGCACGCGAGGTCGGTCGAGCGAGCGACCTTGCCGTGCGACAAGAGCTCGCTCGCGTGCACTGCCTCGACATGGCGAGCACGTGGACGGCCGGCCGAGCCATCGCCGCAATGCAGCTCGGTCGCATGCCAGGTGCCGAGGGTTCAATCGGCAAGCTCGCCGCGAGCCACCTCGCGCGGATGTCTGCCGCTCTGCATGCGCGGCTCGGCGGTGCCGACTCCATGCTGATGGGCCCGGACTCGCCACGTGAGGGGCTGATAGCTCAGATCGTGATGTCGGCTCCAGCGCAGTCGATCGCGGGTGGCACCGACGAGATTCAGCGCAACATCATCGGTGAGAAGTTTCTCGGCCTTCCACGCGAACCCTCCCCAGACCGATCGATGCCTTTTCGCGATGCAGTTCGCAACGTTTGACTCGCCCTGCGGCACCCGCAGGAACGAGCCGGCGTCCGCACGTTGTCGGCTTGCGCCGCGTATCATCTCGTCCATGTGCGCTGAGCCGACGTCGAGGTGAGCACAGCGGACCAACGATCGCTCGCCCTCGTCGGCATCGTCGATCAGACCGATGACTACGAAGCGACAAGACCTGTCAAGCGATCACAGCTCATCGCGTCGGTCATGCGTCGCGAGATCCTCGCTGCGATCTCGGATGGGAGGTCTCGGCCAGGGGACATGCTGCCGCCGGAGAAAGAGTTGATCGAGCGGTTCCACGTGGCACGGCCGACGATGCGCGAAGCGATGCGGATCCTCGAGGTGGACGGCCTGGTCGAGTTCCGTGTCGGGGCCCGAGGCGGCGCGTTCATGCGGCTCCCGTCAGTCGACATCGCGGCCCACCAGCTGGCGATCCTCCTCCAGCTGGAGGGCGCCAGCATCGTCGACGTTTGGGAGCTGCAAGCGTGTGTCGAGCCAGTGGCAGCGCGCATGGTCGCGAACGCACCGACCGAGGCCGGCATTGCGATCCTCGAGCAGTTGACCCGTGAGTTGGGCGAGGTGACCGACGATCACTACCAGTTCTCCATCGGTACGGCACAGTTCTCCGCGGAGCTCATGCGTCAATCCGGCAATCCGACCTTCCTGGTCATGGGCGCGATCCTTCACCGACTCGACGTGCAGCCTGCTGCTGTGGTGGACCGCCAGGCGATCGAGCCCGACATCGGTGAGAAGAACCGCAGGAACAACCGCAGTCAGAAGAAGCTCGTCCGATTGATCGAAGCAGGCGACGCTGACGGCGCGGAGACGTACTGGCATGCTCAGCTCAAGGTCTGGCGGCCGTATCTGATCCACCACCTCCGATCAGCGCAAGTGATCGGTGCGCTCTGAACCGGGCCTCGGCCGCTCGAGCTCGCCGCTCTCAACAGTTGCCATCCGGGACGGGTCGGTGACGACCCGCGAGGAGCACCACCTCGACCAGGTTCGTGGGTGGATGGACGCCGAGGCGATCGGGACCGGTCCGCTGACCGAGGTCGAACTGCTCACTGGCGGAACCCAGAACATCCTGATCAGGTTCCGCAGGAACTCCTCGACGTACGTGCTGCGGCGACCGCCGGTCCACAAGCGACCCAACAGCGATGACACGATGCGGCGCGAGGCGGTGGTGCTCCGTGCGTTGGCCGGCACAGACGTGCCCCATCCACGGCTGATCCGTGCCTGTCCCGACGAGACGGTCATCGGCGCGGCCTTCTATTTGATGGAGTCCATCGAGGGCTTCAACGTGCGCGAGGGTCTCGCTGCCCACGTGGCCGCCGATGCGGACGCACAACGTGCGATGGGTCTCTCGATGGTCGATGCATTTGCGAAGCTCGGTCGGATCGATCATCGTGCCGTCGGGCTTGGTGAGTTCGGGCGACCGGACGGCTGGCTCGAACGTCAGGTTCCGCGATGGCTGTCGCACCTCACGTCGTTCGCGGACCTCGAGGGCTACACCGGTGCTGCACTCCCTGACGTGCTGAGAGTCGCCGATTGGCTGAGCGTGCACCAGCCGTCCACGTGGTCTCCAGGCGTCATTCACGGTGACGTGCACTTCGGCAACGTGCTCGTGAGCAACAGCTCACCGCGGCTGACGGCGATCGTCGATTGGGAGTTGGCCACCATCGGTGATCCTCTGCTCGACCTCGGACACCTCCTGATCATGTGGCCGCGCCAGGACTATCCCGCGCTGTGGAATGGCCCCGACATCCCCGGTCTCCCGAGAGCAGCCGAGATCATCCAGCGATACGAGGAGACGAGTGGTCGACGCGTGCCATCGGCCACGTGGTACTGCGTTCTCGCGTGCTTCCGGTTGGGCATCATCCTCGAAGGAACGTACGCACGCTCGCTCGCGGGCTTCGCAACGATCGAAACTGGGCTGCAATTGCACAGCTCCGCATTGGCATTGATGACGATCGCTGGCCGCCTCATCGACGGCTCCTTGGACGTTCATGACCTCTGATGTCGTGAGCCCCGAGCCGGCTTCGTCGGACCCAGCTGCTCGGCAACCGTCATGCGAACGATCTCCTGATCACAATCACTGAACAGGAAGCCCCAGCCCACGAGCAAGGACGAGCCGCTGGATCTCGCTCGTCCCTTCGCCGATCTCGAGAATCTTCGCGTCGCGGTAGAAGCGGGCCACAGGTGAGTCCTCGATGAACCCTGCGCCCCCGAAGACCTGCGTCGCGATACGCGTCGCGTTGACCGCGGTCTCGGTCGAGTACAGCTTCGCCATCGCCGCCGCGTGCCCGAACGAACGCCCATGATCCTTCATCCATGCCGCCTTGTAGGTCAAGTTGCGCGAGTTCTCCACAGCCACCGCAAGGTCCGCGAGCGCGAACGCAATCGACTGATTGGCGCCGATCGGGCGCCCGAACGCATGGCGCTCCTTCGCGTAGTCCAGTGACATCTCGAGGCACGCTCGGGCGCACCCCAATGCAAGGGCAGAGATCGCGATCCTGCCGTCATCCAGAATGGACAAGAAGTTGCGGAAGCCGCCACCGGGCTGGCCCAGCAGATTGGCTCCTGGCACTCTGCAGTCGTCCAGGGTGATGCCGTGAGTGTCGCTGGCGTGCCAACCGAGCTTGCGATACGCCGGCTCGATGAGCATACCCGGGCTACCTGCTTCGATGATGAACGTCGACGTCCCGTCTGGCGTGAGCGCTGTCACGGTGATGACAGATGTGATCGGCGTCCCAGAGTTCGTGATGAACGCCTTTGTGCCTGAGATCTCCCAAGCGTCACCCTGCTGCCGAGCGCGCGTCTCGATCGCGCCTGCATCACTCCCACCGCTGGGCTCCGTAAGACCAAAGGCTCCCAGCGCCTTCCCCGCGACGAGATCTGGAAGCCATCGTTGCTTCTGATCATCGTTGCCGAACCGGAAGATGGGGTTCGCGCCGAGACCGACACCGGCCGACAACGTGATTCCCATCGACTGATCGACCCGCCCGATCTCTTCGATGGCGACGCAGAGCGACGCGAAATCGCCACCACTGCCACCCCACTCCTCTGGGAAGACCAGCCCGAACAACCCGAGCTCGCCCATGGCCAAGACCGTCTCGACGGGGAAGACGGAGTCACGGTCCCAGTGGACTGCATGCGGCCCTATCTCTTTGTCCGCGAAGTCGCGCACCACTGCACGAAACGCCTCATGTTCAGACGACAGCTCGTATGTCATGTACAACCTCTCACGATTGGCACAACAGCGATACCCGCCGGGTGCATCCATCCAACGGCACTTGTCCGTCGTCCTCCATCAGTGGCTTCGAGCGCCACGCACCAGGCGACCAGGTCTGGCACCGGTCGAATCACCATCGCGATACGTCTCCGTACCGCCGACGAAGGTGTGTCGATAACCCGTCGCTCGCTGGACGAGTCGTCGGCCGCCGGCGGGCAGGTCGCGCACAACACCTGGAGAGCATGCCGCGAGCCGATCGAAGTCGATGACGTTCAAGTCTGCCCGGAAGCCCGCAGCGACCACACCACGGTCGCCCAGCCCGACGACTCGGGCTGTGTCGTGTGTCTGAAGCTTGACGAGGTACTCGAGATCGATCCGCCCGCCGTCGCGATCTCGACCCCAATGCGTCAACAACGTTGTCGGAAAGCTGGCGTCGCAGATGGTGCCGACGTGCGCTCCGCCATCCGACAAGCCGACCACAGTGTTCGGGTGCACGAGCATCTTGCGGGTCGCCTCCAGCGTCCCATCTGCGAAGTTCGCGAAGGGGAACAAGATCAGACCAGATCCATCACCGGCGAGCATGATGTCGAGCGCCAGTTCCGAGGCGGAGACGCCCAATGCGCGCGAGCGTGCCTCGAGGTCGGTACCGGGAGCGGGCTCGTAGCAGGGGGGCTCCCCGAGTTCGTACATCCGGCCGAACTCCTTCAGCAGCCGGCGTGGTCGATCGTGCTCTGCGGCATCGAGGAGCTGTTGCCTGAACTCGGGCTTGCGGAGTGTCGCCAGGCGCGCAACCTCGCTGAGTCCCTCGAGTGTGGCGTAGATGGCGTTGTCCGCGAATGGGTTGAGCGTGCAATCCAGGCCCAACAACATCCCGATAGGTCGCGGCGCGGTCTGACCGGTGATCGACAAGCCCGCATCATTGGCCTCCGAGATCAATTGCAGCAAGCGCTCCCAACGCTGGGGAGCCCTCATGTCTTGCAACAACGTCATCGACATCGGACGGCCACTGGAGCGAACCACGTCGCGCAGCAGTGCGAACTCTTCTTCGACATCATCGAAATCCGAGACGATCTGGAGCACGCCCGCACCGATCGACCCGAGCCCATCTGCGATGGCAGTGAGTTCGGCGGATGCCGCGCCGAGCGTGTAGGTGTACTCACCCTTGCTCGTGCGATGGTTCTTGGTTCGTGACGTGCTGAATCCGAGCGCGCCGGCGCGAACTGCCTCGATGGCGAGATCGGCCATTGCGCAACGTTGCTCCTCTGTTGCGACCTCCCGCAGCGCACCGGGCTCCCCCATGACGTACAACCGCAGCGCAGCGTGTGGAACCTGAGCGGCGACATCGCAATCGAACATGCGGCTGTCGAGCTCATCGAGGTACTCGACAAAGCTGCGCCACTTCCAGCTGACACCCTCGTGCAAGGCGGCGCCGGGTATGTCTTCGACACCTTCCATCAGCTCGACCAGGCGTTGATGATCCGCATCGTGCACCGGGGCGAAGCCAACGCCGCAGTTGCCCATGACGACGGTCGTCACGCCGTGCCATGTGGACGGACTCATGTCAGTCGCCCAGGAGGCCTGTCCGTCGTAGTGGGTGTGGATGTCGACGAATCCTGGCGTGACGAGCAACCCGGAAGCGTCGATCTCGGTCGTTGCCTTCCCGACCACGGTTCCAACCACAGCGATTGTCGAGTCGACGACACCGACGTCGGCTCGACGCCGCGGCGCACCCGTGCCGTCGATAACCGTGCCGCCGCGGATGATCAGGTCGTAGTTCATGGTTCCCCTGTCGTCGAGTTCGGCGGGTCGTCATCACGGATCTCCGCAGAGCTATCAATCTAAACAATTATACTCTCTCGGGTACCGCCGACGGTCCACGACAAGCACAAAGCCTCCCCGCGCCGCTCACGTTCCGCATGCGCGGCATCGGTTACCGGAACCCGCACGGACTACGGCAGCAACCACGGCCGAGATCGGCATCGAGTCCATGCGCCTCGGCTGTTGCCGTGAGAGCAGCGTTACATGTAACGTTCAGGTATGGCCCGCCAACGTTCGACAGCCGCAAGTGCAGTCCGGGTGCGCGCCCATCGTGAGCGGCTCCGCGCACAGGGCTTGCGCCCCGTTCAATTCTGGGTGCCTGACGTGCGATCGCCCCAGTTCGCGCAGCAAGCCCATGATCAATCGTTCGCCGTCGCGAGGAGCGACCAGGAGTCCGACGATCAAGCGTTCATCGACGCCCTCGGCGACGACGAGTGAAACGTGGCGAGATCTGGACCGCTTCGGC
>JAOBWO010000347.1 GCA_025463415.1 Acidimicrobiales bacterium | reverse complement strand
CTCGCACACCGACAACGCCGGGAAACGCTACCGAGCGGGTCAGGTTTCCGTGCCACCCAGTTCGGTGGCGACCAGTGCGCGGGCACTCCACTGTGAGCGCCGTCGTGGCAGGTCACTGCACCTTTCTTTGCGGCGGTAGCCTCCCGGCCATGCGCGTGCTCGCGGCGGTGGACAAATTCAGGGGCACCGCGACGGCGGCCGAAGTGGCGCGCGCGATCGGCCACGCGTGTTGGCAGCTCGATCACGAGTGCGTCGAAGTCGGGGTGGCCGATGGTGGCGAGGGCACCCTCGACGTGCTCGGCGGGCCGAACCGGATCTCTCGCGTCGTGGGACCCCTCGGCGAAATGGTCGAAGCCGAGTGGCGGCTGAGCCGCGATGTCGCAGTGATCGAGATGGCGAAGGCGTCCGGGCTGCTCCTCGCCGGGGGCCGGGAGGGCAACGATGCCTTGGCTGCCACGACGACCGGCACGGGCGAGCTGATCGACCTGGCGCTGGATGCCGGTGCGAAGAAGATCATCGTCTGCCTCGGCGGTTCGGCGACCACGGATGGCGGGCTCGGCGCACTGCGATCGATCCGTGCCCCGCAGCGCCTGCGCGGGGTCGAGCTGCTCGTCGCCTGCGATGTCACCACCACCTTCGTCGATGCAGCTCCGGTCTTCGGCCCGCAGAAGGGCGCCACGCCGGCGCAGGTCGGCCTGCTCGTCGGCCGGCTCGAACGTCTTGCCCAGATGTACCTGCAGGACTACGGGCTCGACGTGCGCTCGATCCCTGGCAGCGGTGCGGCGGGCGGCTTGGCCGGGGCCCTGGTGGCCCTCGGGGGCAAGTTGATGCCCGGCTTCGATCTCGTCGCCGACGAGCTCGACCTGCACGACAAGGTGGCCGCGGCCGACTTCGTGATCACGGGCGAGGGGTTCCTCGACGAGCAGAGCTTCCGCGGCAAGGTCGTCGGCGGGATGCAGATGATCGCCAAACATGCGGGCAAACCGATCGCCGCGATCGTCGGAGACGCGGAACCAGAGGTCGTCGACCGGATCGAACACGTTGCGCTCGTCACGACCTTCGGGCGCGAACGGGCGATGCAGGAGACCAAGACGTGCATCGAGCTCGCGGCAACGATGCTGCTCCGTCAACGCGCTGGCTGAAGGCCCCGGTGGGGCCGCCGTAGCAGTGTCGGATCAGGGGCCGGTGGTGCTGGTGCCGACCGCGGCCGTGGGCAGGGTGGTGGCCGGCAACGTGGTCTCCGGCGGGGCGAGCAACGGCAGAGCCTTGCCCGCGAGATCGGTGCCGAGCATCACCAGCACGGTTGCGTCGCCGATGGTTGCGTTGACGACGGGGATCGGCGCCGGCATGGGCGCCGAGACGACGACTGCGGTGGGCGTGCTGAAGGCCTGGGCAACCGACGCCGCGACCTGCTCGCCGCCGGGCTCGTAGTACACGATCGTCTTGTCGATCTTCTTGGCCGCCCCGAACGCATCCGTGGGATCACCCATTGTCCAGCCGGCCGTCGTCAGCGCCTTCGTGGCCGACTTCGCCGCGCCACCGACGCCGGAGGCGTTGGCCACGACGACCTTTCCGGGCGTGAAGACGAGTGGGGTGGTGGCCGGCGTCGAGACGACCGGCACGGCAGTGGTGGCCGTCGTGTCGGTGATGCCGGGGATCGTGGTGACATCGCTGGGCGTGGTGATGACCGGGCCGGAGGGCAACGCGCCCCCGGCGCTGCTGCCGTCGTCGTTGATGTTGCGCAGGATCAAGAATCCGACGACCACGGCGACCACGGCGATGACGATGCTGATCGTGGAACCCATCGGTGCGCCGCCGCCCGCCGACTTCGCCGGCGGGCGCCGGGACGGCTGATCGTTGCTCATGTGGTGCGTCCTCGGGTCGCGTCGTCGGCGGCCTGTGCCGGCGCGTCGAGCCGGGCCCGGCGCTTGCGATCGCGCAGACGGATCAGACGGCGGACCACCAGCGGATCATGGTCGAGAGCCGCCGGAACATCGAGGAGCCGGTTGAGCTCCTGGTAGTACTCGTCGAGGCTGCAGGCGAACCGCGCCCGGATCAGGCTGTCCTTGGCTTCGTCGAACGTCCACCAACCGCCTTCGAAATCCAACAGGGCGCGCTCACGCTCGGTCAACTCAATCGTCTCTGGCACGGCACACAGCCTGCCTGCCACGGCCTCGCGATACAAGTACCCCACCCCTGGGGCGCCGCGACGCGGCATTGGTATGGTCTGCGGGATGACCACCGACCCCGTGCCGGGGCCAACGCAGAAGCCGTTCCTGATCGGTGTCGCAGGTGGTGCGTGCTCGGGCAAGACCACCATCTCGGAGCGCCTCACCGAGCTGGCCGGGGCCGAGAACGTCTCGTTGATCAAACTGGATTCGTACTACGTGGCGAGCACCGCGTCCGATCTCGCCGAGCGCCAGACATCGAACTACGACCATCCCGACGCGTTCGATTGGGCGTTGCTCAATGACCATCTCGCCGCGCTGGTGGCCGGCGCGTCGGTGCCCGTGCCCGTGTACGACTACGCCGACTACGCCCGCAGCGAGGAGGTGACGATGGCGCACCCGTCGCGGATCATCGTCGTCGAGGGCATCCTCGTGCTCTACGACCCCACGCTGCGCGATCGGTTCGATCTGAAGGTGTTCGTCGACACCGACGCCGACATCCGTCTGATCCGACGGCTGGATCGCGACGTGGTCGAACGTGGCCGCTCGCCCGAGAGCATCATCGCCCAGTACCTGACCACCGTGCGGCCCAGCCATGAGCAGTTCGTCGAGCCGAGCAAGCGCCACGCCGACGTGATCCTGCCCCACGGCGGGATGAACGCGCCCGCGCTCGAGGTGCTCCTTGCCCGGGTGCGCGAACTGGTCCGGGTCGGCTGAACCGGTAGCGTCGCGCCGTGCCGCAAGCCATTCGTCATCGGGTTCCGCGCCTCGCCGGCGTGTTCGCGGCGTCGATCGTGGGGCTGCTCGGCTGCAGCTCGTCGAGCCCCTCAGCGACCACCGCTGCGCCGAGCACGTCCTCGAGCACCGCCGGCAGCAGCGTGGTCGCGACGGCAGGTCCGTTCTGCACGGCCTGGGCCGAGGCCCGCCGGGCGGGGGCCGCCGTCGACACGGCGGAGGCCGACCAAACGGTGCTGAAGGCGGAGGTCGCCGCCGCGCTGGCTGCGACGAAGGCCGCTACCGCGCTCGCCCCGGCCGACTTCGCCGACCTCGCCGCCAAGAGCGTCGCGCAGGAGGAAGGGGTCGTCGCGTTGCTCGAGAAGTACGACTACAGCTTCGCCAACGCGTTCGCATCGGAGGACGGCAACGCCTTCTTCAGCAGCGCCGACTACACCACCGTCACCGACCAGCGCGACGCCTACCTCGCGACGAACTGCGGCCTGAGCGCGAACCAGCCGACCACCGGACAGCCCGGGGTCGTGCTCTCACCAGGCGACGAAGGCATCCGCCAGCTGTTCCAGCTGCTGCAGATCGGCGGCCAGCTGAACATCACCGATGATCAGATCGACTGCCTCGTCGACGCTTTGTCCGGGAAGATCTCCGATGCCGATCTGCAGGCGATCGGTGAGAACGGTTCGGTCACCGACGCGGGCACTGCGGCCTTCGTCGAGGCACTGAGCACGTGCGGGGTCGTGCCGACTGCGGGCTGACCGGTAGGGCGTGCCGATCAGCGGAGACCGGGCGGGGTCTTGCCGGCCAGGTCGCGACCCAGCATGATCAGGACCGTGGCGTCACCCAGACCCGCCGTCGCATCGTTGATCGGGGCAGGCGTGGGCATGCGAGCCAGTGGCACGCCGAGCACGTTCGCGATCGAGGTGGCGACCGCCTGACCCGCATCAAGGAAGTAGATCTGGGTCGTGTCGCGGAACTCTTCCGCGCCAGCGCAGTTCGTCGGGTCGGCCGTGTGGTAGCCGACCTTGGTCAGCGCGTTGGTCAGCCGTCCGGCGCCGCCCTGGAGGTTGGTGCAGTTCGCGACCCGCACCGTTGCGCCCTCGGTGACGAAGGGCGACGTGGTGGTGGTCGGCGCCTCCGTGGTGGTCGTGGGCGGCTCCGTGGTGGTCGTCGGAGCTTCGGTGATCGTCGTCGGCACCTCGGTAGGCGTCGGTGCCACCGTGGTGGTCGCTGCTTCCGTGGCGGCCGTCGCGCCCGTGGTGCTGGTCGCTCCTGCGGTCGTCGTCGACGCGATCCCGGGCGTCGTGGCCGAGGTGTCGCGACTGCTCGTGCAGCCGGCCACGAGGACCATTGCGATGGCTATTCCCGCCGCGATTCGCATGGCGACAGCCTGCCGACTCGCGCCTCTCGACACAAGTCGGCAGCCGTTCGCACCGTCAGATGCGAAGGTTGTAGTGGTCGCCGAGCTCGGCTTCCTCCTGCGAGGTCAGCACGTGACTGCCGTGCGCCTTGGTGGCGCTCAAGACCGTTCCCTTGTCGAACGGGACGGTCAGCTCGCCCGTCGCCGTGCGCTCGGTGACGATCACCGGTACGTAGTGCGACGACCGGAGCAAGCCGGTGTCGACCACGAGCCAACGAGGTTCGAGGGTCGTCGCATCCGAGACGACATCGCTGACCGTTCCGACCTTGTGACCGTTCGGGTCGATGATGGTTCGATGACGGAACACTGCGGTGTCCTGCATGAGTGACCTCCTTCAGATACCCGCCCTTCTTCGCGTACCCGGCCCGTCCGACGCCGAGACATGGCGTCGGGTTCGCCGCTGGGTGAGCGCTGAACCGCACTCCACCCGGCTACCTTCGCTGGATGACAGCCGCGGCACCTCTGGGCGGGGTGGGGACATGGTTGCGGGATGGTTGGCGAGCACCCCTCTCCAGCTCGAAGTCAGCGTGTGCGGTCGTCCTCGCCGCCGGAGTGATCGTGGGGATCATCGGGATCTGGTCGATCCGCAGGATGGGCTGGGTCGGGGACCTGATCAGCATCGGCTTCCCATTGGTCGTCATCGGATGCGTCGTGGTCTGCTTCGGCTGCATCGTCCGACGCGACTCGTGGATGGTGGTGGCGTTCGTCGCCGGCGTGGGTCTCACGGTCGCCACGGCGGTGGTGCTCCCGCGCCTGCCGGGTGGTACGGCGCGTCCCCTGCGGCCACTCGTGCTCGTGGCCGCGAACATGCTCCACGACAACATCCGTACGGCGGACGGAGTCGCCAGCGTGCTCGGGCAGCACCCCGACGTGCTCGTCGTGTCGGAGCTCAACCAGGAGGCGGACGGCCTGTTCACGGCCGAGTTCCCATACCGCTACGTCACCGCGCCGCAGCTGAAGTACGCCAACTACGCGGAGGGTGTGTACTCGAAGTTCCCGCTCGATCTGCTCGATCCGCCGAGCGGCCTCGACGATCAGTTCCTGCGGGTCAGGGTCGAGGCTCCCGCGCCGTTCATCCTTTACGCTGTCCACCTGCCCCGCCCGACGACGGGGCACGTCAGTGGGCCGCACTCGGTCTCGTTCGCCCAGTTCCACGAGGACGTGTTCGCGATCGATCGCCTCGCGAGGGCCGAGTCCAGCCCCGTCGTCATCGCCGGCGATCTCAACCTGTCCGATCGCACGAGCGGCTACCGCGCCCTGCTCGAGGGCAGGCACGATGCCGTGCGCACGCGTTGGGCGGGCACCACATACGTGGGCGGCGTCCTGTGGGAGTCACTCGCGCTGCGGATCGACCACATCTTCATCCCTGGCAGCTGGTGCGCCCAGAACGGGGGCAACTTCCACGTCGGGGGCTCGGACCACAACGGCGTGCGCTCCGAGATCGGCGCCTGTCGCTGAGTCCTCCGGGGGGTCTCTCCCACAGAACACGGGGTTGACACGGGGTTTTCGGAGGGCGCAACGCCCGAGCCCGAACGAAGATCGTGCACATGAATCAGCGGATGCACTTCGGGGGATGGACTCGTGTGGCAGCTCTTGCCGCTGCCACGGCACTGACGGCGTGCTCGTCCGGGGACAACGGCTTGGCCGCCGGCCGAGCGACGAACTCCTCGGAGTCGGTCGTCACGACGCCATCCAGGCCGGCGACCTCAGCCGACTCGACGGACACCTCGGCCCCGGACACGCAGGTCACCGAGACGCCGACCACCGACACCGAGGCATCCGACACCAGCGCCGTACCGGCCTCCTCCCCGGACACCTCGACGGACTCCTCCGCGGTCGGCCCGGACAGCACGGGACCTGCGGGCGGTCCTGCCCAACGGCCGGAAGGCACGTGGACGTTGATCCTGCGCAGCGAGATCGCCGATCCGCCGTACGACTCCTTCACACCTGGCCATCCGCTGCTGTACCAGTGGAAACTCGAGCCGACCTGTGACGGCGGCGCATGCGACATCGACGTGGAGGGGGGCGAGAACGGGTTCCTGCCAGAGGGCCTTCCGCAACCGACGAACGTTCTGGCTGCACCGTTCACGTTGGAGCTGCAGGCCGACGGGACCTACACCGGGTCGAGCACCTTCGACGACCAGCCCTGTACCTCATCGGAAGGCGACTCGCTCGACAACGGGATGAGCCTCACCTTCGAGTACACGTTCTCCTTCAAGCCGGCGCACGACAACGAGGCGCCGACCCTGTACGGCACGCGCACGAACAACGCCAAGCCGACCGCCACCGGTCTGGCCGCCGGTTGCATTGAATACCACGACACGGAGAGCATCGTCGGCCAGCCACTCGACTACTGGTCGACCGTGGATCCGTCCAGCCTCACGTTCGGCACCTACACCTGGGGAGGGTTGGTGTCCTCCGCCGACTCGTACTTCTTGGACAACGTCGCCGCTGTGGGCGACTACCGCACGTTCAACTCCGAGCTGACGCTGAGTCCCACGTGCACCGACCCCTGCACGTTCGACGCCTCAGGGGTCGTGCCTGCGTTCCCCGACCAGACCGGCACGTTCACTGCCCAAGAGAACCGGCTCGACAGCGCCAACGAGTGGCACGACACGTGTGTCAAGAACGGGACCAGTGACGTCATCGTCCAGGACGGCTTCGTCGATCAGGACGAGATCCAGCTGAAGCCGGCGATCATCGTCGGCGGTGAGGTCCTCGCAATGGTCGGAACGTTCAAGAAGCACTCGACGCCGACAGATGCGGCGGCGGCAGCGTCGTCCGTGGACTGTGCATTGGCGTTCGAGGAGTACGCGGCATTCGCCTCGACGACCAAGCCCTACTTCACCGGACTGTAAGTCGGATCTGCCGTGCCGGGCATCTCAATCGTCGTCCGGATCCGACGGATGATCGGCCAGCGAGCGCGTTGCGAGCTCGCGCCGGTTCTTCACCTGCAGCTTCCGGTAGATGGAGCTCAGATGGCTCTCGACGGTTCGTTCACTCAGGAAGAGATCGATGCCGATCTGCCGATTCGTTGCACCGTCGCTCACGAGTTGGACGATGCGCTGCTCGCGAGGGGTGAGCAGCGCGTGAGCCGGCACGGTTGCGTCGACCAACGCGCCGGTCGCCGCCAGCTCGGCCTCGGCTCGAGCAGCCCAGTTCGGCAGGCCGACCGACCGGAACAGCTCGACGGACCGTTCGAGGTGGGCGCGAGCCTGTGCCTTGCGGCGCTTGCGTCGGAGTCGTTCGCCCCAGCACAGCTCTGCTCGCGCCTCGGCGAGCCGGTTCCTTCCCACGCGAGCGCCGGCGATCGCACGCGCGAACAGCTCGGCCGCTTCGTCGTCGTCGGTGGCGAGGATCCCTCGTACCCGGTCATAGGCGGACGGCAGGTACTGGAACATCGAGTCGTCGAGACCGTTGAGCACGGCGCTGGCCTCGTCGAGGCGACCGAGGGTCGTCAAGGCGTCGATGTAATCGGCCTCCCAGGTGATCAACGGATTGCCGAAGCCGTGCACCTGGCCGAGCTCTTCCCAGCCGTCCACGGCCTCTTCGACCCGTCCGGTCGCGGCCAGCAGCACGCATCGTCCGGCGCGGCGGATGGCATCGGCGTGGGGGTAGCGCGAGAGCGCCAGCACCCCGACCGCCAGCTCGTGCAGCTCGGTGTTGCCGGCGATGGCCGCGCCGACCACGAGCCCCGAGGCAGCTCCCATCGCCGCGGCCGGCCTGCCCAGCTCGATCGCCAGGCGGATCGCCTCCTCCCCGGCGGCGATCGACTGTGGCTGCCAGTGGGCGAAGTGACGCAGTTGCTGAGCCGACAGCACCGAGATCAACGGAACGATCGCCGCCTGGTCGCGCAGGGATCGCTCCACGGTGTCGAGGAGATGTCCGCGGACTTCGTCGCGCCGCGCATAGGCGAGGACGGGCGCGATGACCTCCGCGATGAACTGCGCCGAACGGACCGATCCTTCGTCGAGGAGCAGCGCCTCGATCGCGCCGATGTCCGAGGTTTCAGCGGACGTACCGAGCAGCGCGAACGCGGCCGCGGTCGCGTCGATCCGCATCCCCGCAACTCCGGCCACCCGTGGCCGGAGAGCTTGGAGCTCGCCGACGACTTGCACCACGTCGGCGAGCCGACCGTCGCGCACGAGAGACGGAAGGCTGGCGAGGAGCAGGAGCGCCGCATCGTCGGGTTGGTCCGACACCAATCCGGCCGCGCAGCCACGCAGCAGTTCGCAGGACTGATCGCTGCGCTCCTGCAGCTGGAGCAACCGCGCCCTGGCGAGGACGATCCCGGCGTTCGTCCGAGCGGGCGCTGCAACGTCCTGCTCGACCGTCTCCAGGAGCGACTGCACCTCGCTCACCGATCCGAGATCGAGGTACAGCTCAGCCGCGAGCAGTCGTCGCGAGGCGCGCCGTGTCGGGTCCTCGGACAACTGCGCGGCGCGCACGTACTGCTCGGCCGCGGCGGCGAGCGCGCCTCGGTGCGTCAGCTCCTGGCACGCCTCGTCCAGTGCGTCCCCAACTGCGTCGTCGGGCGCGACCGTCGCCATGCTGAGGTGCAGCGCGCAGGCGACACGACCTTGCGACGTGATGTCGACGGCCAGTCGATGCAGTCTCCGCCGCTCTGCCGCGGATCCGGATTCGTGCACCGCAGTTCGAAGCGTGGGATGGGTGAACGCGACGTGGTCGGTGATCGCGATGATGCCCGACCGCTCAGCATCTTCGAGGACTTCAGCAGGCGAGTGCAGTCGTTCGACCATGAGCTGGGCGTCCGCCAGCGGCGGATGCCCCAGGACGGCGATGCCGAGCAGCGCCTCGCGCACGCGGCAGTCCAACGACGCGACGCGCCGACGGGCGCCGTCCATCACGCTGCCGGGGAACGGCAACGGATCGGGGATCCGCCGTGCCCCGCGCCGCACGTCCGGGTCCAGGGCGGCGGCACACGTCGCCAGCATCAGCGGGTTGGTGCCCACGGACTCGACGAGCACCGTCCGCACTGCCGCCGATCCCACACCGAGGTGCCGCAGGATGTCGTCCGCCTCGGTCTTCGACGGAGGCTGGAGGTCGATCCGTTCCATCCCGCTCTCGAGACCGAGCGATCGAGATGTCGCCACCATCGCGATGAACTCGCGATCGAGCCTCCGACCGACGTATCCCAACGCTCGTGCTGATGGAGGATCGAGCCACTGCAGGTCGTCGACGAGCACGAGCATCGGCCGCTCGGCGCCGGCGTGGGTCAGCAGGTCGAGCAGGGCCAGCGCGACCGCGTACGGGTCGGTCGCGGTTCGGCTGTCGCCGTCGCCGAGCAGGAACAGCGCGGAGTCCAACACGGCACGGCGCGCCGGAGCGATGGCCGTGTACGCCGCCCCGCCGACGAGCGGTCGCACAAGCGAAGCGATCCCGCTCCAGCTGAGATCCACCTCGTCCTCGACACCCGTGATGCGGAGCACCGTCATCTCCGCACCGACGCGTTGATCGAGCTCGTCCAGCAGCCGCGACTTGCCGACACCGGCTTCGCCGACGATCAGCCGAGCCCCGCCCCGGCCCTCGATCGCGTTGCGCACCAACTGTTCGACATCCCGCAGCTCGGCCTCTCGTCCGACCATGCAGTGCATGGCCGGATGGTAACGGCCCCACATGGTGCCCACGCGCACCGAGCGCCGCCCACGTCGTCATCCGCCACGCGCTCCTCCGCCGCCGCTCCTGCGACGATCCGGCGAACGCTGTCACCAAGTGTCGCTCCTGCGGGGACATTTGGGGCCAGCGTCGCCGAGCCCTGCTGCCATCGGTCCCTCAGCCGGCGAGTGGTGGGAGACCGAGCGCAGAGCGCACTGCTGCCTCGGCATCGAACGCGGCTTGCGATGCGTCGACGGCGCTCTGCGAGCTCCAGAGGTCGTTCGCGGCAGCCTCGCTGGACGCCCGTGCGCAGTTCTGCTCGTTCTGCTGGTTGGCCATGAGGGCACCGATGAGCTTGTCCACCAATGGCTGGATCGCGGGTCCGAACGTGGTGGTGGTGTTGAGGTCCTGGATGAACTGGCCGTCGACCTGTGCTGCTTCGTCGCAGTAGACCTGCAAGCCTGCGACGTCCGAGTCCGGCAGGATCTCGCCGAGCGACTTGTGGTGGTAATCACTGGCGGCGGCGAACGCTGTCGCGGAGTCCGATGGGATCGCAGCAACCGTCGTGGTCACCGCAATCGTCGTGGTGGGCGCCGCCGTTGTCGTCGGCGCCGCAGTCGTGGTGGGTGCGGCAGTCGTTGTGGGCGCCGCGGTCGTTGTCGGCGCTGCCGTCGTAGGCGCAACAGTTGGTGTTGTGGTCGCGGCACTCGCTATCGGATCGCCCAGGTGTTCAAGCCGACGGTCCTGTTCGTCTTTGATGAAACATCCTCGGAGGACGAAAGCGAAGAAAAATATCGTCAGGAAGATTGCGATGCTCGCCTTCAGTGTGAACTTGCGCCCTTGGTAGCGCGCCTCCATCTGTTCCTTCGCAGTCCCGCCAGCAAAATCAGCCTGAACTACGTCCTCGATTTCCGAGCCGGTGAGCTCGACTTCCTCGTCCACGGTTGCCTCTCCGCCGGCGCAGCACGCCTGGCAACTGCAGTTGTAGTTGCCTGCTGCGTGGGGCCGCACCACGAAAACCCCGTGCGAACCCCGTGTTCTGAGCCACGGAAACGTGT
>JAOBWO010000018.1 GCA_025463415.1 Acidimicrobiales bacterium | reverse complement strand
GCAGCGGTCGCAGAACGTGGCGCCGGTGTACGTCGGCGGTGCGGCGTCGGTCGCCAATGCGTTCGATGCCGTCGATATCGTCCGGTCCGTGCTCACCACGCTGGAACAGCAGTACGTCGTCGTGTCCCTGGTGCGCGACGTAATCGATCGCGGCCTCACCGTCGCGATCGGCGCGGAACACGGCCTGGAGCCGCTCGTGTCCTGCTCCGTCGTCGTCAAGTCGGTCTCGGTCGAAGGTGAGCGGCTCGGCACGGTCGGCGTGCTGGGCCCGACGCGGATGAACTACCCGCAAGCCCTCGCCACGGTCGACGTGGTCAGCGACCGGTTGGGTCGCCGCCTGGCGGAGGGCTGATCGTTGGCTGATTTCTACGAGCTCCTGGGGGTTTCGCGCGGTGCATCACCGGACGACCTGAAGAAGGCCTACCGCCGCAAGGCGCGTGAGCTGCACCCCGACGCCAACCCCGGTGATGCCGCTGCGGAGGCCGAGTTCAAAGAGGTCGCCCGCGCGTACGAGACGCTGAGCGACCCCGATCTGCGCGCCCGCTACGACCGCTACGGCGAAGAGGGCGTGGGCGCCGGGGCGGGTGGTGCCGGCTTCGGCGGCGGCACCGGCGGACTGGGCGATCTGTTCGACGCCTTCTTCGGTGGCGGCAACTCGCCGTTCGGCGGTGGCGGCCGCGGTGGGCCGGCAGGTCCGCCGCGTGGTCAGGATCTCGAGGTCGTCGCCGACCTCACCTTCGTCCAAGCGGTGTTCGGTGCGACGGTGCCGGTGACGCTTCGTACCGCTGCCGCATGCACCGACTGTGGCGGCACCGGCGCGGGGCAGGGAACGCAACCGGTGACGTGCTCGGAGTGCAACGGTCGGGGCCAGGTGCAGCGCGTCCGCCAGAGCCTGCTCGGCCAGATGATGACCACCAGCCCCTGCTCGCGCTGCAGCGGTACCGGGCAGGTCATCGTCACGCCCTGCCCGACGTGTTCGGGCGACGGCCGCACCGTGATGGAGAAGACTTACCAGGTCGATGTGCCGGCGGGTGTCGACACGGGGTCCACGCTGCGGCTCACCGGCCGTGGTGCGGCCGGCCCACGTGGTGGGCCGTCCGGCGATCTCTACGTCCACATCCGCGCCGCCGCGCACGACGCCTACCGCCGCGAGGACAACGACCTCGTCACCGATCTGCCGGTGTCCATCGCCCAGGCCGCGCTCGGCACCCGCTTCACGTTGGAGACGCTCGACGGAGATGAGGAGCTCATCGTCCCGCCAGGTACGCAGCCCGGACGCGAGTTCGTCCTCCGAGGTCGGGGCGTTCCCCGTCTGCAGGGCCGAGGCCGCGGCGACCTGCGCGTGCGGGTCGAGGTCGAGGTGCCGACCAAGCTCACCGACGACGAAGCGGAGTTGCTGAGGCTGTTCGCCGTCAGCCGTGGCGAACACGTGGAAGTGCACGAGAAGGGGCTCTTCTCGCGCATCAAGTCGGCATTTTCGTGAACCCGGCGCTGCGCCGTTCTGCAGCGCACGTCTTCGTCGAATCGCTGGCATCTCCGGTGCTGGGTGACGATGACCGCCATCACCTCGCGACGGTGCTGCGGTTGCGCACCGGCGAAGCGGTGTCGGCGTCCGACGGTGCGGGCGGCTGGCGGACCTGCCGGTTCGACGCCTCCGGCAACCTGTCGCCCGACGGTGAGATCGTCACCGAACCGCCGGCCACCACACCGATCACGATCGGGTTCGCGCTGGCGAAGGGCGATCGCCCCGAGTGGATCGTGCAGAAGCTGACGGAGATCGGCGTCGATCACATCCTGGTCGTGCGGGCGGAACGGGCGATCGTGCGGTGGGAGCCGGCGAAGGCCGACCGGCAGCTCGACCGGTTGCGCAAAGTCGCCAGGGAAGCGTCCATGCAGAGCCGGCGTGTGCGCCTGCCATCGGTCTCCGGACCGTTCGGCGTGGACGCGCTCGATGCCGGCGCCGCGTTCGCCGAGCCGGGAGGAGGCGCCGTCACGCTGGAGTCACCAATCATCATCGTCGGGCCCGAAGGCGGCTGGACCTCCGGCGAGCTGGCGACTGCACCGCGCACGGTCTCGCTCGGCAGCACCGTCCTGCGGGTCGAGACCGCGGCGCTGGTCGCGGCCGCACAGCTGGCCGCGCTGCGTGAGCGTGCCGGCACGCACTGACCGCGATTGATGCGAATTTCGTCCTTTCTGCTACGCACCGTTGCCTGATACTGCAGAGTGTGGTTGACTTGCCACTCTGGCAACGAGCGTCACGGCGAGACGCAGGAGGAACACCATGCGTGAGTTCGATGATGACGACATCTCGTCGTCGCCCTACAGCCGAAAGGTCGGAGAACGCCTGCGGGTCATCCGCCGCCAGAAGCGACTGAGCCTCCAAGACGTCGAGGCGACGTCCCAGGACGAGTTCAAGGCCAGCGTCCTCGGTGCGTACGAGCGTGGCGAGCGGGCCATCTCGGTGCCGCGCCTCGAGCGCCTCGCATCCTTCTACAGCGTGCCCGTCGATCAGCTGCTCCCACGCGACGACCAGACGGTCGCCGCGGACTCGGGTACGGATGCCGCCGGGGGCCGCAAGATGGCCGTCGACCTGGTCAAGCTGTCGCAGCTGTCCGGCCAGCCGTTCGAGATGCTCGCCCGGTTCCTACGGATGATCCAGGTCCAGCGTCAGGACTTCAACGGCAAGGTGCTCACCGTTCGCGGCGACGACACCCGGGCGATCGCGGCGATGCTCGACGTGCCGGTCGACCAGGTCGGCCAGCGCCTCGACGCACTCGACCTGTTGTTCCATCCGGTCGGCGGCTGACCGCAGCCGTCGGGCGTGCGGCTTCTCCCGGCACAATGACCGGGATGAGCGCGCCGCAACCCACCACCGATCCGTTCGGGGCGTACGTGCACATCCCGTTCTGTGCGAAGCGGTGTGACTACTGCGCGTTCGCGACATGGACCGACCGGCACCACCTGATCGACGACTACCTGAGCGCATTGATCGACGACATCGGCCTGCACAGCCGATCCGATCACCCTCGGGCGATGCCCGTCGCGGACACGATCTTCGTCGGAGGCGGCACGCCGACCCTGGTCGATCCGGAGGCCTTGGCCCGCGTGATCGCAGCGATCCCGCGCACACCGGACGCCGAGGTGACCGTCGAGTGCAACCCAGACGACGTGACCCCGAGCATGATGCGGATCTACGCCGACGCAGGAGTCAACCGGGTCAGCATCGGGGTGCAGTCGATGGCGCCGCACGTGTTGCTCTCGCTGGGGCGCACCCATGTGCCTGCCAACGTCGAGCGAGCGGTCGACGCGGTACGCGCCGCGGGCATCCCGACCTTCAACCTCGACCTGATCTACGGCGGCGCGGGGGAGCGGCTGGTCGATTGGGAGCGCACCGTCGCGGGCGCGCTTGCGCTGCAGCCCACCCACGTCTCGGCCTATGCGCTGACGATCGAAGCCGGCACACCACTGGCGCTCGAGCCTGAACGCCACCCCGACGACGACGACCTCGCGGACAAGTACGAGCTCGCCGACGCGATGCTCGGCGGGGCTGGGCTGGCCAACTACGAGGTCAGCAACTGGGCACGACCCGGCCACGAGTGCCGGCACAACCTCGTGTACTGGCACCAGGGTGACTACCAGGGCTTCGGCTGCGCAGCGCACTCGCACCGTGCCGGTCGTCGGTTCTGGAACGTTCGCACCCCGGACCGGTACATCGAAGTCGTTCGCCGCGGCGACCCCGTGGAAGCTGCCGGCGAGGAGCTCCCTGCCGAGGAGCGGCGGATGGAAGGCCTGCAGCTGCAGCTGCGTCTACGTGAAGGCGTGCCCCGCGAGGCGCTCGCCGGCGACGAACTGCCGGGCGTCGTCGAACTGCACGATGATCGGTGGGTGCTGACCCAGCGCGGCCGGTTGATGGCCAACGATGTTTCGTTGCGGCTGAGGTGAAGCGGAGGACCTGACGCTCGGCTCGCCTCAGCGCTCGGTCACCGTTCAGCTGGTTCGATCCCGGAGCGAGCGACGATCTCGCGCAGGAGTGACTCGCAGAACGGTGGCAGTGCCCGCCGCAACGCCGTGGTGGCGGCCCGGCCGGTTGCCCGTTGGCTCGGTGCGATCGTGGCCAGCGCGTCCTCGACATCGTCGATGCAGATGTCCGAGATCGCATCGTCGGAGATGGACGTCGCGATGAGAGCGGGAGCGACGAGCCAGTCGCGTTCGGCGATCACGTCGACGATGTGGCGCAGCCAAGCGGCAACCTCGTTCGACATGCGGTCGCGCTCGTCGGCGTCGGGCACCAGCCGCAGCACCGCATCAGCAACCTGGCGATCGCGTGCCGAGCGGGGGACGTCGAGCGCGGCTGCCAAGGCCGGGTGCAGCTTCGGCTTGTGGGATGGAATGATCCGCGTCGGTGAGGGCACAGGTCCAGGGTACGGACCCTCGTGCCTCGCATCGAGCAGGCGGACGCTTCGACTTGGAGAAGTGCACGCAACTCTGATGATCGGGTGGTAGGTTTTCGGCTGCTGTGAGAGCGACCGAGGACGCATCGTCAGTGATTTCTGCTTGCGGGCGCGTAGCTCAGTTGGTTAGAGCGCCACCATGACACGGTGGAGGTCCCGGGTTCGAGCCCCGTCGTGCCCACTCGATGAGTACCAGGTCAGAGGCCATTTCGGGCCCCGAGACCACCCGGACGGGATTGACAGTCCGTGGGACGTATGGGACGATCGCCTTTGTGAGCATCGAAAAGTTGCCGAGCGGCAAGTTTCGTGGCGTGGCCAAAGTCAACGGCCAGCGAGCCACGACGAACGCAGTTGCAACCGCAATGAGGCTGTCGCGCTCGAGGCTCAGCTCACATTGAAGATGGGCAGCGAGCCGGACCCGAGCGGCGTCGCGATGGCCGAGCTGTTCGCCGGGCAGCTCGACCAGTCCGGCTACTCGGCGACGACGCACGCCGATCTCAAGAGCATCGTCCACCGCTTACCCGAGTCGTTCCTGGCCCGTGAGGTCGGCAGGGTCACGCCCGCGGTCCTAGACGGCCTCTATCGCCAACTGACCGCCGACGGGCTGGTCTCCTCATCGGATCCGTCGCGTGCACTCAACGGTCGGAAGCGCGTTCCGGAAGCGAGCCATCCCGTTCCGCTGGGCCAATTCCAATCCCGCCCGCGATGTACAACCGCCAGCGATCCCACACCACGAGATCGAGCCGCCGACCAACGCTGAAGTGATCGCGCTGATCAACGGCGCACCCGATTCGTTCCGTGCGTTCGTCAGGCTCAGCGCCAACTCAGGGATGCGCCGGTCCGAGTCCTGGCACTGCAGTGGGAGACATCGATATCGAGACCGGACGGGTCGTGGTGCGGCGCTCGATCACCCATACGCCGGCCTCCGGTCTCGTGATCGGCCTGACCAAGACCGGCACGAAGGGCCACCGCGTCATCAGCGTCGGCGCGAGCGTTGTTGCCGAGCTGAAGGCGCATCAGGCGGAACAGCACGCGGCAGCCAAGAGCAACAAGTTGCCGGCACCCGTCTGGGTGTTCAGCCACGACGCCGGCGTCTCGCCATGGAGGCCGGACTACGTCACCCTGAAGTTCAACCGGCTTCGCAAGGATCTCGGGCTGACGCACGTGCGACCGCACGATCTGCGGCATTGGGCAGCCACGCGGCTGCTCAGCGAAGGCACGCCCGCGGCGACCGTCTCCAAGCGGCTCGGCCACGCGCGTACGAGTACGGCGCTCGATAAGTATGCGCACTGGATGCCGGCGCAGGACCAGGACGCCGCCGAGAGTCTCGACGCACTGCTGAGCTCGACCTCACCGCGGCCGTGCTCTGAACACCGTCACCGAATGAAGGTGTTCTCCTCGGCGCGCTCTATGGCGCGGATCGAGAACACCCACCGGCCGGCGCCGGGATGATCGGCTGCACCGGCGAGGTTCCGCTCCGCACCGCCCGCTTGACCGACTCGGGACGAAGCCCCCATCTCGATGCGAGCTCCTCCGTCGTGAGCGTGAGACGCCCGGTGGCCGACGTCACGTCGGCTGGGTCGGACGAGGCGGCCCTCTGAACCGCAGCTCGCTGCTGGGACACGATCTGGGCGAGTTCGCGAGCCTGTGCCCAAGCAGCGGCGCTCTCGTTCCCGTTCGCCGGCAGATCTGACACGGTGGGCGGCTCGTCATCGCCTCGCGCTCGGGCTCGAAACGCGCGCACCCGATCGGCATCCGACGCCCACTTGCGAGGACGACCGCCGCGGCCGGGAACGGTCACGCTGGCGGACTGTAACGTAACGATACGGAACGTGCACCCATCGGGTCATATTCTGTGCAAGAACCCACTCACTCGCTGCCCACCGACGGGAGTGTGTTCACCGACCCACACCCGACGCCGTTCGTCCGGACGCGAGAGCGGTGGTGGCGGTTTGAACCGTAGAGGGGGCGTCTCCAAGCTGCTGACCCAGTCCGTCATCATCAAGGTGCACCACGACGGCGTCCGCGTTGTCCACTGGCTCGTCGATCCGACCAACCTCGCCTCCATCGGAATCAGCTGTGCCAGCATTCCCGAAGTCGACGAGACCCATCTATCCGGGAAGACGAGCCATACGGGGTCCGCCCCAGAACGCCGGCTACGAGACGCATCGGATGCCATTCGGTGCACCTTGGACCGATTGCAGGGACGGGCTCTCTGCTGTGACCATGCGCCCGATGGGCGCAGATCATGTCTGAACGCGAACTAGCACCCAGTGTCTGTGTCGGGGCTCGGCTCAAAGGGTGCGCCGAGAGTCGACGTCATGAATGCGCGCGCCTGGCGCTCATCACCGCCAAATGCCACAGCGTTGGCCCTAACGACAAGTTGGTTGGCGTCATGAAGCGCGGAGGAGTTCTCGGTTCGGAGGTTTTCGATGAGAGTGATGTGAAGCCGCAGTAGTCCTTCACCAGCGCGACGCACGACAGGGAGAATCGGTATCTCAGGACCGCACGATCCAAGGAACTTCTTCGCGTCTCGCTTCCAGCCCGACCACTCAAGGAGGTCGGCCTTGCTGAGCTGGATCACAGCGTTCTCCATCTGAAGGTCGCCCGCCGCGTTTCGACCGAGCTCACTTGATGGCCAAGAAACGGAGCACGAAAGTGACGGATGTAGTTCCGCAGGTCTTTGACGAATGGCCAGGCTCCGTCTTCGAGAAGTTGCTCCACCCCCGATCGAAGGCTTGACACAGCAGGCGTCTCACGACCATCAAGTGTCACTCTGACGTGGTCGACAAGGCTGGTGGCGCTCCCCGCGAAGTTATGCAGTAGACGAGTGATGAGCGAGTGAACCTCCTCGCGGGCCTCCTCCAGCTGCGGTGTGTTCGAGGCCACGATCATGGAGAGTCCCGGATCACGTTCAAGTCGTTCCAGAATGCCTACGGCGCGCAGGCGGAGCTCTACATGCACCTGTTTGGCGCTCTTTCTTCATGCTCGTCGACAGCGGCGTCAGGTCGTGGTTGCGATGTTCGAGAACCACCCGTC
>JAOBWO010000482.1 GCA_025463415.1 Acidimicrobiales bacterium | reverse complement strand
CGGCAGCGGCGACGCGTGCGTTGTTCGCCGGCGTCGCCGGTGGTGACCCCGGGTGTTCGGTCGCCGTGGGTCGCGACGGCCAGGTCGTGTTCGCAGATGCATTCGGAGCCGCGACGCTGACTCCGAGCATGCCGATGTCGCCCGCCACGGTGGTGGACATCGGCTCGACGTCGAAGCAGTTCACGGCGACGGCCATCGCCCTGCTGAGCGAGCGCGGCGACATCGATCTCGACGACTCGATCTCGGTGTACGTTCCGGGCCTGCCTGACTGGTCGAGCACCGTGACCCTGCGGCAGATGCTGCACCACACGAGCGGCATTCCCGACTACATCGGCCTGCTCACCCAGGACTACTCCGAGCCGGCCACCGATGCCGACGCGCTCAACGCGATCGCTCAGGTCCAGCAGCTCGACTTCGCGCCCGGTGAATCGTGGGAGTACTCGAACTCGAACTACTTCCTGCTCGGCCAGGTCGTGCTGGAGATGACCGGCGACGATCTCGGTCGGTTCCTCACCGACGAGGTCTTCGGGCCGCTCCACCTCGATGCGGTGATGGATCCGACAGCGGAGATCGCGGGCAAGGCAACCTCATATGAACGCGACGGCCGCCGATGGGTCGATGCGACCAGCCCGTGGACCCAGACCGGTGACGGTGGCGTGCAGACCACGCCGTCGCAGTTGGTGAAGTGGGCCGCGCAGTACTGGGCGCCGACGATCGGCGACCCCAACATCAACATCCTCCGCCTCGACGGCGCCGTCGACACCGATGATCCTGCGTCGCGCTACGGCTTCGGCATCTTCGAGACCACGCTCGACGGTGAGCAGATCCTGGAGCACTCCGGATCGTGGGAGGGATTCGCGACGTCGTTCGTCGTCGCGCCCGATCGGCATCTCGCCGTCGCCGTCACGTGCACCAGCAACGAGACCGTCCCGGAGTCCGACAACGGCGACGTCGGCTTCGACGTGATGTCGCTCTGGCTCGCCGCCGAGTAGACGCGTCGCCCGCAGACTGGACGCGCGATCGGCCCACATCTCCCTGCTGTGAGCGCCCAGTTCTCAGACGACGAGCGTCAGATGTCGAGCCACTCGTCGGTTCGGGTGTCGCGCTTGGCGGTGAACCAGCGGCGGCAGCCGGACTCGTGGAACCATCGTTCGAGCGTGGGGCCCTCGATGTTGTCCTGCATCCACGCGTAGTCGACATTGCGTCGGTCGTCGTCGGTGATGATCTCGGGCGTGACGGGGAAGACGCTGCCGTAGCGGAACTCCTCGAACGGGCGGCTGCCGCAGTTGGGACACGTGACGAACAACATCAGCAGACCGCTTTCACTTCGTGCCCGCGGAGCTCGGGTCGGCCATCGCCACTTCGCGCTCGAAGCGCGAGAGCGCGAACGGCGCGATCAGCTCCGGCGTCTTGTCGTCCGCGATGAGCTTCGCCAGCTGCGACCCGGCCGCCGGTATGGCCTTGAAGCCCCACGTGCCCCAGCCGGTCGAGAGCAGGAACCCGGAAGTGTTGGTGTACCCCATGATCGGCGAGAAGTCCGTGGAGACGTCGCAGATCCCCGCCCATGTGCGCAGGATGCGCAGCTTCGCCATGAACGGGAACAACGTGACGGCCTTGGCCGAGACGCTCTGCAGGTACGTGAAGTTCGTGCCGCGCTGGTAGCTGGCCTGGCGGTCGTACTCGGCACCCATCAACATCTGACCGCGGGCGGTCTGGGAGATGTAGAAGACGAGGTCGTTGCTCGACACGATCGGTGCGAACTCCTGCGCGTACGCGTTCGTGACGAAGGCCTGCAGAGTGTGGGTGCGGATCGGCAGCCGGACGTCGGCCCACTTCGAGACGGTGCTCACGTGACCGCCGACGGCCGACAGCACGACGCCAGCAGAGATCGTTCCCTTCGAGGTCGTCACGCCGGTGACCCGTGCGCCGTCCTTGACCAGTCCGGTGACTGCGGTGTTCTGGAAGATGTGTGCGCCGGCGCGCAGCGCTCCCTGCGCGTAGGCCCACACGACACGGTCGTGGCGCGCGGTCGCGCCGCCGTGGAGGTAGCTCGATCCCTGCACGGGGTAGCGGCCCCCGCCGGTGAGATCGATCTGCGGGACGATCTCCTTGATCTGTGCGGGCGACAGGTACTCACTCGGCGCACCGCACGCGTTGTTCATCAGCACACGGGTCTGCTCGGTGCGCGCCGTGCCGGTGCTGTGCGCCATCCAGAGCTGGCCCTTGGTCTTGTGCATAATCCAGCAGCCGGTCTCCTCCTCCAGGCTCTCGTACATCGAGAGGCTCTCCTGGTAGAACGCGACCGACTCCGGGATGCCGTAGTTGGAGCGGATGATGGTCGTGTTGCGGCCGGAGTTGCCCGAGCCGATGTAGCTCGCATCGAGCACGCACACGTTGGTGATGCCGTGGCGCGTGGCGAGGTAGTACGCCGTGGCAAGGCCGTGCCCACCGCCGCCGATGATGACGACGTCGTAGGTCGGGTTGGGCTCGGTCTCGCTCTGCCACGGCAGATCGAGCAGCGTTTCGACGAACTCGTTCATGCCAGGGCTCCGATGCGCGCGACGAGCTCGTGGTGTGCAGCCGTGGCTACCAGCAGCAGCGCCGAGCCATCGGCGTGCAACACGAGCTTGGACGGCACGCCCGCGATCTGCCCCTGAGCGAGCGCTGGTCGTGAGCTGGGCAGCTGCCACTCGATGTGGCGCATCGCGATGTCAGCGACCTGGGCGGCGGTCAACGTCGCGCCGTTGAAGCCGTGCTCGGGCGTCACGATCGCGTGCGGGTCCGACACCGTCGGCTCGGCGACGCCGATCACGTAGACGTCGTCGGGCGAGATCCGCACGACCGTCGAACCTGCGGGCCACGCAGCGGTGTCGAGCGCGGACGGGTCGGCGATGATCCGCCAGCCGATCAAGGGTTCACATGCGAGCACGGGCGCCCTCCCTGTCGTAGAACGGTGTCGGCGACACGCGCGCCTCGCGGCCGTCGATGTCGACCAGGTCCGCGTGGGGCAGGTGCTTCTGCCAACCGAGCAGCACCGCGTGGCCGAACATCGGCGAATCCCAGCTCGAGCTGACGTGGCCGGTCACCTCACCGTTGACGCGGATCACCGAACCCTCGAGCGGTGCCGGGCCGTCCATCGTGAAGCCGAACAGCCGCCGCTCGTCGGGCAGCGATGCCGTGCGGATCAACGCGTCGCGACCGATGAACCTCGGCTTGTCGAGCTTGACCGCCCAGTCCATGTTGATCCGTCGCGGGGTGCTGTCCATCTCCGTGTCCTGGCCGACGATCACGTGGCCCTTCTCCAGGCGCAGCCCGAACAGCGCCTGCAGGCCGTGCGGCCTGATGCCCATCGACCGGCCCTCGTGCATGAGCGCCTGCCAGAGCTCGCGGGAGCGGTCGATCTGGTGGTGCAGCTCGAAGCTGCTCTCACCGGTGAACGACAGCCGCATCACGTGGCACGGCACACCGGCCACATCGAGGTGGCGGTGCTGGAGGAACTTCGGTATCGCGTCTTCGGCCACACCCAACCGCTGCAGCAGCTTCCCGGCGAGCGGACCGGTGACGTTGATCGCGCCGTGCGACACCGTGCGATCGAGGATGTGCACCTTCAGGCCCCACGTCTCGATCCAGTCGCGCACCCACATCTCTGCCGTCGACGCGCCACCGGACGTGAACGACAGGACGAAGCGGGTGTCGTCCTCGCGCAGGATCATGCCGTCGTCGAGGACGTGGCCGCGCTCGCTGAGGTTGATCACATAGCGAGACCGTCCCACCTTGATGTCGTGCACGTGGTTCGGGTAGATCCGCTCCAGCGCCTCGACGACGTCGGGACCGGACACCATCATCTTGCCGAGGGTGCTGACGTCGCCGATCGACACGCCCTCGCGCACGGCCCAGTACTCGGCCACCGGATCGCCGTAGGTCCACGGACGGAACCAGCCGCCGAACTTGTCGAGCTGCGCGCCGAGCGCGATGTGCTCCTCGTGCAACGGCGTCCGCCGGAACGTGTCGATGTGGTAGCCGGCTGCGGCCTCGCCCATCGTCAGCTGGCGCGCCGCCGGGCGGCCCGTGAACGGCAGCGGCCGTTCACCCTTGCGGGACCCCACCCATGCCTGCAGGTGCGGTCCGCAGACGCTGCCCTGGCACGTGCCGGTACCACACAGGCTGGCTCGCTTGACGAGCTCCAGCTCCTGGAAACCCTTGTCCCACACGCCTTCCAGGTCCTCCACGCTCACCTTCGAGCATGGGCACACCACACCGGCGGTCGGCGCTGGAGGCAGGTCGTGCGCTGCGGCGGCAGTACCCACGATGGTGATCGGCACGTTCGGTGCCATGCGCGCCAGGAGGTCGCGCGGCGCACCACCGGCGTCGACGATGACGGCGTCGCACTCGTGGCGGGTGCCGCCCTGCAACACGACGGCGGTGACGTTGCCGTCGCCCACGAAGCGCAGCACGTCGGCGCCGACCGTCACCGTGACGCCGAGATCGATGCCCGCGTTGGCAACCGCAGCGGCGGCTCGCGCGGTGAAGATGCCGCGCAGCATGTTGCCAGCACAGACGGGGTGCAGTTCCGCCTGGCCGGTGGCCAAGACGATGTGGTGGGCGTGCACGTGATCGATGCCGGTAGCCGTGCGCACGATCAGGCTCGGCCCGGCGAACGTGCCCACGACCTCGTTGCCCTCGCCGGCGTCGAACACCGTCACGTGGTGACCGGCCGCGCGCTGCTCGGCCGCAGCTGCGGTGCCGCTGGAGCCGCCACCGACGACGACGACGTCGAGTGCGTGGCGTCGAACCTCGATCGCGGTCATGGTGTCCGGGCCGAGCATCGACGGGTTGGTGCCGTCGGGATGTCGGCCGACGATCGCGCCCGGGCGAGCCGGCGTCTGACAGGTGCGGATCCAGCTCGTGCCATCGACCGTCGCGATGCAGTTGCCGCAGTCGCCGGCCAGGCACAGCGTGCCGCCACGCGCCGGGTGCTGCCCGTTGCGGATCGCGGCGAGCGCGACGGTGTCGCCGTCGGCGAACTCGATCGGTTGGCCGTCGTAGAGGAGTCGACTCATGTGCGCATCCGCGAGCCGGACGGATCGAGGATCGCCTCCATCTGTAGACGAGCCGGGCGGCGGCGGCCGATGATCTCGATTTCGAACTCGCCTGCCTCCGAAGTTGCGAGCTCGGTGGGGATGTAGCCCATCGCGATCGACGCCTTGCTGTAGTGCGCGTAGCCGCCGGACGTGATCCAGCCGACGACAGATCCGTTGTGCCAGACCGGCTCATCGCCGATCACGTCAGCGGGCGCGTCGGGATCGGGCTCGACGACGAATGTCACGAGCCGTCGCGCCGGCCCGGTCTTCAACTCGGCCTCGTGCGCGCTGCGGCCGATGAAGTCGTGGTCGAGCTTGATGTAGCTGAGGATGCCGGATTCGAGCGGGGTGTAGATCGGGCGGTACTCGCGGTACCACGTGCCGAAGCTCTTCTCGAGGCGCATCGTGATCAGCGCTCGGAAGCCGAACAGGCGCATGTCGTACGGCTTGCCCGCTTCCCAGATCAGGTCGAACAGGTAGCGCTGGTTCTCCGGCGTCATCCAGATCTCGTATCCCAGATCGCCGCTGTACGTCATCCTGGACAGCCACACCTCGGCGAAGCCGATGGTGACGCGGCGGAACGACATGAACGAGAAGTCCTTCGTGTCGAGCGACGTGTCCGTCAGCCCCTGCAGCACGTCACGTGAGTTCGGGCCGGCCACGGTGAGGCCCACCATCGACAGCGCGAGGTTCTCGAACGTCACCGACCCGTCGCTCGGCAGGTGGTCGATGAACCAGCGGCAGTGATGGGTCTCGGCGGCCTGCGAGCCGAACAGGAAGAACTCGTTCTCGCCGATGCGAGAGACGCTGAACTCGCCGACGATCTTGCCCTGCGGGTTCAGCATCGCGGTCAGTAGCGTGCGGCCGATCTTGGGCAGGCGGTTGGTGAACAGCGTCAGCAGCCACTCCGCCGCGCCGTCGCCTGTGACCTTGTACTTGGCGAAGTTCGACGCCTCGGAGAATCCGACGCGCTCGCGCACCGCGCGCGATTCCTCGCCGACGATGTCGAACGCGTTGGACCGGTAGAACGTGACATCCTCCACCGGATCCTTGCCCGGCTCCTGGAACCAGAGCGGATGCTCGAGGCCGAAGCCTGCGCCCCACACGGCGTTGTGCGCGGTGAGCCGGTCGTAGATCGGAGTCGTGTGCAGCGGCCGCGCGGCCGGGAGCTCCTCGTTCGGAAAGGTGATCCGGAACCGACGGCTGTAGTTCTCGCGCACCTTGGCGTTCGTGTACGCCAACGTCGCGTAGTCGCCGTATCGGGCGACGTCCATCGCGAAGATGTCGGCGCCGGGGTCCCCCTCGACCATCCAGTTCGCCAGCGACAGTCCGACGCCGCCGCCCTGGGACAGGCCGGCCATGACAGCACACGCCGACCACATGCCGCGCAGGCCCTTGATCGGGCCGACCAGTGGGTTGCCGTCGGGGCTGAACGTGAACGGACCGTTGACGAACTTCTGGATGCCCGCCTTGCCGACGAGGGGGAAGTGCTCGAACGCCTTCTCCAGCTCGGGTGCGATCCGGTCGAGGTCGTGGTCGAGGAGCTGGAACACGAAGTCCCACGGCGTCTCCTTCGGAGCCCACGGGCGGTTGTCCTGCTCGTAGGTGCCGAGCAGGATGCTCTGGCCCTCCTGCCGGGCGTAGATCTCGCCGGCGAAGTCGATCATGTGCGGCAGCTCGTGGCCCGTGCGCTGGTTGAACTCGATGACTTCCGGCATCGGCTCCGTCATGAGGTAGTGGTGCTCCATCGCCAACACGGGCAGCTCGATGCCGGCCATCCGCCCGACTTCGCGCGCCCACAG
>JAOBWO010000437.1 GCA_025463415.1 Acidimicrobiales bacterium | reverse complement strand
CGGGGCGGATGCTGAACGGCGCGACCAGCGTCTTGCCGACCCCGTTCTGGGTGAAGTCGAGCCGGCTGCGGCCGCCGCGCTTGGCCACCTCCCACTCCCAGCTGACCAGATCCGGTGCCGCGCCTGCGACCACCTTGGACACGGCTTCGACCCAGGCGACGGTCTGGTCGTAGGTGGACCCGTCGGCGACCGGCACCCAGATCTGGATGCCACGCTTGCCACTCACCTTCGGCATCGCGCGCACCCCGAGGCGGTCCAACGCCCACCGGTGGAGGCGGGCCAGGTGGAGCACCTCGTCCGGCGTCGTCTTGGTGCCGGGATCGATGTCGATCATCGCCCACGTCGGCTCCAAGGGATGCTCGGCGGTCGAGGTCCACGGATGGATCTCGATCACCCCGGAGTTGGCGACCCAGACGAGAGCGGCCGCGGAGTCGAGGACCAGGTAGGACTCGGTGCGGCCCGGGCGGGCCATGCTGTTGTGCCAGCGGGTGATCCAGTCGGGCGTGTTCTTCGGCGCGGCCTTCTGGTAGAAGCCGGGCTGGGCGATCCCGTTCGGGAAGCGCTGCAGGTTCACCGGGCGGCCCTGCAGGTAGGGCAGGATCGACGACGCCACGGATGCGTAGTGGCGAACCACGTCGCGCTTGGTGAGCTCGGGATGCGGGCCCTTGGCCGGGAACATGACCTTGTCGAGGTTGGTGAGCGACAGCGTTCGCCCTCCCAGCTCCCACGTGCCCTCGTTCGGTAGTTCGTCCAGCGCGGCGATCTCATCTGCGCTCGCACTGGCCTGTTCCGCGCCGGTCGACATCCCATCAGTTGTAGCTGATAGTCGGTGCGGCGCGTGGAGCTCGAGCTTGAGTTCACCCGGTGCACGCCGATATCAGGACGTATGCGTACCCGGACTGTCCGCGCTGCGTTGCTGACGGCACTCGTCGGGGTCGCCGCAGCGTGCTCCAGCGCCGGCACCGCCACACCGACGACGGTGACGTCGCCGGTCATCGCGACATCCGTGACGCCGCCGTCATCGGCGACACCCGCGACGCCGCCCGCGTCGACTGCGGTCGTCAGTGATGCAACGTGGGACGTCGACGACTTCCGCGGCACCGACATCTGGGTCGATCCCGTGCACGGCGACGACGGCTCCACGGGCGCGAGCCGTGACACCGCGCTGCGCACGGTCGGAGCGGCGTGGCTGCAGATCCCGAAGGGGACCACGCTCACCACCGGGTACCGGATGATGCTGACAGCCGGCACGTACCCCGTCGACGGTTCGGTGAACTACTGGGAGGACCGTCACGGCACAGCCGAGGCCCCGATCATCCTCACATCGGCCGACGGCCCGCACACCGCGAAGTTCGACGCGGACATCAACATGTTCGGGGTCAGCCACTTCGCCCTGATCGGCGTGGACATCGTCCGTGAGGGCGACGTCTTCCACTGCGAGCAGTGCGACAACATCCTCCTGCGCGGTTCGGTGCTGGCGGGCGGCAAGGGTGCCCACGAGACGATCAAGATCAACCAGTCGCAGTACGTCACCATCGAGGGCAACGACATCTCGGGGGCCGACGACAACAACATCGACTTCGTCGCGGTGCAGCACGCGCTCGTCAGTGGCAACAAGATCCACGACGCGCAGGACTGGTGCGAGTACGCCAAGGGCGGCAGCGCGTACGTGCGCATCGTCGACAACGAGATCTACGACTGCGGCACCGGCGGCGTCACCGCCGGGCAGGGAACAGGCTTCCAGTTCATGGTCGCGCCGTTCGTCAACTACGAGGCCTACGGCATCGACCTCGTCGGCACCACGATCCACGACACCGAGGGCGCCGGGCTCGGCGTCGCCGGTGGCTACGACATCGTCATCGCCCACAACACTCTGTACTCGGTCGGCAGCAGAAGCCACACCGCCGAGTTCGTGCTCGGCCGGCGCGGCTGCGACGGCGGCACCGATCCGACGTGCACCACCAACCACGATGCCGGCGGTTGGGGCTCCACCGACGAGGAACAGCAGTTCATCCCGAACCGCCACGTGTGGTTCGTCGACAACCTCATCGTCAACCCGAAGGACAAGCCGACGATGTGGCAGCAGTTCCAGATCGACGGCCCGACCGCGCCTCCCGCATCGAGCGGCGTGCCCTCACCGGCCGTTGCCGACGACGACCTGCACATCGTCGGCAACGTGGTGTGGAACGGCACACCCGCGATGCCGAGCGGCGCGGGCGACGGCTGTCCTGACTCGAACTCGACGTGCAACGAGGCCCAGCTGCATCGCGACAACGCGATCGACACGATCGAGCCCCAGCTCGTCGATCCGGCCCACGGCGACTACCGCCTGACAGCCGCCAGTGCGGCGGCGCTGCCCCCAGGCGTCGCCGTTCCCACGCTGACGTGGGCCGCGGGCGACACGCCGATCGCCGTGCCTGCGGACGACGCTCAGACTGCCGTCGTCGCGGGAACGCCGCCGGGTGCCGCCGCCATTGGGCCGTAGGCTGCCGACGATGGGCCCATCGACGATCGCCGGCATCCGCGCGACGCCGATCAACGTGCCGATGAAGGCGCCGTACCGGTTCTCGTTCGGCACGCTGGCCAGTTTCACCTCCACGATCATCGAGGTCACCGACAGCGACGGTGTGGTCGGCATCGGCGAAGCCCCGCACGGTGACCTGTCCGCACTCGTCGCGCGCATGACGCCGCGTTTGATCGGGCTGCCCATCGATGCGCTGAACGAGTGCGAGGGCCGGTGCGTGTCGCGCACCGGGTTCAGCCTGTGGGCGGATGCGGCATCGGAGCGACGCGCGTTCGGCGGGATCGAGATCGCGCTCTGGGACATGCGTGCCCGCCGCGCCGGTCTGCCGCTGGTCGACCTGCTCGGAGGACAGGTGCGCGACACGGTCGCCTTCACCGAGTACTTCGCGTTCCGGGAAGGTGCGGAGGAGACCTCGGCCGACGTCGTCGCCTACTGCATGCAGATGGTCGAGGAGTTCGCCTCGCCGTGGTTCGAGGGCAAGCTCGGCGTATACGACGTCGAGACCGAGATGGAGCTCGTGGGGCTCCTCGTCCGCGAGCTGGGCGAGGGCGTGGTCACCCGGCTGGATGCGAATGGCGCGTACACCGTGCCCACCGCGCGCGTCGTCTGCAAGCGCCTCGCCGATCTCGGCATCGGTTGGCTGGAGGACCCGTGCCGCACGCTGGACGAGACGGCGCGGTTGCGAGCCGACGGTGTGCCGATCTCGTTCTCGACGCACGAGGTCGATCTCCGCCGCGCCGCCCGCGACGGTGTGCCCGACGCGTTCTGCGTCGATGCGACGGAGCTGGGCGGCGTGCGCCGCACCCAGGACTTCGCGAGGGCGTGCGCCGCGCTGGGCATCGACTTCTGGTGCTACAGCGGTGACGGTGGGGTGATGACCGCGCTGTACCTGCACCTGACCGCGGCGGAGGCGTCGATGATCCGCCCGCACCAGTCGTTGTTCCGGTTCACGGCGGACGTCGTCCTCGATCAGGGTCACTTCGCACCCGTGGGTGGTCTCCTGCCGGTGCCCACTGAGCCGGGTCTGGGCGTCACGATCGACCAGGCCGCCTTGGCTCGGATGCATCAGCGGTTCCTCGCCGAGGGCGCGATGGCCGCCTCGGCCGACAGCTCTTACGGCGGAGACTTCCGCCAGCAGTGATCAGCCGTGGGCGGCCGCAGCCTCCTCCACGATCGCCGCGACCTCCGCATTGCCCGACCGCTGGGCGGCGAGCAGCGGGGTCATCTCCTCCCATCCCTCCCAGAGCGGATCGCCACCCGCTTCGAGCAGCAGCGCGGTGACCTCCGGGTGCCCGGCCCGGCAGGCATGCCACAGGCCGCTCGTGATCTCGTCAGTCG
This sequence comes from Acidimicrobiales bacterium, assembly GCA_025463415.1. Classification (GTDB taxonomy): domain Bacteria; phylum Actinomycetota; class Acidimicrobiia; order Acidimicrobiales; family Ilumatobacteraceae; genus WLMZ01. The sequence continues at coordinate 1,115 of JAOBWO010000437.1, read as the reverse complement.
TGTGTGGCTCCGCGAGGAGCTCACGCGCCCGATCGGTGAGCCCCAGAGCGGCAGCGTGGAACAGGCGGACCCGGGCACCGCGTTCGACCAAGCGTTGCGCGGCCTTCCACTGGGCGAAGATCACGGCGTCATCCAGCGGGGGACCGTCGGTGAGCACGCCACCGTGGGCCTCGATGTCGGCGCCGAGGTCGAGCAGAGCGTCGAGTGCCTCCACGTCGTCGCTGCTGGCGGCCCAGTGCAGCGGCGTCTCCCGGTGCGGACCGGCGAATCGCCCGTCGACATCGGCCCCGGCCTCGACGAGCAGACGGATGACGTCGGCGACGTGCGGAAAGTGTCCCGGCCAGTCGGTGGCCGCGTGGAGTGCGGTGCGAGACATTCCCTCGGCCTCACCGAAGCGAGCAGTTGCCAGCTCGGGGTGATCGGCCAGCATCGACCGCACCTTCGCGAGCTCGCCGCCCTGCAGTGCGCTCGTGAAGTTCACCACCAGGGGATCGTCGGCTGCGATGTACACGGTGCCGCTCAGCCGATCGCGACGTGGGCGGCCCGAAGCCCGGGCAGGACATCGGCGGCGAGGCGTTCGAACATCGGTACCTGGGTGGGGTCCAGCGGGTAGTACAGGCCGACGTCGCTGATGCCGAGACCGATCACCGTCTCGACCATGTCCTCGAACTGCCCGCGCGATTGGTAGTACGTGATCGCTCCTCCGTGGTGCCGGGCCGTGGCGTCGAACATCGTGTACGAGCGGCGCAGCGTGGCGGGATCGCGCCCGATGGCAGCGCAGTTGGCATCCATCCGGTCGCACCGAGCGTGCGTCTCTGCGATCTGGTCGGCGAAGGCGACCTCGAACGAGAGGCTGTTCCAGATGTCGGCCCGCCGCGCGGCGTGGCGCATCATCTGCGGGCCCATCGCGCCGATCATGATCGGTGGCCGGGGCGATTGCGCGGGACGTGGGTTCATGAACGCGCCGTCGATGTCGTAGAACGCGCCGTGGAACGTCGTCACCTCGTCGGAGAGGAGGCGATCCACGACCTCCGCATACTCCGCGAAGCGGGCGACCCGCTCCTTCGCCTCCCAGTTGGGCAGACCCGCCATCGCGTACGACGGATCGATCGTCA
>JAOBWO010000401.1 GCA_025463415.1 Acidimicrobiales bacterium | reverse complement strand
TTGCTGACCGGGCGACCCGTTCGGGTGTCGTCGCCGCAGGGGCGATTCGAGGCCGATGCATCACGTGTGGACGGGCAGGTGCTCGACTCGATCGAGGCCTACGGGAAGCACCTCTTCTACCACTGGGCGAACGGCGACGTCGGCCACGTGCACCTCGGGCTGTTCGGCAAGTTTCGCGTCGCGCAAGGCCCGGACGCACCGGCGCCGGTGGGCATGGTGCGGATGCGGATGCACACCGATCTGGCCACGATCGACCTCGCCGGGCCGACCGACTGCACGATCGGGACCGCGGACGATCGGGCGCTGATCCTCGCCCGGCTCGGACCCGATCCGCTGCGGCGAGACGCGAAGCCGCAGGTCGCGATCGACCGGATGGCGAGGTCGAAGCTGCCGCTCGGCTCGCTGCTGCTCGACCAGAAGGTGCTGTGCGGCGTCGGCAACGTGTACCGCGCCGAAGCGCTGTTCGTGAACGGCATCCACCCGCTGCGCGCCGGCAACGCCACCGATCGAGTCCACCTCGAGGCGTTGTGGGCGACGGTGGTGGCGATGCTGCGCAAGGGCGTGAAGGAGAACCGGATCGTGACCGTCGATCAGCGCGAGGTCGAGCTCCCGAAGGGTCGCCGGCTTCGTCGCGGCGAGGCGACCTACGTCTATCACCGCGACCGTTGCCTGCGCTGCGACACCGTCGTGCAGACGGTCCAGCTCGCCGGGCGGCCGTGCTACTTCTGCCCGACCTGCCAGCCACACTGAACCGGACCTTCCAGCTGCCGGGCCTCGCGTAGCCTGAGCACATGACGGATGCATCGGTCACCACCAGTCACTTGATCCCCGAGATCGTCGAGGCACTTCGTGAGGCGCAACGCGCCGGAGCACTGCGCACCCTCGACTCCCGTCGCGTGCAGTTGCGTCAGCTGCAGCGGATGCTGGTGGAACAGGAGGAGCCGATCCTGCGTGCGATGGCCGACGACCTCGGCAAGCCGCCGATGGAGGCGTATGCGGCCGAGATCGGGCTGGTGCTCGGCGAGATCTCCGAGGCATTGAAGCGTCTCGACGAGTGGTGTGCTCCCGAACGCGTCAAGGTGCAGCTGGCGTTCAAGCCGGGCACCGCGGAGATCGTGCCGGAGTCGCTCGGCGTCGTGCTGATCATCGCCCCGTGGAACTACCCGATCCAGCTGCTGCTGGCACCGCTCGTGCCGGCGCTCGCGGCCGGCAACACCGTGGTGCTCAAGCCGTCAGAGGTCGCGCCCGCAACAGCGAACCTGCTGGCCGACATCGTGCCGCAGTACATGGACGCATCAGTCGTCACGCTCGTCAAGGGCGGCGTCGACGAGACGACCGCGTTGCTGGCCGAGCAGTTCGACCACATCTTCTACACGGGCAACGGGACCGTCGGGCGGATCGTGATGACGGCAGCCGCACAGCACCTCACGCCGGTCACGCTGGAGCTCGGTGGGAAGAGCCCGGCCATCGTCGCCGCCGATGCCGACATCGAGGTCGCAGCCCGCCGGATCGCATGGGGAAAGTTCCTCAACGCCGGTCAGACGTGCGTGGCGCCCGACTACGTGCTGGTCGACGCGACGGTCGAGGACGCGTTCATGGGCGCGATGCTGCGCGCGGTGCACGACTTCTACGGCGACGACCCCGTGGCATCCGCCGACTATGGCCGGATCGTCAACACCCGGCACTGGGACCGGTTGACCGCGCTGCTCGACGATGGCGGTTACGAGTCGACGATCTGCGGTGGCCACGGGGATCGCGACGCGCGGTACCTGCCGCCGACGGTGCTGGCGGGAGTCAAGCCCGATGCGGCGTTGATGCAGCAGGAGATCTTCGGGCCGATCCTGCCGGTGCTCACTGTCGGCGATGTCGACGAGGCGATCCGCTTCGTCAACGATCGCGACAAGCCGCTGGCCCTCTACATCTTCAGCGGCAGCGATGACACCGTCGACAAGGTGATCGCGCGCACCTCGGCCGGCGGCGTGTGCGTCAACCACGCCGTGCTGCAGGTCGCCGTCGGCTCGCTGCCGTTCGGCGGCGTCGGCGCCAGTGGCATGGGCAGCTACCACGGCAAGACCGGGTTCGACACCTTCACCCATCGCAAGCCGGTGCTGCGCAAGCCGACCAAGCCAGACCCGTCGATCATGTACCCGCCCTACAAGGGCTGGAAGTTCAAGCTCGTCCGCCGCTTCCTGTAGGGCGCGGCGGCGTCACTGGGCGTGCCACACCGGGGCGTCGGGATCGCCGCGCCAGTACGAGAGGCGACGCACGGACTCTCCCGCGGCATCGGGGTCGAAGCGGCCGCGGCGGACGCGCATCAGGGTTGCCGCGAGCAGTCGGAGCTCGCTGAGCGCCCCCAGCATCTCCGCGTCGACGGGCTCGCCGACGCCTGCGCGGAACGCTTCGTAGATGCCCGCCGCGCCACCCCAACGCTCGGTCCATGTGGCGAGCGCGGCATGGTCCCACTCGGGCGGGCCGACGCACAGCAGATCCCAGTCGATGAGCACCGGGCCGGCGGCATCGACCAACACGTTGCCGGGATGCACGTCGCCGTGACAGAGCACGAGCTGCCCGTGTCGGGCTGCGACGTACCACCATCGGTTGCGTTCGTACACGGCGCGAAGCAGGTCGCTGTTCGCGCGCTGGAGTGCCGTCGTGGTCTCGCTCAACGTGGAGTCGAAGTCCCACCAGGGGAAGTCGCCGCAGAACGGCAGCGGATGCTCCACCGTCGTCGGGTCGATGGTGTGCACGGTGGCGACCATTCGCCCGACGCGCTCCCAGTCGATCGCCGCGCCGGGATCGAAGTCGATGCGCACCCATGCCGTGACGCACAGACCGTCGCCACCATCGAACCAGTCCCGTCGCGCCGGTCGCGCCGCGCGGATGCCGAGCGCGAGGACGCGGTCGGCGAACTCGAGCGCGGCGTTCATCGACGCCGTCGGCATGCCGACCCGCAGGATCACGTCGCCGGCGACGAAGACACCGTTGGCACCGACCCGGATCAGCTCGGGTGCCGGCAGACCCCAGTGGCGTGCCGCTCGCTCGGCGGCCTCGGTGAGGACGGCAACGCCGGGCGGCGCCTCGACGACGAGGGGCGCCGGCTCAAACACTGCCGAAGCCGACGTCGATCCCGGGGTTGAGCCGGCCGCCGGGATCGAACTGGTGGAGCAGTCGGCGATGCAACGCAGCGACCGCGGGCTGCAGTGGCTCGGGGCCGGATGGCTCGATGGTGTGGACGACACCGACACCGACCTCGGCAACGAAACCGCTGGTACCGGACAACGTGCGCAGCGCAGACGGTGCCATCGACCGGCGACCACCAGTCGGCAGGCTCGGTGGCCCGTCGACCGGTCGAAGCCCGCCCCGTGCCGCCTGCTCGGCGACGTCGATGGAGTGCCCCTCGATCAACACCCACGTCGCCTGACCGTCCCACAGCACCGAGACCGGCCGGTACAACGCCGCGAAAACTTCCCACGGATCACCCTCACGGTGGAACCACTGTGACACCGCTGGCAAGGGGCGGGTGCGCAGGATGACGTCGCCGAAGAACCCGAGCGCGCCCCGCGAGCCGACCAGGAGTCGGCACAGGTCGAAGCCGGACACGTTCTTCACCGTCGGACCCCCGGCCTTGACGATCTCACCGGCAGCCGACACGTAGTGGGTCTGGAGGAGCACGTCGCGCACCGGACCATCACCGAGTCGGCGATGGCTGCTCCGGCCGATCGCCAACGCCCCTCCGACGGTGCCCGACAACGGCAGCGCGACGGACTGGCCGACTCCGGCCAGCGCAGCATCGAGCTCGGCGACCGGCGTGCCCGCGCCGCACGACACGATCATCTCGTCGGCCTGGATCCAGTCGATCCCGGCAGGCGCGCGCACGCAGCGGACGTCCGCCACTGGGCCGCCGCGAGTGCCGAGTCCGGTGATCGTGACGGGTCCGCTGTCGCCGACGTCCGCCGCGAAGTCGCTCAGATCCACACACCCTCCGGCAGGTGCTGGACGTCGCCGCAGGAGGCGGGACTGGGCAGGACCTTGGTCGGGTTGGCGAGACCGGTGGGATCGAAGGCAGCCCGCATCGACGCCTGCGCGGCGAGATCGGGCGGATCGTACATCAGCGGCATGTAGTCGCGCTTCTCCAGGCCGATGCCGTGCTCGCCGCTCAACACCCCGCCTGCCGCCACCGACGCGCGCACGATCTCCTCCCCCGCTGCATGCACGCGAGCCATCACGCCCGGCTCGCGCTTGTCGAACACGAGCAGCGGATGGAGGTTGCCATCACCTGCGTGGAAGACGTTCATGACCAGCAGGTCGTGACGCGCCGCGATCTCGTACACCTTGTTCAGGACCTCGGGAAGCTTGCGGCGGGGCACCACGGTGTCGTGCAGGTAGTAGTTCGGCTTGATCCGTGCGATCGCGCCGAACGCCGTCTTGCGGCCCTTCCACAGCAGTGCCCGCTCGGCTTCGTCCTGGGCGACACGCACGTTGCGCGCACCGTGGGCTCGACCGATCGCGACGATCCGCTCGACCTCGTGCTCGAGCGCGTTCGGCAGTCCCGCGACTTCGACCAGCAGGATCGCCGCTGCGTCCATCGGCAACCCGGCGTGGATGTACTCCTCCACGGCTCGGGTGCACAGCGCATCCATCATCTCCAGCGCGCCAGGAACCATGCCCTCGGCGATGATCGCGCTGACGGTTGCCGCCCCGTCCTCGACGGACATGTAGTCGAGCAGCATCGTCCGCACCGCCGGCGGGTTCTGGATGAGGCGGACGCAGATCTTCGTGGCGATGCCGAACATACCCTCGCTGCCGACGAACGCGCCGCGGAGGTCGAAGCCCGCCGGCTCGGGATCCTCGCCCCCGAAGGTCACGATGTCCCCCTCGGGCAGCACGACCTCCATCGCGACGATGTGCGCCGAGGTGACTCCGTCGGCAAGGCAGTGCGGACCGCCGGAGTTGTTGGCCACGTTGCCGCCGATCGTGCAGCTCTGCTGGCTGCTCGGGTCGGGCGCGAAGTGGAGGCCGAGGTGTGCGACAGCCTTGCTGAGATCGAGGTTCAACACACCGGGCTCGACCCACGCCTGCCGCGCCGCGGCATCGACCGCCAGGATCCGGTTCATCTTCGCCAGCGAGATCACCACCGCCCCGGCCAGAGGTGTGGCCCCACCTGCGAGGCCCGTACCCGAACCCCGCGCGACGTAGGGCGTGTCGTGGCGGACGCAGGCCTGCACCGCCGCCTGGATCTCGGTCGTGGACGTCGGGAAGCAGACCACCGAGGCGTGCCCGTCGAAGTTCGAGGCATCGCGACGGTAGAGGCTGAGCTCAGCCGCGCCGACACGCACGCGATCCGGGCCGAGCGCGTGGACGAGGTCGTCGACCAGCGTCGGCTCGGCCAGTGCCGTCATGCTCCGCGGTGGCTGCGGCGGCTGTGGCGTCGCGGACCGCTGTGCTCGTCACGTGCAGGGCGCAGCACCACGACCTTGGCGGGCTCGACGCGGTGGCCGTCGACGAGGACGAGATCATCGGGCTCGAACGCTTCGACGATCTCGGCCGAGCCGGTCAGCCGAGCACGCAGCTCGGCCTCCTTGGCACGCATCGCCTCGCGGCCGTCGCGCACTGCATCGGCCACGTCGGCACCACGGTCGCGCACCTTCGCGAATGCGACCTTGGCGACGTTGACGGGGGCGAGCTGGGAGGCGGTCTCTTTGACCTTGCGCTTCGCATACCCCGCGCCGGCGACCCCGGCCACGGCTCCACCGACGAACCACGTGACGCGCTTCATCATCGCTGGGCTCCCTTCCGGGGTGTGATGGCCTTGCGGTTGCTGCCGCGGAGTCGGCGCACGACTCGACCGGTGCCGGTGGCGATGCCCGCCGCCTTGATCATCGGCGTGGACAGGGCGACCCGGGCGACGCGGCCGCTACCGGAGACCGCATCGCTGATCGCTTCCGCCGAGCCGAGGACGCGGTCGAACCGGTCCAGATCATGACGGGCTTCGTCCATCGTCGCCCGCGCCTGGTTCGTGGATGCTTGCATCTCCGCCAGTAGCGGCCGGGTGTCGGCTCGCAATGACTCGACCTCACCGCGGAGCGACCGCAGCGTGTCCAGCACGCGCATCAGGACGACGATCAGTGCGGCGAAGCCCAGTGCGCACAGGACCGTGCCGAGCACGATGGCCAGGTCACCGGCCGTCACGCCGATCCCTCACCATCGTCGGTGAGATGTTCGCTCATTCGCCTACCAACCTCTCGCTCGAAACCGTGCGTCGTGGGTTCGTACAGCGTCGTCCCCGCCAACTCCTCCGGACGATACGACTGCGGAACCCAACCACGCGGGTCGTCATGAGGGTACACGTAGCCCGAGCCATGGCCGAGGGATGCGGCCCCCTGGTAGTGCGCGTCGCGCAGGTGGGCCGGCACCTCGCCGACGGCACCATCTTTGACCATCCCGCGGGCGTTCCAGATGGCCATCGCGGCGCGATTGCTCTTCGGTGCGGTCGCCAGGTGGACCACGGCCTGGGCCAGGTTGAGCTGCCCCTCGGGCAGGCCGACGTGCTCGATCGCGTGCGCCGCAGCAACGGCCACGACGAGCGCCTGCGGGTCCGCCATGCCGATGTCCTCGCTGGCGAGGATGATCAGCCGGCGAGCGATGAACCGTGCGTCCTCTCCCGCCTCCAGCATGCGTGCCAACCAGTAGAGGCCGGCGTCGACATCGCTGCCGCGGATGCTCTTGATGAACGCGCTGATCACGTCGTAGTGGTCGTCGCGGCCGTAGCGCAGCGCGCTCGTGCCGAGCGCGGCTTCGACATGCGCCACGGTCATCTCGTCCGGGAAGGCGAGCGTGCACGCGACCTCGAGCGCCGTCAGCACCTGCCGCCCGTCGCCGCCGGAGCGGTCCGCCAGCAGTGCGATCGCCTCCGGACTCGCGCGCACCGACTCTGCATCCAGTCCGCGGGTGATCAGCTGCTCGATCGCCGCTCGCTCCAGCGGTTCGAGCCGGAACAGCGTGCTGCGGCTCCGCAACGGTGCGTTGACCTCGAAGAACGGGTTCTCCGTGGTGGCGCCGATCAGCGTGAGCGTGCCGTCCTCGACCGCCGGCAGCAGGGCGTCCTGTTGAGATTTGGAGAACCGGTGGATCTCGTCGAGGAACAGGATCGTGCCGCGTCCGTGCTCGCCCAGTCGCTGCCGGGCACGCTCGATCACCTCGCGCACGTCCTTCACGCCGGCGGTGACGGCAGAGAGCTGCTCGAACGCGCGCTTGGTGCTCCCGGCGATCGCCAGCGCGAGTGTGGTCTTGCCCGTTCCAGGCGGACCCCAGAAGATGGCGGACGTGAGCCGGTCCTGCTCGACCAGCCGGCGCAGGGGCCGACCCGGCCCGACGAGGTGGGTCTGACCGACCACCTCGTCCAGCGTCTTCGGTCGCAGCCGTGCCGCCAACGGTGCCTGCTGGCGGAGCCGGTCCGCAGCTGCCGAGCTGAACAGGTCCTCGGTCATATGACGCTGAGGACGAGCTCGTACCCGGGCCTGCGGAAGTCGACCGCGTGCTCCACCATCCAGTCACGTGTCACCCATTGCCAGGCGACGAACTCCTTGCCGTCCGGCGTCGGCGTGATGTCGGCGCGCATCGCGTCGAAGAGGAACCAACGATGCGCCTGACCGAGGCGGCCCTTGGCCACCTTCAGGTCGGGTGGGTACTCGTAGACCACCCAGCCCGGGTACTCGGCGACGGCCATCACATCGTTGGAGGTCAGCCCGGTCTCCTCGAACAGCTCGCGCCAGGCTGCGTCGATCGGCGGTTCGTCAGCGTCCAGTCCACCCTGTGGGAACTGCCACTGCCCGGGAACGTCCTTGCGTTCGAAGGCGAGGAGGCGATCGTCGAGGCCGCGCACGATGATGACGACGCCCGCGCGGAAGTGTTGGCTCGCCATGCGGGGAACGCTACCCCGCGCCCGTGGGCAGCAACCCGGGCGGGGCCTAGAGTCGGCCCGATGGGCGCGCAGGAGGATCATCTCGATCAGTGCCTCGCGCGCATCGGTGCGATCGGCGCGGAGGCAGACACGTTGTTCACGCGTCGGCGCGACGTCGAGGCGAGGGCAGAGGCTCGCGCGCTGGACGCCGGCGAGTTGACCTCGCCGCGCCATGGCCAGGTGGTGGGCGTGAAGGCATGCTTCGACGTGGCAGGCTGGACGACCCACTGCGGATCAGCGGTCGCACCCGACGACCCGGCCGCCACCACCGACGCCGCGATGGTCACCCTGTTGCGCGAGGGCACGATGCTGTTGGCGCAGACGAACATGACCGAGTTCGCCTACGGCGCGCTCGGCCTCAACGCGACGTACGGCACGCCGACGTCCCCGTTCTTCCCGGTCGGTGAACGGGTCAGCGGCGGATCGACGTCCGGCGGCGCAGTCGCGGTGGCCAAGGGCCTCCTCGACATCGCGCTTGGCTCGGACACGAGTGGGTCGGTGCGGATCCCCGCCGCGTTCTGTGGCGTCGCCGGTTTCAAGCCGTCGAAGGGCCGCTACCCGGAACGAGGGATGGCGTACCTGTCCCCCACGTTCGACACGCCCGGGATCATCGCCACGAGTGCCGCCGCGTGCCGGTCGATCGACCGCGTGCTGACCCGACGCTACGACGGCGAGCTCCGCCGCCTGCACGACCTGCCCCTGGCCGGGCTCGGGATCGGCGTACCGAGGTCCTTCGTCGAAGCCGACCTGGATCCCACGATCGGCGCAGCGTTCGAGTCGTGGCTCAGCTCGCTCTCCGCGGCCGGAGCGCGGGTGATCGACGTGGAACTGCCGTCGATGGAAGAATCGACCGCTGCGACTCGGGACGGTTCGATCATCTCCGTCGAGGCGTTCGCGCTGCATCGCCATCGGCTCGCCATCGCCGCCGATCGCTATGACCCGAGGGTGGGATCGCGCATCGCCGCCGGCGAGCACGTGCCCGCGCACGTCTACGCGCGCGGGTTGCAGCGGTTGACGGCAGCTCGGGACTCCTTCGACACCGAGGCGGTGGCCGCCGGGGTCGACGTCCTGATGACGCCGACCGTCGGGATGCTGCCGCCGCTCGTCGCCGATCTGGTCGACGACGACGAGACCTACCTGGCCACGAACCTCCGCTCGTTCCGCCTCACCGAGCACGCCAACCGCCTCGGCCTGCCGAGCATCAGCATCCCGGGCAACCTCGACGACCGACGTCCGTTCGGGCTGATGATCACCGGCCGTCGCGGCAGTGATCAGCCGCTGCTGGACATCGCCGCGTCCATCGAGCAGCTGCTCACCGTCGGCTAGCTTCGACCGATGATCGTGATCCGCTCCGAAGACGTCGCCAACACCGCCCGCCATGTGTCCGGGGACAACTGGGACAGCAAACGGATGATCGTCAAGGACGACGGGATGGGCTACTCGGTGCACGAGACGCGCATCCTCGAGGGCACCGAGAGCCGGCTCCACTACGAGCAGCACTACGAGACCAACTACTGCTACGCCGGCGAAGGCGAGGTCGTCGACATGGCCACCGGTGAGACGTACGCGATCCGGCCCGGCACGATCTATGCGCTCGACCAGCACGACGACCACATCGTCCGCGCCACCAAGGGCGATCTGCACCTGGTCTGCGTGTTCAACCCCCCGGTCGCCGGTACCGAGACCCACAACGCCACCGGCGGCTACGACGCCTGACGAGCGGTTCCGCGCCTGCGTGCTGACGCCTGCCTGGTGACGCCGCCTTGACGACTGGTTCCGTGCCTGACGAGCGGTTCCGCGCAAATTCCAGCCTCCCATGGCGCACGTCTCCCCGCTCACTCTTGCAAGCGCGCCCATCGGACGACGCGCTTGCAAGAGTTCGCAGAGAAGGAAGCGCTGTCGGGGGCCGACGTTTGCGCGGAACTGGGGTGTCGGTGACGGCTGTCCGCGAGCCGTCGAGCGCGACGAGGGCGGTCGGGAGGTTTCAGGCCTTCGGCGGGAGGACGCGGATGCCGAGCTCGGCGAGCTGCTTCGAGTTCGGCGGCGTCGGGGCACCGGTCATCAGATCGGTACCGCTCTGCGTCTTCGGGAAGGCGATGACCTCACGAATGTTCTCCTCGCCGGCCAGGATCGCAACGAGGCGGTCGATGCCGAACGCGAATCCACCGTGGGGCGGGGCGCCGTACTCGAACGGGCGCAGGAAGAAGCCGAACTTCTTGTCGGCTTCCTCGTCGCTGATGCCGAGCGCGTTGAACACCCGTCGCTGCAGGTCGCTCTCGTGGATCCGGATCGAGCCGGAGCCGAGCTCCCAGCCGTTGAGGACGAGGTCGTACGCCAACGCACGAACGGACATCGGATCGGTCTCGAACTTGTCGAGATCGTCGGGATGCGGGCGGCAGAACGGGTGGTGGCCGGGCTTGGGCTTCCCGGTCTCTTTGTCGACGCCCACGAACAGCGGGAACTCCGTCACCCAGACGTAGCGGTACGGCCCCTGCCACACCGGCGGTCGACCGAGGTCGTTGCGCAGCGTGCCGAGCACCTCGCAGGTGATGTCCCACTCGTCGGCGACGATCAGGATCAGGTCGCCCGCCACCGCGGCGAAGCGCTGCAACAACTCGGCCTGCTCGTCGGCGCTGAGGAACTTGGCCACGGGTGAATCGATGGTCAGCTCAGGCGTGACCTTGAGCCAGACGAGGCCCTTCGCACCCATCTGCTTGGCCTTGGCGGTGAGCCCGTCGAGCTTGTTGCGGCCCATCTCCTCGGCCTTGCCCGACGCGTTGATGCCCTTGATCGTCGCCGCACCGCTGAACGCCTTGAACTCAGTCGCCGAGAACACGTCGGTGAGATCGACGAGGGTCATGCCGAAGCGGAGGTCGGGCTTGTCGACGCCGTAGGTCTCCATCGCGTCGCGCCACGTCATGCGCTCGATCGGTGGCGGGGTCTCGCCCGTGACCGCGAACGCAGCGGCCTCGACGGCCTTGCTGATCGCTTCCAGGACGTCGTCCTGGCTGGCGAAGCTCATCTCCGCGTCGAGCTGCATGAACTCGTACTGACGGTCGGCGCGCAGGTCCTCGTCACGGAGGCAACGGGCGATCTGGTAGTAGCGGTCGATGCCGGCCACCATCAGCAACTGCTTGAACAGCTGCGGGCTCTGCGGCAGCGCGTAGAACGAGCCCGGATCCTTGCGGCTGGGCACGAGGAACTCGCGAGCACCTTCCGGCGTGGACGGCACGAGCATCGGGGTCTCGACCTCGACGAACTCCTGCGCCTCCATCGCCCGGCGGATCGCCGAGTTCACCTTGGCGCGCACGCGCAGGTTGCGCTGCATCCGCTCGCGGCGGATGTCGAGGTAGCGGTGCTGCAGACGGGTGTTCTCGTCGACCTTGTCGGCCCGGGCATCGATCGGGAACGGCGGCGGTTCGGCAGTGCGCAGCACCTCGACGACGCACTCCCCCAGCTCGACCTCGCCAGTGGGCAGGTTGATGTTGGTCGTGCCCTCGAGTCGGGCCCGGACCACGCCGGTGATCCGCACGACGTACTCGCTGCGGACGTCGACCTCGTTGTCGACCACGCACTGGATCACACCGGTGTGGTCGCGCACGTCGACGAACGCGAGCTGCGACCCGTGCTCGCGACGGCTGGCCACCCACCCGCAGACGCTGACCGTCTTGTCGACTTCGGAGAACCGGAGCTCGCCGCACATGTGGGTGCGCATGCTGGTGGTGCTCATGCTGATGCCTCTTTCGCGCCCTCGATGAGGGCCTTCGTCACTTCAGAGATCATGTCGGAGCGCGGCACTTCGCGCTGGCGGTTCGCATCGACCGCGCCACGCATCGGGCGGACGACGATGGTGCCGGCTTCCAGCTCGTTGGAGCCGATGATCAGCGCGACCGATGCGCCACTGCGGTCGGCGGCCTTCATCTGGCTCTTCATGCTGCGGTTCTCGAACGCACGGTCGACAGAGAAACCGGCGTTGCGCAGCTCGGCGGTGATCCGCAGGGCCTGCCGACCGCCGGTGGAGTCGACCACGAACACGTCGACCGACGAATCGGGCGCGGCGAACACACCCTCGTCGTCGCACGCCAGCAGGGTGCGGTCGAGCCCCAACGCGAAGCCGATGCCGTGGGTGTCCGGACCGCCCAGCGACGCCACCAAGCCGTCGTACCGACCGCCGCCGCCGAGCGCGTTCTGCGCGGAGTCCAGCGTCTGACCGATGTACTCGAACGTGGTGTGCCGGTAGTAGTCGAGACCGCGGACGAGCTTGGTATCGATCGTGAACGGGATGTTCAGGTCGGTCAGACCCTGCTGCACCGCGGCGAAGTGCGCGGCGGCACCTTCGCTGTAGAACTCGGCGATTCGCGGCGCGCCGGAGACGATGCCGGCATCGCCCTCGCGCTTGGAGTCCAGCACCCGCAGCGGGTTCTTCTCGAGCGTGACTCGGCTCTCCGGTGTCAGCGAATCGATGTTGTCGCGGAAGTAGGTCTCCAACGCAGCCACGTAGCGGGCGCGGTCCTCGGGCTCGCCCAGGGAGTTGAGCAGCAGCTCCACCTTCTGCAGGCCGAGCTTCTCGTAGAACTCCCAGCCGAGCGAGATCACCTCGACGTCGAGGTACGGGTCGTCCGCGCCGAGCACCTCGATGCCGACCTGGTCGAACTGGCGATAGCGGCCGCGCTGCGGCTTCTCGTAGCGGAAGTTCGGCCCGGCGTAGAACACCTTCCACGGCGTCGGCGGCCGGTGCTGGGCGAACGCTCGGCACACACTGGCCGTCTGCTCGGGACGCAGTGCGACGCGTC
>JAOBWO010000380.1 GCA_025463415.1 Acidimicrobiales bacterium | reverse complement strand
TCGCCGCAGACCCCCCGCTGCAGCTCCATCGTGATGACGGCGGTGGACGACGGCACGATCTGATCCGCGAGGACTGCTGGCATGGGCGGCACTGTAGACGGGCTCCCGGCTCCGGTTTCTGACGCGACGTCAGAAAGCCCTACTGTCTGGATCTGCCCGGCGAGCGACGCCGGTGTGGAGGGGAACGCTCGTGGAACGCGACTACGTCATCAAGCTCGGCACGCTCTTGTTCACGATGGTGGAACCCACGCGGGGTCACGAGGTCGAGTACAACCGCTGGTACGAACGGGACCACTTCTACGGTGGCGTGCTGACCGGTGCGTACAGCTTCGCCGGTGACCGGTTCGTGGCCACGGCCGATCTCAAGGCGCTGCGCTACCCGACGGAGTCGCCGCTGACGCCCGACCCCTCGACCGGTTCGTACCTCGCGATCTACTGGGTGCTCGACGGTCATCACGACGAGTGGAACCGGTGGAGCGTCGACACGGTGACGATGTTGCACAAGTCCGGCCGGATGTTCCCGGAGCGCACCCACATCCACACCGCGCTCTACGACCACGACTGGGCGATCCAGAAGAGCGATCGAGGCACGTCGGCCGAGCTCGCCCTCGACCGCGACTACGCCGGCCTCGTCGTCAACGTCGGCGAACTGGCCGAGGGCGTGACGCACGCCGACATCGAGGCGTGGACGCGCGACACGTGGGCGCCGGGCGCGATGGCCAAGGCCGGCGGCCCCGACCTGATCGTGAGCGCGAAGTTGATGCCGCTGCTCGACGACGCCCCGCCCGACGTGCCGCGCACGCCGAACGCCGACCGCCGGTTCCTGCAGATGCACTTCCTCGACCACGTGCCGACGGAGGGTTGGGACGAGGTCTACGCGACGTACGGCGCAGACCTCGAGGCCAGCGGACTGGCCAAGCACCTCTGGACGGCACCCTGGAAGCAGACCGTGTTCGGCACCGACACCTACACCGACCAGCTGTGGTAGAGGAGCACGACATGGAGCAGCTCACCGGCAAGAAGATCCTCGTCACCGGCGTCACGGGCTGGGTGGCCGGCCCGGTCGCGACGGCACTCGCCGCCAACGGCAACACCGTCTACGGCGCCGCTCGCTTCAAGGACGCGGCAAAGCGTGAACCGCTGGAAGCCGCCGGCGTGCAGACGATCAGCATCGACCTCGCCAAGCAACGCTTCGACGAGGTCCCCGACGACATCGACATCGTCCTCCACTTCGCGGTCGCCAAGACGCAGGACTTCGAGCTCGCGTTCGCTGCCAATGCCGACGGATCAGCCGCACTGATGGAGACGTGCCGGGGCGCCGAGGCTTTCCTGCACTGCTCGTCGACCGCGGTCTACGAGCCGAACGGCCACGTGCCGCTGCGCGAGACCGATCCGCTGGGCGACAGCCATCGCCCGATGCCGGGGATGACCACGTACAGCATCTCCAAGATCGCCGGCGAGGTCATGGTCAAGAACATGGCCAAGCGGGTCAACGTGCCGACGGTCATCGCCCGGCTGAGCGTGCCCTACGGCGACCTCTACGGCTGGATGACGTTCCACCTGATGATGCTCGAGCACAAGATGCCGATCGCGGTGCACACCGATCAGCCGACCAACTACGCGCCGATCCACTCCGACGACCTGATCCGCTCGATCCCGTACCTCCTGTCGCTCGCATCGGTTCCGGCGACGATCGTCAACTGGGGCGGCGACGAGGTGGCCGGCATCGAGGACTGGTGCGACGAGCTCGGCCGGCTCACCGGTCTGACGCCGACGTACGAGCCGACCACCGCGACGATCGCGCCGATCATCCCCGACCTCGAGAAGCTGCACAGCACGGGCTTCCACACCACGATCGGCTGGAAAGAGGGCATCCGCCGTCAGCTCACCGCCACCCGTCCCGATCTGATCAAGCAGTAGGTCGCGATCGCCTTGCGCATCGGCATCACGGTCTTCCTCACCGATCGCACGATCGACCCCGTCAGCCTCGCGGTCGAGGCAGAGGCACGCGGGTTCCAGTCGCTGTACTTCCCCGAGCACACCCACATCCCCGTCAGCCGGGTGACGGCCCCGCCCACCGGCGATCCGGAGTTGAAGGACGAGTACAAGCGCACGATGGATCCGCTGATCGCGATCGGCGCGGCCGCGGCAGCCACGAAGTCGCTCGTGCTCGGCACCGGCGTGTCGCTCGTCGCCCAGCACGATCCGTTGGTGATGGCCAAGCAGCTCGCGACGCTCGACGCGCTCTCCGGCGGGCGCGTGACCTTGGGCGTCGGTTTCGGCTGGAACCAGGACGAGATGGCCGACCACGGTGTGCAGTACCCGACCCGGCGGGCCCAGGCCCGCGAGCACGTGCTGGCGATGATGGAGCTGTGGTCCAAGGACGAAGCGTCGTTCACGGGGACCTACGTGAACTTCCCGCCGACGTGGAGCTGGCCGAAGCCGGCCGGCGGCAAGATCCGCATGCTCGTCGGTGGCGGCGCCGGGCCGAAGCTCTTCGCCCACGTCGCCGAATACGCCGACGGGTGGTTCCCGATCGGCGGAGCCGGCGTGCGCGAGGCCGTCCCCCGCCTGCAGGCCGTGTGGGACGAGGCCGGGCGCACCGGTACGCCCGAGGTCGTCCCGTTCGGTGTGCTGCCGGATCCGGGCAAGCTCGACTACTACCGAACGATCGGCTGCAGCGAGGTCGTGCTCCGCGTCGAAGGGCTCGGGCGCGACGCTGCGCTGCGCCAGCTCGATCAGATGGCCTTCACGACCTCGTCGTAGCCGAGTCGGGGAAGGCGGTCGAACCAGGCGTCCTGCTCGGCCGGCTTGCCGAGGTTCACCACGAGCACGGAGTGCAGAGGCGTGCCGGCGAAGAACTCGGCATCGATGCCGGCAGCATCGAAACCGGCCAGAGGCCCAGCGGCGAGCCCGGCGGCGCGAGCAGCGAGGATGAAGTAGCCCGTCTGGATGCTCGCGTTGAACAGCGCGAACGGCTCACGCATCGCGAGGTCGGCGAACATGTCCTTCATCTCCGGACGAAAGGGCAACAACTTAGGGATGTTCTCGTGGAAGTCGTGATCCGCGGCCAGGATCGCCACGGCTGTGGCCGACTCCACCTTGGGCCGGTTCATCTCGTAGATGTGCGGCTGGAGGCGGGCCTTGGCCTCGTCGCTGCGCACGATCAGCACGCGCAACGGCTGGGTGTTGGCTGACGTGGGGGCCCACTGGAAGAGGTCGTACAGCGCATGCAGCTGCTCGTCGGTGACGGGATCGGGACTGAACTTGTTCGCTGTGCGAGCCGCGCGGAAGAGCACGTCTTGGGCGACGCTGTCGATCGCGTAGTGGTCCTGAAGGATGTTGCTCATCTGCGGCTCCTGAGAATGCTTGGGATATCCATGGATAATACATGGACATCCCAAGGAAATGTCGCGGGCAGGCGAGATCTGCCCATCTACAATGGGGATGTGGCCGATCTCTGCACCAACCATCCCGTTGGGATGCTGCTGGCCGTCGCCGAGCGGATCCAGTCGCACCTGGATGCGACGGCTCGCGCCGTCGGCATCACCCATGCGCAGGTGAAGGTGCTGATGCAGCTCGACCAACCACAGCGGCTGTGCGACCTCGCCTCGTTGCAGGACTGTGACCCATCGTCGATCACCGCACTGGTGCAACGACTCGAGCGCGACTGTCTCGTGCAGCGCGAAGTCGATCCCAACGACGGGCGCGCTCGACGGATCCGGATCACTGCCAAGGGCAAGCGGTTGCGGCAGAAGTTCCTCGAGCTGATGGGCGACGGCCGCGCGGCGCTTGACACGCTCTCGGTGGAGCAGCGCACCGCGCTGGCCGCGATGATCGCCGGCGGATGACGATGCTGGTGCCCGGATCCGCTGCTCCCGAGTTCGCGCTGCCCGATCAGCACGGCACCATCGTCACCCTCGCCGGCCTGCGCGGGCACTGGGTCCTGCTCTGGTGGTACCCGGCCGCACAGACCCCGGGCTGCACCATCGAGGGACAGAACCTGCGTGATCACGCCGACGACTTCGCCGCCGCGAACTGCGTCGTGCTCGGCGCGTCCTTCGACACGGTCGCCGGCAACCTCGCGTTCGCTGAGATCCAGGGCTTCGGGTTCTCGCTGTTGAGCGACGAAGACCGCACCGCCGGCGCAGCGTACGACGTGATCCGGCACGGCGACGACCACTACGAGCGCTTCGCCGCGCGGCACTCGTACCTCATCGACCCGGACGGCATCATCCGCCGCAGCTACGACGTCAGCGAAGTCGAATCACATGCCGACGAGGTCCTGGACGACCTTCGCGCCCTCGCACCTTCGACGAACTGACCCGTGAAGCCACGTCCCGAACGGCCGAGCACCGCCCGACCGACCCAGATCCGATCGAGCCCGGCGTCCGCGACGCGGCTGCGGATGCGGCGTCGCTCAAGCGCAAGGCCGACCAGGTCGCACGCGGCGGGGCGAGGGCGGCCGTGCTCGGCGTCAACGACGGACTCGTCACCAACCTCTGCCTGATCCTCGCCGTCGCCGGCGCGAACGCGACGCCCGCCTCGGTGCGCCTGGCGGGGTTCGCCAGCCTGATCGCGGGCGCGTTCTCGATGGCTGCCGGCGAGTGGGTCTCGGTGCGCAGCCAGGCCGAGCTGTCCGGCGGTCTGCTGGCCGAGCTCCGCCGACTGATCGGACGCAACCCGAAGCTGGTCCTCGACCAGCTCGTCGACGAGCTCGTCGACGACGGCTTCGCCCGGGACACGGCTCGCCGGGCCAGCACCGAGCTGCCACTCGACGAGGACAAGTTCCTCGACTTCACCGCGCGCACGGTGTTCGGGGTCAACGCCGCCGTGTTGGGCTCACCGGTCACTGCGGCGGTCAGCTCGCTCGCGCTCTTCTCGGTCGGCGCGCTGATCCCGCTCGCGCCGTGGCTCTTCACCCAAGGTGCCGCCGGAGTCGCCATCTCCGTCACGCTGACCGCGATCGCCAGCCTCTTCGTCGGTGGTCTGGTCAGTTGGTGGAGCGGCAACTCGACGATCCGCGGTGGCGGTCGTCAACTGGCGATCGTCGTCCTCGCCTCGGCCATCACCTACGGCATCGGCGCCCTCTTCGGCACCGCCATCAGCTGACCCACAGTTCAGCGGCGATGCGCAACCCCGTGGTTGCACCCGCCGCCCGTGGTTCCGCGCAAACGCCGGCCCCCGCTACCGCGCTTTCTCGCGCAAACATTTGCAAGCACCCGCTGTGAGTTGCCGCGCTTGCAAGAGTTTGCAGCGAAATCGCCGCTCTGGGAGGCCAGAACTTTCGCGGAACTGGGGGTGCGGCGGAACTGGGGTGCGGCGGACCTGGGGGTGTGGGAACTGCGGGTCAGCGGGGGCCGAGGACGGCGTCGGCGACTCGACGGCGGTGGTGCTGGGCGCTGCCCCACGCGGGCGCGAGGGCCCAGGCCTTCTTCATGAACAGCTGGAGGTCGCACTCCCACGTGTAGCCGATGGCTCCGTGCACCTGGAGCGCGCTGCGGGCGGCCTTGAGCGCGGCATCGGACGCGAGGGCCTTGGCCATGCTGACGTCGCGGGCACGATCGGGGGTGTCGTTGGCGAAGGACCAGGCGGCGCGGTAGATCGCCGGACGGGAGAACTCGACCTTCAGCAGCGCGTCGGCCATCAGGTGCTTGACGGCCTGGAACGCGCCGATCGGCTGCCCGAACTGACGACGATCCCGGGCGTAGTCGCCGGCGATCGCGAGCATGCGCGTCGAGAGGCCGAGCAAGTACGCGGCCGTTGCCAGAGCTCCCGCGTCGGTGAGTCGGTCGAGGTCGGCGCTGAGCATCGTGCCACCCGTGATGTCGGTCAGGATCGCCAGCCGGCGGCCGCCATCCAGTCCCTCGATCTCGCCGCCGTCGACAACTGGGTGATCGAGCAGGTCGACCCCTCCTCCGTGGGCCACGAGCACGAGCGGTGCCACAGCGGTGTGGGGCACGTACCGCTCACCGAGCAGCGCGGCGGTGACGGGAGTCGATCCGTCGACGATGCCGGCCGCCCACGTGGTGCCGCCGAGCGCGAGGGCACCGACCACCATCGTCTCCACGATCGGACCCGGCGCAGCGGCTCGGCCGAGCTCCTCGACGAGCAAGACAGTGTCGACGAAGTCGCCGCCGAGTCCACCCTCGGATTCGGGCACCATCATCGACAGCACGCCCATCTCCGCCAGGCGCGCCCAAAGCGCAGGATCGTGACCGTCGCCGGATTCCCAGACGTGCCGCAGGCGCGCGGCGGTGAACTCGCGCTCGAGCATCTCGCGGAGACCGGCGGCGAACTCGTGTTGATCGGAGGTGAAGCTGAACTGCATGTCGGTCAGGCTCTCGGGAGGTTCAGGACGCGGTCGGCGATGATGTTGCGCTGGACCTCGTTGGTGCCTGCGTAGATGGGGCCGCTGAGGCTGAAGAGGAAGCCATCGACCCACGACTCGTATGGCCCGTCCAGCCGCTCGGCCTCGGGACCGAGAAGCTGCAGCGCCAACTCGTGGGTGCGCACGTCCATCTCGCTCCAGAAGATCTTGTTGAGGCTGCTCTCGCTGCCGACGGTGCCGCCTTCGAGCATCTTCGTGACGGTCAGGTAGGTGTGCAGGCGGTAGCCCTCCGCCTGCATCCAGAGGTCGGTCACCGCATCACGCATGGTGTCGTCGTCGGGGTCGCCGATGCGCACCCACAGCTTGATCAAGCGCTCGACCGCGACGTTGAACCGCGCCGGGCTGCGCAGGCTGACGCCGCGCTCGAACCCTGCGGTCGCCATCGCGACGTTCCAGCCCCGGCCGACCCCGCCCAAGGTGTTCTCGACCGGTACGTGCACGTCGTCGAAGAAGATCTCCGCGAAGCCGGTGTCCCCGTCGAGCTGGGCGATCGGGCGGACGGTGACGCCGGGGGTGTCGAGCGGGATCAGGATGAACGTCAGGCCCTTGTGGCGACTCGACTCCGGATCGGTGCGGAAGATGCCGAAGCACCAGTCGGCCCACACTGCGCGGCTGGCCCAGATCTTCTGCCCGTTGAGGATCCACTCCGTGCCGTCGTCGCTGAGCGTGCCCTTGCTGCGGATGCTGGCCATGTCGCTGCCAGCGTCGGGCTCGCTCCACGCCTGCGCCCAGACCTCCTCGCCACGCGCCATCGGCGGCAGGAACCGGGCCTTCTGCTCGTCGGTACCGACCTCCATGATCGTCGGGGCGAGCAGGAAGATGCCGTTCTGGCTGACCCGTCCGGGCGCCCCGCTGCGCCAATACTCCTCCTCGAAGATCAGCCACTTCAGGTAGTCGGCCCCACGACCCCCGTACTCGACCGGCCAGCTGACCGCAGACCACCCGGCGTCGGCCAGTTCGGCCTCCCACGTGCGGTGCAGCGCGAAGCCCTCGGCAGTGTCGAAGCTCGGCAGTGGCTCTGCGGGGACGTGGGCCGCCAGCCACGCCCTGGCCTCCTCACGGAAGGCCTGTTCGTCGGCGGTCTCACGGAGATCCATCGCGGCGACAGTATCTGACACACCGTCAGATCCCGGCAATCCGCGTGTGGTGAACCGACGTGACGTCAGCTCGCGAGGGCGTCCCGTAGCAGGCGGCACATCGCCGCGGCAGTGGTGTCGAGAGGAGCGCGGGAACGGCGGGTGCGGGCCAACATCGTCGCGCCCTCGTAGGCGGCGATGATCGTGGTGGCGAGATCGTCGGCGTCGGCGCGGGCCAGACCTTGACGTTCCAGCGCCTGCGCCAACGTGTCGACCAGCGACGAGAACACCGCATCGCAGGAGTCGCGCACCGGCTCGGACCCCGCCGCTCCGTCGAGGGCGGGCGTGCCGACCGTGCATCCCTTCGTCCACCCCGACCGTTGGAGACGCTCGCCCATGAACCCGAACATCGCGTGGATGGCGGCGTCGGTGACACCGTCGGCCGTGAGCTCGGCCAAGAGCGCGCCCGTGTGGGACCCCATCGACGTGATCGCGGCGACGGCGATGCCCTCCTTGCCGCTGGGGAAGTGGTGGTAGATCGAGCCGTAGGGCAACGACGCCCCGTCACTGATCGCTTTGAGGCCCATCCCGTTGTACCCGTCGCGAGCGAGGAGATCCGCGGCGACGCGTTCGATCCGCTCCTTCGACCCCCCGCTCACCGGACGCGACACCGGATGCCGATCAGTGCACGGTCGCCATCGCGGCGCGACAGAGCTCGACGAACTCGGCCGACTCGGCGTCGTCGAGCACTGCGTAGTCCCGTCCGGTCGAGGCGTTCGTCATCCGCTCGGCCTCGTTCCACGCCTCGGCGACTTCGGGCGGAACGTCGCCTGCGCTCCAACCGAAGATGCCGAGCATCCCCGGCGTGCGATGCCGAACCGCATCGGCGGGGTCGAGCGCCAGCGCGACGACCGCAGCGCCGTGGCGCGCCATGCGCAGCTCGCGCAGCAGGTTCATCCGATGGATCGCGAGGACCATCGGATCGTCGGACGTGAACGCGGTGCGCCACGCGGCGAACAGCGGAGCGCCGGCAACGGTGGCCGATCCGGCGATCTTGCCGGCCAGCTCGGCGAGCCGCGCCCAGTCGAAATCGTCTCCCAGATGGGCGTGGGCCCATGCCGCCATGCAGTCCGCGAACGCGGCCGAAGCGCCGGTCCGCGACATGACGGCGGTGCTGTTCGTCCATGCCGCGCAGACCGTGGTGGGCGCGAAGAACATCATCGCGCTGGCGACCACGTCGCCCTCGACGTCGCCGAGCACCCCGCCGCGACCGGCGAAGTAGAAGTCGATGCCCTGGAAGCCGAGCTCCGCGCCCTTCTTGTACGTGGCCCGGTCGAGCATGAAGCCCGAGCTCAAACCACCGACCGCTGACGCTGTCGCCTCTGCTGTTGCTGTGCTCATCAGACCCCCCGGAGTGATCGCTAGAACGTTCTTTCTAGTCGCCTGCGCACCACGCCGTCAATCGGAACGACGCGCAGCATGTGGCAACCTTGGCCCGTGCTCGCCCGTCCGCAATCCGTTCCCGTGATCGACATCAGCGGCATCGCGGATCCCGACGGCCGCAACGGAGTCGCTGCCGCGATCGATCGAGCATGCCGCGACACGGGTTTCTTCTGCGTGGTCGGTCACGGGATCGACCGCACCCTGTTGCCGCGCATGGATGCCGCGGCCCGTGCCTTCTTCGCGCTGCCCGAGACGGTCAAGGCGCGCATCGCGATGTCCGTCGGCGGCAGCGCCTGGCGGGGCTGGTTCCCGCTCGGCGGTGAGGTCACCAACGGCGTGCCCGACCGCAAGGAAGGCCTGTACTTCGGCGAGGAGCTCGGTGCCGACGATGCCCGGGTCGCCGCACGACTGCCGCTCCACGGGGCCAACCTGTTCCCGGACGACGTGCCCGGCCTCGGACCCGCCGTGCTCGAGTGGATGTCCGCCCTGACGACGCTCGGACATTCGCTGATGTCGGCGATCGCGGTCGGGCTCGGACTCGACGCTGACTGGTTCCGGTGCCACCTGACGGCCGACCCCACGGTTCTGTTCCGCATCTTCCGGTATCCCGACGCGAATGCCGCCTCCGTGGTCGACGCGGGTGAGTGGGGCGTCGCCGAGCACACCGACTACGGCTTGCTGACGATGCTCGCCCAGGACGATCGCGGCGGGTTGCAGGTCGAATCGCGCGACGGCTGGGTCGACGTCGCGCCGATCGAGGATTCGTTCGTCTGCAACATCGGCGACATGCTCGAACGGATGACCGGCGGTCGGTACCGGTCGACGCCGCATCGCGTGCGCAACACGAGTGGGCGCGACCGGCTGTCGTTCCCGTTCTTCTTCGACCCGAGTTGGGACGCGCGCATCGAGCCGCTGCCGCTCGCCGACGAGCCCGTCGAGGACCGCCGGCGCTGGGACGGAGCCAGCGTGTTCGACTTCGACGGCACCTACGGCGAGTACCTGGTGGGCAAGGTCAGCAAGGTCTTTCCGGACCTCGTCCATGTAATCTGACGCCGTGTCAGATTCTCCCGCAGCAGCGTCCACGCTCACTCGAGTCCCGATCATCGACGGCTGGTTCACCGACGACGTGCACGCACCTCACCTGATCGGATCGAAGTGTCCGCTGTGCGGCACGTTCGTCTTCCCGCCTCGCTCCGGCGACTGCCCGAGCCCGTTCTGCGACTCGACCACGCTGGAGCCGACTCCAATCTCGCGACGCGGGAAGATCTGGAGCTACACCGAGAACCGGTACACCCCGCCCCCGCCGTATGTCCCCACCGAGCCGTTCGAACCGTACGCACTGGCTGCGGTCGAACTGGAGGCCGAGGGGCTGGTCGTGCTCGGCAAGGTCGCCACGGGCGTGCTCGCGGCAGATCTGAAGGTCGGCATGGAGATGCAGCTGGAGCTCGACGTCTCGCACCGCGACGCCGAGCACGAGTACGTCGTCTACGTCTGGGCGCCGGCGGCGCCGTCGACGACCACGACCCTCGAGGGCGGTGCGGCATGAGCGGCGACAAGGACATCGCGATCCTCGGGGTCGGCATGCACCCATGGGGCAAGTGGGGCCGCGACTTCACCGAGTACGGAATGGTCGCTGCGCGTGCGGCACTTGCAGATGCAAACATCCAGTGGAAGGACGTCCAGTACGTCGCGGGCGCCGACACGATCCGCAACGGCTACCCCGGCTTCATCGCCGGAGCGACGTTCGCGCAGAAGCTCGGTTGGAGTGGCGTGCGGATCAGCAGCAGCTATGCGGCATGCGCGTCGGGGGCGCAGGCGCTCGACTCCGCGCGGGCGCAGATCCTGGCCGGCTTCTGCGATGTCGCGCTCGTCATCGGCGCCGACACCACCCCGAAGGGCTTCTTCGCGCCGGTCGGTGGCGGCGACCGCAAAGCAGACCCGGACTGGCAGCGCTTCCACGTGCTGGGCGCCACCAACCCGGTGTACTTCGCGCTGTTCGCGCGGCGGCGGATGGACATGTACGGCGCAACCGCCGAGGACTTCGCACAGGTCAAGGTCAAGAACAGCACGCACGGGTTCACCAACCCGAACGCACGGTTCAAGAAGATCAACGTGATCGAGGACGTGCTCAACAGCCCCGTCGTGTCTGACCCACTTCGGCTGCTCGACATCTGCGCCACCAGCGACGGTGCCGCGGCGATGATCGTCTGCAGCATGGAGTTCGCGAAGAAGCACCGCGCCCTCGCCGAGAACACCACGACCGATGCGCTGTGCCGGGTCAGTGCCGTCGGCACGGTCACGCCGATCTACCCGCAGAGCGTGCTGGAGCTGCCCGACATCGCCAGCGACTCCACGGCCGTGGTCCCCGCACCGGCCCGCAAGTACAAGGACTCGATCGCCTGGAGCGCGTACGAGCAGGCCGGCATCGGACCGGAAGATCTCAGCCTGGCCGAGGTCTACGACCTCTCGACCGCGTTGGAGCTCGACTGGTACGAGCACATCGGACTCTGCGCCGAGGGTGAGGCGGAACGCTTGTTGCGCTCCGGTGCCACCACCATCGGCGGCAAGATACCCGTCAACCCCAGTGGCGGGTTGGCGTGCTTCGGCGAGGCCATCCCCGCCCAGGCGATCAGCCAGGTCTGCGAGCTGGTGTGGCAGCTGCGCGGCCAGGCCGGCGATCGTCAGGTGGAGGGCGCCAAGGTCGGCATCACCGCCAACCAGGGTCTGTTCGGTCACGGCAGCTCCGTGATCGTCAGTCGATGAGCCGCGCGCGCTGATGACCGTCGAACTGGCCAAGGATTCCATCGACCTCGGCATCGTGGTCACCGACCTCGCGGCCTCGCTCGCGTTCTACCGCGACACGCTCGGCTTCGTGCCCGTGGGCGAGATGGACCTGCCCGGCGGCGGCACGATGCAACGGCTGCTGTGCGGCACCAGCGTGATCAAGCTGCTCGCGCCGGCGAAGGCGCCGCCGGTGCCGGCACCACCCGGCGGCATCCAGGGCGCCACGGGCTACCGCTACTGGACGATCACGGTCGCCAACCTCGAGGCCGTGGTGGCGTCGTGCGCCGATGCCGGCTACAAGATCGCGATCCCACTCACCACACTGCGGCCGGGTGTCGTGATCGCGATCGTCGCCGACCGGGACGGCAACTGGGTGGAACTCGTCCAGCTCGGTTGAGCAGGAGCTCCAAGGTCGCGTTCCGGCGAGACGACCCTGATGGATTCGCCGGCCGTGCTCGCTCAATTGAGCGACATGTTCGACCCGACGTCGAGCCCGGTGGGTTCACACGGCTCGGGCTGGTGACCCGGTGACCTGACGTGTGGTTCGGCCATCGGCTGGCATACTCGCGGCATGGCTGTTCCCCGCGCCCGTTCGTTCCTCGCCAGCGTGCTGGGTTGGGTGATCGTCGCGATCATCGCCTACTTCGTGCTGGGCGCGCTCGTGGGAACGATCCTGTGGATCCTGCGCACGCTGCTGATCATCGTCGCCATCATCGGGCTGATCTGGCTCTACTTCCGACTCAAGACACCGAAGGACTGAGCCGGCGCAGCGTCGTGGTCGACGACGAACCGACCCACCGTCAGCTCGCCGCGTTGGCGAGAGCGGCGCTGCAGGCGTATGGGATCGAACCCGCTCGCGTGATGCGTGCCGGCGCGTCGTTCAACACGGTGTTCCACGTCCTCGCCGCCGACGGACGCCACCTCGCAGTGCGCGTCGGTCCCACCGATCGGATCCATCCGAATGGCTGCGAGGCCGCCGAAGCCGCTTGGCTCGACCGATTGGCGGACGGCGGCGCGCCCGTCAATCGTGCGCTGCGCACCGTCGACGGCACCGCGTCGGTGACGGTGCAGACCAAGGGCGTGCCGGGGCCGCGCACGTGCATGGTCTTCGAGTGGGCTCGCGGGCGGATGCTGCAAGAGAACATCACCGCCGCGCGGCTGGTCGCCGCGGGTCGGCTGTGCGCCCAGCTGCACGAGATCGCTGCGGCCACGGACCCGGCGATCCCCCCTCACGGTGTGCCGGTCGGCGACCGCGTCGTCTACTTCGACGTGCCGGATCGGCTGTGGACCCTGCGGGCGCAGTACGGCGCGATCTTCGACGAGGCCCGCGAGCGCGCCGAGTCGACACTCGATCGCATCTGGCACGACCAACGCGCCCACGCCCACCTCGTGCACGGTGACTTCACGCCGGCGAACCTCGTCGTCAACGGGTCGACGATCACAGCAATCGACTTCCAGGACATGATCTGGGCACCCGAGGTGATCGACGTCTCGTTCGTCGTGGCCGTGCTGCGGCGGTCGACCGAGCACGCGGAACACGTCGCTGCGTTCCGACGCGGGTACGCAGAACGCCGTCGCTGGCCGGAGATCGATCCCGCCGATCTCGAGGACTTGATCGCGGTCCGCCGGCTCAGCATCGCCAACCTGAACGTCGCGCTCGGCTGGCCGAACGCAGCGACATCGATCGAGCGCCACGCCGAGCTGATCCGCCTCTACCTGCACGGCATCGACGGCGTGGTCTGATCGACCCGACCTGTTGGATTGGCCCATCCGCCTGTCCAGCAGTCATCGGGCTGGATCGGTCCGAGATCCGAACCGAGGGTTAGCCTCGGAGACATGTCTGAAGCATTCATCGTCGATGCCATCCGCACCCCCGTCGGCCGCCGGGGCGGGTCATTGAGCACGGTGCACCCCGCGGACCTCGGAGCGCACAGCATCAAGGCATTGATGGACCGCACCGGGGTCGATCCGAACGCGGTCGACGACGTCGTGTTCGGCAACGTCGACTCGATCGGGCCGCAGGCCGGCTGCATCGCACGTACTGCATGGCTCACCGCAGGCCTGCCGGAGCACGTGCCCGGCACGACCATCGATCGTCAGTGCGGCTCGGCACAGCAGGCCGTGCACTTCGCGGCCCAGGCCGTGATGAGCGGCACCATGGACCTCGTCGTCGCGGGTGGCGTGCAGAACATGAGCATGATCCCGATCTCGTCGGCGATGACGGCCGGACAGGCCCTCGGCTTCGACGATCCCTTCACCGGATCGCCCGGGTGGGTCGCTCGCTACGGACCCGGCGTCGTCGACCAGTTCATCGGCGCGGAGATGATGGTGACCAAGTGGAACCTGTCCCGCGAGGAGATGGAGGAGTTCGCGGTCGAGTCACACACGCGGGCCATCCGTGCCCGGGCCGAAGGACGGTTCGACGGACAGATCAGCCCCCTCAACGGCCTCGACTTCGACGAGGGCCCACGCGAGCCGAACTGGGAGAAGATCCGCTCACTGAAGACGCTGATGCCCGAGGGCAAGCTGACGGCCGCCTGTGCGAGCCAGATCAGCGATGCGTCCGCGGCGCTGCTGATCGCCAACGAGCAGGCGGTCAAGGACCACGGTCTCACCCCGCGTGCCCGCATCCACCACATCAGCGTGATGGCCGACGACCCGATCATGATGCTGTCGGCGCCGATCCCGGCAACGCTGCGCGCGCTGAAGCGCACCGGCCTCACACCCGATGACATCGATCTCGTCGAGATCAACGAGGCGTTCGCGCCGGTCGTGCTCGCGTGGATGCGCGAGACCGGCTTCGACCACGCCAAGGTCAACGTCAACGGCGGAGCGATCGCGCTCGGCCATCCGCTCGGCGCCACGGGAGCTCGGCTGATGACCACCCTGCTGGCCGAGCTGGAGCGGACCGGCGGCCGCTACGGCCTGCAGACGATGTGCGAGGGCGGCGGCCAGGCCAACGTCACCATCATCGAGCGGCTGTGACGGCCGGGCGCTGAGCCCGAGTCCGATCAGCCCGATCCGATGAGCACGGTGCGCAAGGCGACGGTGGCCGACACCTCTCGGCTGTGCCGGACGTCGATGCACGCGTTCGCCGAGGACCCGGTGATGCGCTGGCTGTTCCCCACCGACGACGAGTACTTCGCGGGTGACGGCGACATCATGCGCCCGCTGTTCGCACGCTGGCTCGCCTTCGACTGGACGTTCACCACCGACGACTGCGTCGCGGTTGCAGCGTTCGTGCCGCCGGATCCTCCCGAGCTCGACATCGCTCCCGATCCCGATGCGCCGCCGATCCCTGCCGACCGGATGGAACGGTTCGCCGCGATCGGCCCGTTGATGGCTGCGCACACGCCGCCGCAGCCGCACTGGTACCTCAACCTGATCGGCACGCATCCGCACTGGCAGCGCCAGGGACTCGGGGCAAGCCTGATGGCGCCGATCTTCGAGATCTGCGACCGCGGCGGCATCGACCTCTACCTCGAGACGGAGACGGTCGAGAACGTCGCCTACTACTCGCACTTCGGCTACGTGGTGCGCAGCGAGTGGGACGTCCCGCTCGACGGTCCGCACATGTGGGGCATGCTGCGCGCTCCCAGCACGCGCTGAACCTTCGTCACTCGTACCTGGCACCGATGTCGCGCACGAAGTCCACGAACCTCGCGCCGGCGTCGGGGGCCAGCTCGCCGGGCTCGTACCGCACCGAGTGGACCGTGCCGGAGTAGGCGAACGGTCCGCTGCGCTCGTACCGCTGCCAATCCACCGGCGAGCCGCGATCGATGCCGATCGAGATGCCGGTGAACGGCGCCATCGGCCACAGCATCGGCCGCTCGACGTCGGCGAACCGCTGCTCGCCGTCGACCGCGAGCGCGACGATCCATCGACCTCCGCCCGGCCCGCCGAGCGTCAACGTCGCGGTCCGCCGGCCAGTCGTGAGCGCTCCACCGGACTCGCGGGTGGTGGAGCCGTGGCCGTTGTTGTGCACGAACCAGAGGTCGCCGCCCTCGACCTCGACGGAGTAGCCACCGCCCTGATCGCCGTGGGACACGAGCACGCCTTCGTCACCCGCGGCATGGGTGATCTCGATCGTCACGACCGTCGTGCGCTGCCACACCAGGCTGCCGCTGCGGATCCGCTCCAGCGTCGGCGTGCCCGGCCAGATCGTGACCGGCTGGTGGAACACGTCGTCCTTCGGCGGACGGGCGAGCCATCGCCATCCGGAGCCCTCGTCGAGCGGGTACACCTGATTGGCCAGCGCGGCGTTGTGGAACCCGACCGACAGCTCGGCCACGCGGGCCGGCTCATCGGCAGCGAGGTTGGTGGCCTCCACGGGGTCCACCCTGAGGTGGTACAGCTCCCAGTCGGCGTCGCTGAACTTCGTGCGCGGCTTGCGATTGGTGACCACCTCCCAGCCGTCACGGTAGAAGCCACGATGGCCCTCCATCTCGTAGTACTGCTCGATGCGCACCTCACCGTGGTGCGCGTCGGCCAGCACGCCGGCCATGCTGGCCCCGTTCATCGACTTGAGCGGCGCACCGTTGCGCTCGGTCGGTGCCTCGATGCCGGCGAGGGCCAGCACCGTCGGCAGCACATCGATGCAGTGGCCGTACTGGGTACGGATCTCGCCCGCCACCGCCGAGAGGCCCTTCGGCCAGCTCCACACGCACGGCACCTGATGGCCGCCCGCGTGCGTGTTCTTCTTGTACAGCCGGAACGGCGTGTTGCTGGCCATGGCCCACCCACGGGGGTAGTGCGTCATCGTCTGTGGGCCGCCGATCTCGTCGAGCCGGGCGAGGTCCTTCGGCACGCGATCGCGCGGATCACCGAACCCGAGGTGACCGAAGTAGTTGGTCGTGCCGGTCGACTCGCCCTCGCGGCTGGCGCCGTTGTCGGACAGGAAGACGAGGATCGTGTTCTCCCACTCCCCCATCTCCTCCAGCGCCTCACGCAACCGGCCGACGCTCTGGTCGATCTCGTCGACCATCGCCGCGTACACGGCCATGTAGCGGGCGTA
>JAOBWO010000345.1 GCA_025463415.1 Acidimicrobiales bacterium | reverse complement strand
CTCGACTTCAACCATCCGGCGCGGTTCGAGCTGGAGTACGTCGGCAACGACAACGCCCGCCATCAGCCGATCATGTTGCACCGCGCCCTGTTCGGGTCGGTGGAGCGCTTCTTCGGTGTGCTCCTCGAGCACTTCGCCGGCGCGTTCCCGGCGTGGCTGGCGCCGGTGCAGGCACGCATCCTGCCCGTCGCGACGGCGCACGAGGACTACGCCCACGCCACGGCCGCCCAGCTCCGTGAGGCGGGCTTCCGGGTCGATGTCGTCGACGCCAACGACCAGCTCGGCAAGCGGATCCGCGCGGCGAAGATGGAGAAGCTGCCGTACGTGCTCGTGGTCGGCGACGACGACGTCGCCGGGAACACGGTCGGCGTCAACCCGCGTGCAGTCGATGGGGAGCAGGCCACGGTCGAGCGTGGCGTCACCGTCACCGAGTTCATGCAGCGTCTGCGCGACGAGGTCGCCGCCGGCACCGTGCTGACGGCGTGACGCCGCTCGAGCTGCTCTGGAACGGGTGGCGGGCGAGCTCCGTCCAGTCCGGCGGCGCGGTCGGGGGAGTGCCATCCGAAGACGGCACCAGCATCTTCACGCGGATCCTGCGATCCGGCCTGTCCGACACCGAGACCCACATCGTGCACCGCGGTGAGCTGGTCTTCGCGATCATGAACGCGTTTCCGTACAGCGTCGGCCACGTGCTCGTGCTGCCGTTCCGCGAAGTCGGAGACCTCGAGGACCTCACAGGCGACGAGGCGGCGGAGCTGTGGCCGGCGGTGACCATCGCGGTGCAGGTGCTGAAGTCGGTGATGAACCCGGGCGGCGTCAACGTCGGCATCAACCTCGGCGAGCCCGCCGGAGGCAGCGTGCGCCAGCACCTCCACGTGCACGTCGTGCCGCGGTGGATCGGAGACGGCAACTTCATGACGGCGACTGCGAACACGCGCACGCTGCCCGAGGCGCTGCCCGACACGGCCGCGAAGTTGCGTGCGGCGTGGCCGGCGAGCACCGCGCCCGTAACCTGATGGCGATGTCCGAGCCCATCCAGTCCGCGCCGTCCGGTGCCCGCGAATCGAAGGTCGGACCCACGGGTGAGATCCGCGACGCGCTGCCCGACGACCTCAACGCCAGCGAGTTCGTCGGCCCGTATCAGTTCCCCGACAACAGCCGGCGGCGGATCCCCGGAGTGATCTACCTCGTCGTCGCGATCGGGTGCTTCCTCCTCTGGCTGACCAGCCGGGGCGAGCAGCCCGTCGCGATCAACCGCGGCATGCTCGCTGCGGCGATCCTCCTCGGTGCGTGCGGCATCTTCTGCCTCACATCAGGCTGGCGGATGCAGATCGACGAGAAGCAGGCGCTCGTCGCGGCCACCGGCGCTGTCGGCTTCGCGGTCGGGCACGCCTCCGCACAGCAGGTCTGGCGTGGGCTGCGCAGCCGCCCGACGTGGCGCGTGCTGTGCTACTCGGTCGAGAACCCGCCGCGTCAGCGCGGTCTGGTCCTCGTCGATGCCGTCGACGGTGCGGTGCTCCAGCACCTGGTGCAGGCCAATCCGGAGACCGACTGGCAAGAGCCCGACCTCTCCTGAGGACGGGAACCGCCCACGTTCAGGCGTCGGCGGTGGTGCCGGGGACGCCCTCCGCCGTGGCGCCTGTGCCGTCCGCAGAAGCCGACGCGTCGGCTTCTGACGTGGGGTCGTCAGGGGAGGACGACGTCGCGTCGATCGCGTCGTCGGTGGGCAGCTCGGTGCGGGGGAGCGGCGGCAACGGGTCGGGCTCGATCCTCAGCCGGCGCGCACCGCGGAGGAACGCCCGTGCGGCGTGCTCGAACCAGTTGTCGCTGGTGGCGGTGGACTCCGCAGCACGCAGCAGCTCGATCGTGACCGTGGAGCGGAGCTCGTAGCCGGAGCGGGTCGGCTTCGGTCCCATCCGCGCGCTGGCGACGCCACGAGTGGGGGCGCCGACCTCGTAGATCGTGGTGCCGTCCTTCGACATGGCCAGGCCGCGGTAGGTGGAGTTCTCCTCGCCGGCGTCGTATTCGATCAGGTACCCCTTGGCAGCACGAACGGCACGCCGGCCGGCCTTGGTCTGGCCGAACAGGTTGGCGCGGCGTGGCCGCAGCCCGGTGAAGGTGCGCACACCCCGGATCCTGCCGAGCGACGCCATCCGCGGCGCAACGGACTCGCAGCGGGCGAGCTGCTCGGCGCGCAGCTGGCGGCGGCCGTCCTCGATGCAGCTCCCGCACATCCACGAGTTCCAGCGCTTGCGGTAGGCGCGGTCCTCTCGGGGCTGATCCGAGACGTGGGCACGACAGAACGGCAGGTTGCAGACGCGGCAGGTGCCGGTGGCCGCAACGCCGCACCCGCACACCGCGGCGCTGGCGGCCGGCGCAGCGAGCTGGGCGCGGTGGTCGGTCCAGCCGCTCCCGTCCCAGTAGCGCAGACCACGGGGATCGGTGGGGTCGGGGTACCAGCCCGCCACCTGACCGTCCCCGGCGGGACGACCTTCACTCAGCGAGCTTCGCTTCATCGACATCGCGTCCACCTCCGACTGCACGAGATATTAGCGACGAGCACCCGCTCAGAGGGTGCGACTCGCAATCTCGTCGACTGGAGGGATGTGGCGGGCGAGCTGACACTTGGTCCTGATGCCCGTCCGTGCCCTTGAACAGACGCCGAGAAGCCCGATCGGTCAACCAAAGGATGTGACCGATGAGCATGGATGCTGCACAGGACCAACAGGTGGGTGAACGCGACCGCGCCCTGGTGACGCGCGTCTTGGACGGACATCTGACGTCGGCATATCAGCCGATCGTCGATCTCGACCGCGGCGCGGTGCTCGGTTTCGAGGCGCTGGTGCGGTACGGCTCGGCCAGTCCAACCGCGTCCCCGGAGGTGTTCTCGGCGACGGATCTGTTCGACTCGGCGCGCCGCATCGGCCGGACGGAGGAGATCGAGGCAGCGGCCCTGACCGCTGCGCTCGAAGCGCGGAGCCAGCTGCCCCGTGACTGCTTGCTGTTCTTGAACGTCAGCACGTCCTCGCTCACCGACGAGCGCGTCGACCGCGTCCTGCGTGCGCAGGGCAGCCTCGACGGCGTCGTCCTGGAGCTGAACGATCCCGGCGGCGACGACCTCGACGACGGCGCGCGTGATGCGATCGAGCTGTTCCGCGATCGCGGATCGATGATCGCGGTCGTGGATCCGTTCCTGGACCCCGCCCGGCTGGACGCGATGATGCTCGCCGAGCCCGGGTTCTTCAAGCTCAACCGGCAGATGATCGCCGGCGTGTCCGGCAGCAACACCAAGCTCGCCATCGTCGACTCCGTCCGGCACCTCGCCGAGCGGCTCGGTGTGGGCGTGATCGCCCAGGGCATCGAGGACCTCGCCGACCTGCGCTCTCTGGAGCGGGTCGGCATCGGCTTCGGCCAGGGCTACCTGTTGGCGCGGCCGTCGACCGAGCGCCGGTTCACGACCTCCCTGCAGGGAATCGCCGCCGGCGGTGCCGAGCATCGCACCACGATCTCCGAGCCGGTATTGGCGCCGCTGATCGAGGCCGTGTGCGAGTTGACCGAGCACGAGCTCGACCAGCCCTTGACCACCACCAAAGGCATCGAGTTCGAGGTCCTGGTCAGCGAGGTGCGCGAGCCGTTGGCTCTGATGCGGCGTGTGGGGCGTCGCATCCAGAGCCTGTCGTTGACACTCGTCGACGACACGGCGAGCTTGCAGCACGCGGCTCGGATCGCGATGCGGCGTCCGCAGGCGTCGCGGTTCGAGCCGCTGGTGTGCGTCGACGAGATGGGTGCCTGCACGGGAGTCGTGCGGGTCGAGCGGCTGATGGGCGCGCTCGCCGGCGTCGAGCGTCCATCGCGGAGCGAGCCGGACTCGCACCGCAACCGCTACTCGTTCGACTTCAGCTGTCGGCCGACGCGCCAACACCGAGGCCGCTGAGCACTTCGGCGAGCTCTTCGCGTTGGCCTGCACCGGCTTCGAGCCGGGTCTTCCAGGTCGAGCGAGCTGCGAGCGACGAGCAGAACGCAGCGCGGCGCACCGCACCGGGCAGCCCGGCGTCGGGAGCGGGCACGGCCTCGTACAGCGTGGCGAACCAGGCAGCGAGCGCGGTGATGGCTTCGACCTTGTACTGGGCGACGCGCTGGAAGCTGATGCCCATGTCCTCGGCGATGTCGACGAGGCGCTCGTTGTTCCAGTGCGAACGGACCAGCACCGACTTCAGCGGCTCCGGCAGTTCGCCGACGGCCTCGCGCAGCGCTCCCAACATCTCCTGCTGGGTCAGCTTCTCGGTCGGTTCGGTGGTGATCGTGGCCAGGGCGTTGTCGCTCTGCGAGCTGCCGGTGGAGTCGTCGAGCGACGACGAGACGAGGTTCGAGGCGGTCTGGAGCCGGTCGCGGACCACACCCACGTCGATCTGGGCGGCTTCGGCGACCTCGGTCAGCGACGGCACCCGGCCCAGGGTCTGGGTCAGGTTCTCGACGACCTCGGCGAGCTCGCGCAGGCTGCGCCGCAGCCGGCGTGGTGCGAGGTCGGCACTGCGTGCCGTCTCGAGCATCTCACCGCGGACACGGGCCGACGCGTAGGCGGCGAACGGAACGTTGTACGACGCGTCATAGCGACGTGCAGCCTCGACGAGGCCGAGGACTCCTGCCGACCAGAGCTCGTTGCGCTCCACGTACCGGGGGAAGCGGCGGGCGGCCTGGCCGGCGAGCCGGTCGACCAACCAGAGGTGGTCCTCGACGAGCTGCTTGGCCATCGGGTTGGTGCCTGCGACCGCGCGTTCGATCGACTCCGGCGACCCGAACACGCCGGGCTCCAGGTCGTCGGGACCGAAGTCCGATGAGGGGACGTCGCCGGACGCGTCAGCGCCTCGGTCGTCCTCCGCCGAATCCATCGCCGGACGAGACAGCGAGTGCGGCCCGGCCGTGGCCTGGGCCCTGGCGATGCGGTTGGCGCGAATTGCTCGGGTGATCGACACCACGTCTTCGTTGTGCTTGCCCACAGGCCATCTCCTTGAATGTCGGTCTCGATGAGCGACCTTGTAGGCCGACAGATGCGTGCGGCCCGTGGGCCCGGCGACGAGGGAGATGGGCGTGACGGATGTGGCAGCGGTGGGGGCGGTCACGACGACCGACACCTCGGCTTCGCCGATCACGGCGGCCCAGACGTTCAGCAACGTCAACCTCGCCGAGATGATCGCGACCCGCCTGAGCGGCGGGTCATCGACGCTCACGTCCAACGTCGGCGCGACGGGCCAGGTCGCGAGCATCCTGCGCGGCGCGGTCACCGGCGTCGGCAGCGGTGGGACCGGCTCGCTCGACGTCCCGCCCGAGCTGCTCGCCTACGGCAACGGCCAGATCCCGCGCGCGCTGCTGACACCGATCGGGATCGGTCAGCACCGGCTCTGGTCGGTGGCGGCGAACGCCTTCACCTCGATGCGCTCGGACGCAGCGGCCCAGGGCGTGGACATCAGCGTCACCGACAGCTACCGCTCGTACGACCAGCAGGTCGACCTCGCGGCCCGCAAGGGCCTGTGGAAGGACGGCGGCTATGCTGCGGTGCCGGGCACCAGCCCGCACGGTTGGGGGCTGGCCGTCGACCTCGACGTCTCTCCCGCAGGCTTGGCCTGGGTGCGTGCCAACGGCGCCAAGTACGGCTTTGTCGAGACGACCCCCCGCGAGCCGTGGCACTGGGAGTACCGCGGCGCGACCTGAGTCGGAGCCACGCGTGCGTGGACCCGATGTGAGCCCGGACATGACGGAGCGGCCTGACACCGCCGCCGAATGGGTCGGGCAGCGGCGTCAGGCCGTTCTCTGGCCGGCAATGACTCGTGGGAGAAGTCAGCTGCGGGTGACGGGGGACGCCTCGGCGGTCATGCCGGAGGTGTCGATGGTGGTGCTGACGGCGGCCGCGGCGTTGGCTGCGGCAACCGCCTCGACGAGCTCGGATCGCAGCACGCGGACACTGCGGGGCGCACGGATGCCGACCCGGACCACGCCCGGCTTGATGTCGAGGATCTCGATCTCGATGTCGTCACCGAGGGTGAACGTCTCGCCTTCGCGACGGGTGAGGACCAACATCGCTCAGCTCCTCGTCATCACGGGGTGGCGCAGCGGCCAGCCCTGACGGTCGAGGATGACCTGGCGCGCGGTGTGGGTGCGGACGTTCACGGTGATCGGCGCGGCGAGGTTGAGCCACACGACCCCGTGGTTGTCGTCCTCGTCGCCGGTCGACGAATCGTGGCCGAGAGAGTCGCGAGTGCCGATGGTGGCGACCACGAGCACGCTGATGTCGCTCGCGTCGCGGATGCCGATCCGCTCCAGCTCCTCGTCGGGCAGATCAGGTTCGTAGCCCGGGGCGAGCTCCCACGGCTCGGTCACCATCAGCCCGATCCCGGGCTGGTCGAGGTTGTTCAACAACCCGAACACCGCATCGGGTGCGGCCCGGTCGAGCGACCAGTGACGGGCGCTGTCGAAACCGGGCAGACCGTCCGGCGTGTGGATCATCTCGGGGCTCGACCCGTTGGGTGTCGAGTGTGATGCTTCGTGCATTCGGCGTCTCCTGCCTCTCGTACCGTTCGTCGAACGGTTCGGGACCGCGTCGTGCGGTCACCGGAAACCGTGTCAGCCGAAATCGAGCTGCGGCCCATCAAGAGGAAGGATCTCAACCACGCTCAGATGAAACGGTCGAGATACGAGACGGCTCAGTGGAGCCAGTCGAGGAGGGTTCTCTCCTGGGCCTTGGCGGTGACGCCGAGCGCGGACTGGTAGGCAATCGAGAGCCGGCCCTGATCGGTGATCGCATCGGCGAGGTCGACCTCTTGCAGCTTGGACAGCTCGGCCGTGAAGGTGATCTTCATCGCCGAGTTGCGGTTGGCGGCTTCCTCGACGCGGTTCGCGGCGGCACCGAGCTTGGCCTGGCCCGACGTCAGCGAGGAGCGCAGCGTGGTGATCTTGCCGACGGCGGTCTGGATGCCGGCGATGTTCCCGGACGTCAGATCCGTGCTCAGCTGATCCAGCGTGGCGAAGATGTTGTCGGTCCCGTTGCTGAAGATCTCACCGGCGGTGATCGAGATGTCGACGTTGTCGGCCGGACCCACCGTGCGCGTCAGCCGATCGCTCGGTGCGCCGCTGAAGTTCCAGGTCGAGGTGCCCGAGTTGAAGGTGACGGGATTGGCGGAGCCGAGCCCACCGAACACGGGCTGGCCCAGGTAGGTCGCGTTGCCGATCGACTGCAGCTCGTCGCGGATCTGGATGATCTCGGCCTTGATCGCGGCGAGCGCGTCGGGTCCGTAGGTCGAGTTCGCGGCCTGGGTGGAGAGCTCGCCGGCGCGCTGGTAGAGCGCGACGGCCTGGCTCATCTTCGTGTCGGACACGGCGAGGTGAGAGCGTGCGTCGTCGATCGAGCGTCCGAAGGTGCCCATCTGGTCGACCTGGGCCTGCACCGTTGCCGCCCGCGAGGACGCCGAGATGTTGTCCGATGGACGGTTGTACGCCCGTCCGGTGGAGACCTGCTGGTTGACCACATCGAGGCGACCGAACGCCTGCCGGAGCCGGTACTGCGCGGCGCGGTTCGCGCCGAGGAAGGAGATTCGGGGCATGTTGCTCATCGGGTCACATCTGGATCAGGGTCTGGAGCATGGAGTCGATGACGCTGACCAGCTTGGCCGCGGCTTCGTACGCTCGTTGCTGGGACACGAGGTCGGTCATCTCCTCGTCGATGTTCACGCCGACCGCTGAATCGCGCTGGGCGCTGGCGGCGTCGGAGACCGACTGCGATGTGTCGGCCGAGCGGCCGAGTCCGGCGACCGCGCCGGAGATCTGGGTGACGACGGACTGGAAGGCCGCCCCCTGGGTGTCGCGCAGCGCGGCGAGTGTGGCGGCGGCCCGGCCGTTCTGGGCCTGGCCGGCAGTATCGCTGGCGGCGAGATCGCCCGGCTGGGTGGCAACGACGGACAGCACACCGCCGGAGTCGGCCAGGAGCGGTCCACCGGGGGCACCCGAGGGCGTGAACCCCGCGGCATGCGCGGTGTTGAGCGCCGCGACGAGTCCGGTCACGAACGTGTCGAGCTGGGCACGTGCGGTGGGGATGTCGGCGGTGATCGCCGTCGACAGGCCGCCCGCAGTTCCACCCACGGTGACGGCGCCCCCCGGGAGCACCACCTTGCCGGGCGGAGCGGTGGAGACGGTCAGCGGGATCGAGCGCTCTTCGTCGACGATCGCCATGCCGTTGAGGGTGACTCGGACCCTTCCGTCATCGGAGAACGTGGAGGTCGCGCCGATCGAGGTCGAGAGCTGATCGAGGGCGAGGTCGCGCTCGTCGGCGAGATCCGCCGGCATGCCACCGGGGATTCGGGCGAACTGGTTGATCTCGGCGATGCGGGCGGCAATCGCATTCGCATCGGTGATCTCGCCCTGCAGGCGGGCGTTGGCATCGACATCGAGCTGATCGAGTCCGGCCCGAACCTGGTTGACCCGGGTCGTCAAGCCCTGCAGGGAGGACAGGACCTGGTACCGGGCGGCGTCGTCGGTGGGTGACACGCTCATCGCCGAGAACGCGTCCCAGGTCGAGTTGAGCTCCTTGGTGATCCCCTGGTCCGGCTCGCCGAACAGGTCCTCGCCCTTCTGCATGATCTCGGCGCGCGTGCCGAAGTAGGACGCTTGCGCAGATGAGCCGCGGACGCGGAGGTCGGCCAGCCGGTCGTTCGATCGCTGGATGCCTTCGGCGACCACACCTGAGCCCATGACGCCGAGCGCGCCCTCACGGGGCGTGCCGGCTTTGAGCAGCACACGCTGGCGCCGGTAACCCGGCGTCGCCGCGTTCGCGACGTTGTTGCTGGTCGTCTCGATGGCGTAGGTGTGGGCGCGCAGGGCGCTGACAGCGATCGAGAGTGCTGAGCTGCTCATCTCGACTCGTCTCCTTCTACATCGTGCCGCGGGTACGCCGGAGC
The DNA here is from genome assembly GCA_025463415.1 of Acidimicrobiales bacterium. Lineage (GTDB taxonomy): Bacteria > Actinomycetota > Acidimicrobiia > Acidimicrobiales > Ilumatobacteraceae > WLMZ01. The sequence continues at coordinate 142 of JAOBWO010000345.1, read as the reverse complement.
TGGCCGCTCGTCGTACGCCCGTAGGCGTCGTACATGCCAGTGCTTCCGGATGCGATGGCGATCGCATCACGTGTATCGGCGAGCAGCCGACGGAGTTCTAGGGAGAGGCCCGAGCTTTCGGCTGCGATGCGCATTGCGTTCA
>JAOBWO010000340.1 GCA_025463415.1 Acidimicrobiales bacterium | reverse complement strand
TCGCCGCATCGACCGTCCTCGGCGCGGGCTGCATGAGCGATGCCGCACCGAACACCGCGTCGTCGGGTGTCGGTCTGCCTTCCGGCTCGACGGTGCCCCAGCCCGGCAGCTGTGACCCCGACGTCGAACGCCTGCCCGCGCCGTCGATCGTCGTCGGCGGCACGAGCACGGATGCATCGTTCGGCATCGGCGCGTACGAGTGCGGCACGATCACCGGCGACGGCTACATCGTCTACACGTTCAACCCGGTGCTGCTCGACGCATCCGGTCCGGTCGAGGTTCGGATCAACAGCGGGGCCTCGGCAACGCTCACGTGGGACCAGGCCACGTTCACGCAGACCAGTCCCGGTGTCTGGAAGTCCACCCAACCGGCCACGGGATGCGCGCGACTGACCATCGATCTCACATCACCCGGCGGTGAGAACACGGCGACGTTCGGCGCCGACATCCGCGTCGGCGGCGCCGATGTCGCGTGCCCTCAACGAACGATCGATCCCACCGATCCGGGCGACATCGGCTCGGTCCCATTGGCAACTCCGGCGGACAACACGCTGCCACCGATCGCCTCCTTCGGCACCGACAACACCCTGCCGTCGTTCTCCGGGGTCACCACCGTCCCCGCGACGACGTCCACGATCGCTCCCACGAGTGTCCTCGAGCCGACCTCGACGACACGAGGCTGACAGCCTCAGAACCGGTTGTGGGTGCGCGGGCGGTGCACCCCGCGCTTGTCAGCAGCGCGGAGGTGGACCTTCTGCTCCTCTTCCAGCGCGGCCTCCTCGGCGACCAACCGCTTGAGGCTCTCCAATCGCACCGCAGGCAGCGTGCCCGCCTCGATGGCAGCCAGCACCGCGCAGCCCGGCTCGTCCTCGTGCTTGCAGTTGCGGAACCGGCAGTGATCCATCAGATCGAACACGTCCGCGAAGGCGCGCTCGATCCCGTCACCGCTCAACCACAGGCTGACGGCACGCACGCCAGGTGTGTCGAGCAGCCAACCTCCGCTCGGCAGCGACACGAGCTCGGCCGCGGTGGTGGTGTGCCGTCCGCGCTGGTCACCCATGCGGACGTCGTTGGTGCGCAGAGCGTCGTTGCCGACCAGCGCGTTGATGAGCGTGCTCTTGCCCACGCCGCTGGCGCCGAGCAAGGCCATCGTCCGTCCGTCGGCCGCATAGCTGCGCAGCGTCTCCAGGCCGGCATGGGTGATGCCGCTGGCGGCGTGCACGGGCACCCCGAGCGCGACCTCCTCCAGCGTCTCCACCGACCTGGCGATGACCGCCGGGTCGTCCACCAGGTCGAGCTTGGACAGGATCACGACAGGTTTGGCGCCGCTGTCGAACGCCAGCACCAACTCGCGCTCCAGACGGCGCTGGTTGGGTGGGCTGTTGAGTCCGTGGACCAGGAACACGACGTCGATGTTCGCGGCCAGCGTGTGCGCCTCGGCCCGGTTGCCCTCGTGCGACGCCCTGCGCACGAATGCGCTCTGGCGGGCCAGCACCGTGTCCACCTTCTCCCCGTCGGCGGACGGCACCACCCAGTCACCCACTGCAACGTCAGCGCCGATGTTGCGGATGCGGATCGGGTCCTCGCCGATCACCTGCAGCACGGTCGTCCAACCACGATCCAGGCGCATGGCCCGGCCGGGTACTCCAGGTCGTCCGATGGCTGCCCAGGCTTCATCGAGTTGCGGGGTCCAGCCGAGGGCGGCTGCGGGCGTCAGGGTCATCGTGTTGATGACGGTAAGGACTTCGACGTCCCACGTCAACCGACAGTCGGCGTGAGCACGCGTCGTCTCAGCAGCCTCAGACCTTTTCCCCGGTGAACGTAGGTCGCGTCTTGACACGGATACCCTCCATGCTCTAGCGAGAAGGACCAATGGCCAAACCCCTCGTCATCGTGGAGTCGCCGGCAAAGGCGAAGACGATCTCCAAGTTCCTCGGCAGTGCGTACGACGTGCGCGCATCCGTCGGCCATGTCGCCGACCTGCCGAGCAAGGGGCTCGCGGTCGATGTCGACAACGGGTTCAAACCCACCTACGAGCTGACGGAACGCGGCAAGACGGTGATCAAGGATCTCCGCAGCCTGATGAAGGATGCCAGCGAGCTGTACCTCGCGACGGACGAGGACCGCGAGGGCGAAGCCATCAGCTGGCACCTCCTCGAGTACCTCAAGCCGAAGATCCCCGTGAAGCGGATGGTGTTCCACGAGATCACCAAGGCCGCGATCGAGCACGCCGTCGCCAACCCGCGCGGCCTCGACTACGGCCTCGTCGACGCGGCCGAGACGCGCCGCATCCTCGATCGCCTCTACGGGTACGAGGTCAGCCCGGTGCTGTGGCGTCGCGTCAACCGCGGTCTGTCCGCCGGACGCGTGCAGAGCCCCACGATCCGCCTCGTCGTCGAGCGCGAGCGCGAGCGGATCGCCTTCGTCACTGCCGGCTATTGGGACCTCGAGCTGCTGACGGCCACCCAGCCGTCGTTCACCGCGACGCTCGTCGGACTCGACGGCGCCAAGGTCGCGACCGGCAAGGACTTCAGCAGCGCGGGCACGCCCAAGGCCGGTGTGGTCGTGGTCGACGAGGACCATGCACGCGCGCTCACCTCCGGCCTCGAGGGCGCCACCGTCGCCGTGCGCAGCGTCGAGGAGAAGCCGTACCGCAGCAGCCCCAAGGCGCCGTTCATGACCAGCACTGTGCAGCAGGAGGGCGGCCGCAAGCTGCGCCTCGGCGCCGCACAGGTGATGCGTGTCGCGCAGGGTCTGTACGAGCGTGGCTACATCACGTACATGCGCACCGACAACGTGGTGCTCAGCGAGGAAGC
>JAOBWO010000330.1 GCA_025463415.1 Acidimicrobiales bacterium | reverse complement strand
AGGCCGGGCTCGACGCCCATCGCGCACAGCGCGAGTTGGCCGCGCTCGACCCACTGGTCTGCGACCTCGAACTGACCCTCGCCCAGCATCACGCCGACCTCACCGTGCGGGTTGGTGGGATGTGGTGCCGACATGTGCATCGCCATGTCGAGGTAGTGGCAGCCGGCCTGGAACGCAGCGTCGAAGATCGGTGGGTTGAGGCGCGGATCGCACGCGTTGACGATGATGTCGGCGCGCATCGTGCGGGCCAGTTCGACGATGTCCGCTCGGTCGGACGCGTCGACCCGAGTCGAACTGACCCGGTCACTGTCGGCCTTGTGGGCGGCTCGACCGGCGCGGTTGCCGTCGATGTCGGCCAGCACGATGTCGGTGAACACCGGCCGCCGGGCGGCGATCGAGGCGAACGCGGCCCCGACGCCTCCGGCGCCGACGATCAGGACCCGCATGCCTCCGAGAGTAGCGCGGGCCTCTGCGCGACGGCCGCCGCCGGCTCGGGGCTCGGGGCTCGGATGCGGCGCCCGCCTGCGTCCGCGACCCCGACGATCCTCCCGGCGCCCCGCCTTCGTGAATCTCCACGTGACGAAACTCCACCTCGCGTGGCTGGGACTCAACTCGCCCATGGTGCGAAGTCGTCCCGCCACCTGGGACGGATCCACACCATGGGCGACATCCGTCCCGCCGCTCCCGGCCGGCAGCATCGCCCCCGTTTCAGTGCATGTGTTCCGGCCAGACGCCGACGGCCGCAGCGCGGGACTACAGGGCGAAAGCGCGGCGTTCGGCGCCGGTGCGGACCAGCGAGGAGATCCGCTTGGCCAGATAGGGGCTGAAGTAGCCCCGGTAGGCCAGCTGCAGTTCGGGCAGCATCCAGTCGTGGCCGGTGACCTTGTGGCGGCACGTGGCGGCACCACAAGCACACTCGAACTCGTTGACGTCGCAACCCGCGGCCATCGCGTGATCGAACGTCAGCCGCTCGCCTGCGGCGATGTCGCGCATCGCGACGATCAGCACGCCGCCGGCGATGCCGCAGTTCGGGTTGCACGAGTGGCCGACCATGTCGTCGGGAACGGTGGTGAGCGGGGCAACCAGGAAGAGGTCGTCGTCGATCTGCAGCGCGTGTGCGGAGGAGATCGGATCGAGCGTCTCCAGGGTGGCTCGCGAGACGCATTGCCCGCCGAACGCGGCGACCGTCTCACCGGCGTGGATCGTCTCCGCCGCATAGCTGCCCCACCCGCTGGCGTCCGCGCGCACGCAGGCCTTGGGGGACAGGAAGTTGGCGCTCACGTGGTTCAGCATGCCCCCACCCGGAGATCCCGTCTACTCGCTGATGGGTCAGCCAGAACTGACGCGACGGTCAGTCAGGATGGCTGAGCGGGTCAACCAGATCAGGTGAACGCCAGCGCGACACCGGCGACGGTGATGCCGCTCCCGCCGAAGGACGGGTAGGCAGGCGCGTCTCCGAAGGCGAGCATCGAGCCCTCGCTGTTGACGATCACGTAGCCCTTCCCGGATGGCGTGCCGACGACGTGCGCGACCGGCTTGCGCCACTTCACCTTCGAACGCTGGAGGTCGCCCTTGTCGACCGCGTCGCCCACCGCCAGCACACGACCCGTGTCGGTGAGCACCCAGTAGCCGGCCCCGGTGGGTGTGACGGCGAGGTCGATCGGTGTGCCCGAACCCGTCGGCACGCCCAGCTTCGGCGCGGCGCCGAACGCCGTGATGGTTCCGTCGACGGCGACGACCCAGTAGCCGTCGGACTGCGGGCGCGGTGCGATCCGGGCCGCTCGTGCGTTTACCCCCGCGCGCTTCGGTGACGACGAGTACCGCGCATCACCGAACGGGTAGATGCCGCCGTCGGCCATCAGCACCCAGTATCCGACGCCGGTCGATGTCGCTGCGATGTCCACCGCTGACCCCTTGCCGGTCGCGTCGCCGTAGTGGGAGAGCCCGCCGAACGCGGCCACCGAACCGTTCTCGCCGAGCGCCCAGTACCCGTCGCCGGTCGATGCGTTGGCGAGCGCGACGACCTTGGTGATCCCGCTGGTCGCCGGGTTGCCGAGCTTGCGTGCCTTGCCCGCGGTGTAGATCGTGCCGGCGTTGCTGGTGACGCGAATACCACTGAGCTTTGCCCCCGTGGTGCGGGGCGCCGAGTCGGTGGTGACGATGGCCGTTGTGACCGTGGCGTCGGCAGGCGTCGTCGACATGGACGTCGACGGCGCGGCTGGCGTCGTGGTCGTGGTGGTCGGCGCGTCGGTGGTGCCCGATGCACCAGCAGCGCGCAACGAACCCCATTCGTACCGGAGCACTCCCGGGGTGTCGACCACGAGCGGTTGCCATCTGCAGGCGCTCCGCTCGACTTCTTCGCGGATCGCGGGCAGCACGGCGAACAGCTTCGAGCCGGGGCACAGCGTCTGGCCGACCTGGCGGTGACCGGTGATGTTGGCGAAGACGTGGTGGCCGCCGTAGATGTCGAAGTAGTCGTCCTTGCCGTTGGCGTCGATGCGATGCCTGCAGGCCTTCCATGCGAGCAGCCACACGAGGCTGTTCAGCGCAGCATCGGTGGGCGCAGCGGTGTCGAAGTCGCCGATGAGGCACACCCCGCACGAGCCGGCGTTGTAGCCCTTCGCATGGGCGCCGACGACTCCCCAGCCCTTGGTGTCCTCTCCGGTGATCACCTCGTCCGGCGTGTACCGGCGGGCCGCGCGACCTTCGTAGATCACGCCGCGGTGGTCGATCATGAAGTTGTAGCCCGTGTCGGAGAACCCGCGACCGCTCGCGTGGAAGGCCAGCACCTCGCGCACGACTGCGGCCGGGTTGGCGGGCTTGTTGGCGCTGGCCGTGTGGTGGACGATCAGCTTGCGGATCGGTGCGTAGGCGCGGCTGTCGAGGCGGATCGCCTCGTTGGCTTTCCACTGGGCGCGGCTCATGATCGGCGGCGCCTTGACACCTTTGGTGTTCAGAGCCGGGATGACGCGAGTCGCGGCGACGGACGAGTTGCTGAGCTTGGCGTGGCTGGAGAGCGTGCCGTCCTCGGCCATGGACGCCGACTCCATCGACGAACCCGACGAGTCGCCCGCCGCCGCGGCACGTCCGACAAGGTTCGGCATCCACAACGTTCCGGTGGCGGCGGCGACGCCACCGATGGCGGCTCCGCGCAACAGCGATCTTCGGTTGAACGTCGGTGTGCAGGCATCGCACATAGGGGCCTCCTCGGCCCCGCGCCACCCGCGAACGCTGCAAACCGTACCCCCGGCATCCGACGAATGCCATCGCGCCCCGTCCCGGAACGCCCGCCGCAGACGATCGAAGGCAGGTCGCATGCGGAGGGCGCCGGACCGCTACGTTGCTCGTGACCGGGTGCGCGGCGCCGCGGTCGGCGATCGTGGGGGTTGCGATGACGAACTGGAACTTTGCCCGGATCTTTTCGGCGGTCGCGGCGCGCGTGCCCGATCGTCCCTGCCA
>JAOBWO010000319.1 GCA_025463415.1 Acidimicrobiales bacterium | reverse complement strand
CGTCGCTGCGACCCGGCGCGGTGACGGGCTCGTTGATCGTGACGCCCATCGTGCGCGCGGCCACCATGCCGGACAGCTCGCTGACCTGCCAGTCGCCGAAGGCGATGTCGAGCAGCACGGTCTTGGCCGTCGTGCCCTCGTACGGCTTGGATGTGACGTGCTGGGCGTAGCCGCCGCCCTCGCCGCGGTCCCACAGCATCTGCAGCAGGTCGACGTCGATCATCCGATCGAGGTCGTTCGGGTACGCCGGCTGGAACACGGCCTCGTACTTGGCGAAGTCGACGCTGCGCGGCAGGAGCAGGCTGTAGTTGATGCCCGGCACGCCGAACACGGCACGCTCGATGTCGGGCGACACGGCCGCGAGCATGATGCCCATGATCCCGCCCTGGCTGTTGCCGTCGTAGTCGAGGTGGGCCGTGTCGATCACTGGTGAGCCGTCGGCGCGGCGGAAGACGTCGAGCGTCGACAGCCCGTCGTCACGCGTCATCAGCCGGCCGAGGAAGATCTGGTCCAGCACGCCCTGCTGCAACCGATCGGCGACGGTGGGGAAGTTGCTGATCTCGCCCAGCGTCGCGGCCGCGTTCGGCACGTCGTCGGCGCTCATCCCTGCCCACTTCGTGGCGCAGAACACCACGTTCGACTCGTTCGCGAACGCGCGGACATTGCCGGCATTGATCTCGGTCTCCTCACCGAGCAGGCCGTGGCCGTACTCGACGAGGTGCGCGGGATCGGTGGCTGCCTCTGTCGCCGTCGAGATGTTGCACACGAAACCGACTTGCACGGTTCCGTTCTGCACGGGCAGTGCATCGAGGCTGTCCGGATCGTCGCCGTCGGCGTTCGTGTAGTTGAACCGGTTGCCCGGGCTGCCGTCGCCGGTCAGGAAGTTGGGGACGCTGAAGGTGCCGACGATCTGCTGGGCGATGTTGTCGTCCGTGGCGGCAGTGACCGACGTGACCGTGAACGCAGGCGCACCGTCGCCGAGTGCCTGCAGGGCCTGGTCGCGGATGCTCAACATGCGTTCGCTCAGGTTGCGCTCGCTCGCCACGGTGAAGTCCCATGCCAGATACAAGCTGTCTCGGTCGACGCCTGCTTTGGTCAGCGAAGCGAAGGTCGCTTCCATCGTCGGCCGTCGGGCGTCCAGCGGATCGCTGCTCAGTCGATCCCTGTAGGCGCGGAACACGACGCCCGGCGCGATGTCGGTGCCGGAGGAGTCCTTCATCCCGCGCAGACCGACGACGAAGTGGTGGCCCTCGGTGAGCGCGATCGCCGGATGGATGATCGTTGCCTGATCGGCCGGGTCGGTTGCCTTGGCATCGAGCTCGGCCCAGAGCGGCACCCGCTTGCCGGTGTCGGTGTCGATCAGCACGACGGTCGCATCGTCGGCCAACGACGACTGCAGGTCCTTCCACGACGGCAGCTGCGACCGGGCGACATCGATCTCGGGCACGTACGCCATCAAGCTGCTGTTGGGGCTGAAGCCGTCGTTGCGGTTCCACTCGGTGAGATCGATCGCGACGCCCTTGGCGTTCGCTCCGGCGGACCCGTCGGGCATCGCCACCCGAAGTCCCGTGTCGGTCGCGGCGTCGGCCTGGGTGTAGGCGTTGCTCGGGAACGGCAGGAGGCATGCCCGGCCGTCGAGTGGATCGCAACCGATTGCACTGGCATCGATTGCGGTCGACAGCTCGCCTGCCGTTGCGGCGTCGGGGGCCGTCAACGACGTGTCGGGCGGGGCGGTCTCCGGTGGCGCGGAGTCCGTCGTGGCCGTGTCGCTGGCCGTCGTCACCGTGTCCGTCGGCGCCGTGTCGGTCGTGACCGGTGCATTGGTTGCGGCAGTGCTGTCGGCCGCTGCTGTGCTCGGCGCTGGTGTCGAGCTCGTCGGCGATGTCGTCGCCGCCGACTTGCTGTCGCTCGAGCACGCAGCGCCCAGCATCGATCCGACCAGCATCAGCCCCGCGATGGAGCGGCGTGCGCGTGACGACGTGTTCATCTGTTCCCCCGGTTCATTCGACCCGGAGTCACTCTGGCATCGACGGGGTTCCTGCGGCTGGTTGGACCGTCGCCACCACGTGAGGATTTCTCACCCTTCGGTGTTGTCTCCCGTGGTTACTCCGCGGTAACTTAGGCCCATGGCCGAATTCTCGCTCACGCTCAACGACGACCAGTTGCAGATCCAGTCATGGGTCCACGAGTTCGCTGCCGAGGTCATCCGCCCGGCCGCGCACGAGTGGGACGAACGCGAAGAGTTCCCGTGGCCCGTCGTGCAGGAGGCCGCCAAGAACGGTCTGTACGGCATCGACTTCCTGATGAACGCGATCAGCGACAACAGCGGGCTGACCTTGCCGGTCGCCGTCGAGGAGATCTTCTGGGGCGACGCAGGCATCGGCATGGCCATCATGGGCACCGCCCTGGCGGCAGCGGGCATCAGCGGCAACGGCACGCCCGAGCAGGTCATGGAGTGGATCCCGCAGTGCTACGGCACGCCCGACGACGTCAAGCTCGGAGCGTTCTGCGTCAGCGAGCCCGACGCCGGCAGCGACGTCTCGTCGCTGCGCACCCGCGCCGTCTACGACCAGGCCACCGACGAGTGGGTGCTCAACGGCACGAAGGCGTGGATCACCAATGGCGGCATCGCCGACGTGCACGTGGTCGTCGCCGCGGTCGAGCCCGACCTGAAGGGTCGTGGCCAGGCCAGCTTCGTCGTTCCGCCCGGCACCAAGGGCCTCAGCCAGGGTCAGAAGTACAAGAAGCACGGCATCCGCGCCTCGCACACGGCCGAGGTCGTGCTGGACGATGTCCGCATCCCCGGACGCCTGCTGCTCGGCGGCAAGGAGAAGCTCGACGCCAAGCTGGCCCGTGCCCGTGAGCGCGGCCACAGCGGTGAGAAGCAGCCGGCCATGGCGACGTTCGAATCCACCCGCCCCACCGTCGGCGCGCAGGCGCTCGGTGTGGCTCGGGCCGCGTACGAGTACGCACTCGACTACGCCAAGGAGCGCCACGCGTTCGGCCGTCCGATCATCATGAACCAGGCGATCGCGTTCAAGCTCGCCAACATGGCGGTCGAGATCGACGCCAGCCTGTTGCTGATCTGGCGCGCCGCATGGCTGGCCCGCAACGGCGGCTTCAAGAACGGCGAAGGCTCGATGAGCAAGTACAAGGCCTCCGAGACCGCCGTCCGCGTCACCGAGGAGGCGATCCAGATCCTCGGCGGCTACGGCTACA
>JAOBWO010000312.1 GCA_025463415.1 Acidimicrobiales bacterium | reverse complement strand
ACTCGCCCATGTCGATGCGGACCATCGCCTTCTCGTCGTCGAACAGGTAGGCGGCGAGGGTGCGGGCCAGCTCGGTCTTGCCGACACCCGTCGGCCCGAGGAACATGAACGAACCGATCGGGCGGTTCGGGTCACTCAGCCCGGCCCGACTGCGGCGGATCGCGTTGGCGACGGCGGTGACGGCGTCGTCCTGGCCGATGACGCGCTCGTGGAGGTGGTCTTCGAGGTGGACCAGCTTGGCCATCTCACCTTCCATCAGCCGCGTGACGGGCACGCCCGTCCACTTGCTGACGACTTCGGCGATGTCCTCCGCGTCGACCTCTTCCTTGAGCATGCGGTTGCCGCTCTGCAGCGAATCGAGATGATGGGTGGCGTCGTCGATGCGGCGCTCCAGCTCGGGGATCCGCCCGTAGCGGATCTCCGCGGCGACGTTCAGGTCGGCCTCGCGCTCGAGCTGGGTGCGCAGACCCTCGACCTCTTCCTTCAGGGTGCGGATGGCCGTGATGGCCTCCTTCTCCGCCTCCCAGTGGCCCTTCATGATCGCGTTCTGCGCGTTCAGCGAGGCGAGCTCGTCCTCCAGCGTGGCAAGTCGCTCGATGGAAGCCGCGTCGGTCTCCTTGGCCAACGCGACCTGCTCGATCTCGAGCTGGAGGATCCGCCGCTGGACGACGTCGATCTCGGTGGGCATCGAGTCGATCTCGATGCGCAGCTTGCTGGCCGCTTCATCGACGAGGTCGATCGCCTTGTCCGGGAGGAACCGGTTGGTGAGGTAGCGATTGCTGAGCACCGCCGCGCTGACGAGCGCGTTGTCCTGGATGCGCACGCCGTGGTGGACCTCGTAGCGCTCCTTCAAGCCACGCAGGATCGCCACCGTGTCCTCCACCGACGGTTCGCCGACGAACACCTGCTGGAAGCGGCGCTCCAGCGCGGAGTCCTTCTCGATGTACTTGCGGTACTCGTCGAGCGTGGTCGCGCCGATCATGTGCAGCTCGCCGCGGGCCAGCATCGGCTTGATCATGTTGCCGGCATCCATCGCGCCTTCGGCCGCGCCGGCGCCGACGATGGTGTGGATCTCGTCGATGAACGTGATCACCTCGCCGGCGGCATCGGTGATCTCCTTCAGGACCGCCTTCAGTCGCTCCTCGAACTCGCCGCGGTACTTCGCGCCGGCGAGCATCGAGCCGATGTCGAGGCTGATCAGCCGCTTGCCCTTCAAGCCTTCGGGCACGTCCCCGTCGGCGATGCGGCGGGCGAGGCCCTCGACGATCGCGGTCTTTCCGACGCCCGGCTCACCGATCAGGACGGGGTTGTTCTTGGTCCGCCGGCTGAGCACCTGGATGACCCTTCGAATCTCTTCGTCCCGGCCGACGACCGGATCGATCTTGCCGTCCCTGGCGCGCGTCGTGAGGTCCTGCCCGTACTTCTCCAGGGCCTGGAACTGCTCCTCGGGGTTCTGGCTGTTGACGCGGTGGCTGCCGCGGACCTGCTGGAGCGCCTTGAGCACTTCCTCGCTACCGATCCCCAACCGGGCGTTCATTGCCAGGAGCAGGTGCTCCACGGACAAGAAGTCGTCCTTGAGGTCCTTGCGGTAGGTCTCCGCGTTCTCGGCGATGTTGGTCAGCTCGCGGCTCATCCGCGGCTCGTTGCCGCCGTAGGCCCGAGGCAGCTTAGCAACGGCCTCTTCAGCCTTGTTGCGGATCATCAAGGGCGCGAGCCCGAGGGCCTGCACGACGCCCGGCACGATCGTGCCCTCCTGCGCCATGAGCGCTGCCAGCACGTGATCGGGGGTCAGTTCGGGATAGGAGTTGGCCTTGGCCTCGTCGATGGCCGCGGCAAACGCCTCCTGGGTCTTGTGAGTCCACTGCTTCGGGTCGAATGCCATGGCACCAGCCTACCGACGGGCTCGAAGTGCGGCAACAAAGTTGATATGACTTGTATCAACTTCTGGGGCTGGACCGCTGCGACGCCGCTCCGCCGCAATGCAACACCCCGTCGCTACCTTGGAGGGATGCGGCGCGCTGACCAACCCTCTCGCACGCTGCAGCTGAGCTGGCACAACGAATCGCTGCACCTGTGGGCCATCGCCACCGACGATGCGTCGCCCGCCAGCAACTTGGAGGTGCTCCGCCTGGCCGACCAGCGGCTCGGGTTCCACGTCTCGGTCCTCGCCACGCCATCGCGCGTCACCGTCGCCCTGCCCGCGCCGTTCGCCGCCACGGTCGCGCCGAGCCTGCGTCTCCCGCTGTCGGTGCTCGGCGGGCTCTCGGCGGATGCCGTCCGCGGCACTCGCTCGGCAACCATCGGCTGGTTCGCGACCCTGGTCGAGCTCGGGCGGCGGGTGATCGCCGCGCGTCGGTTGCGTCCGTTGCTGCACATCGACGGGGCCGTCCACCACGCGCGCTGGGTGCCCATCGTCGATGATGCGCTGACCGCTCAGCTGCAGTCGCTGCACGAGGCGATGCCGCCGGCCGCGGGGGTCGGTGCGTTGGCGCCGCTGTTCGAGCAGATCGTCGACATGTTGGCTCGCAAGACGCTGAGCCGCGTGGCGTGGCGGCCGCCGCAGCCGCGCAACGGCCGCGGCACCGACTACCGAGCGGCGCAGACCTCGTTGCGCGCACTCGGCTCGGACTCCGGCAACGTGCTCTACCGCAACGACGACGCGCCTGCGCTGGCCGAGCTGCAGCGCACCTTCGCCCACGAGATCGAGCGGGCCAGCGGCATGCCGGTGCTGGCCGCACAGCTGCGGCTCACCCTGCCGGCGGGTCTGGACGATCCGTGGCGGATCGCGCTCGAGCTCGTCGACGTGGACCAGCCGGACCACTGGTGCACGGCCGCCGACGTGGTCGACGCGACTCCACTCGCGCTCGACCTCGCCCGCACCTCGTCCCAGCTCCCCCGTCTCCTCCAGCGGTTGAACGACGCGGGCGCGTTGCTCGACGCGCAGCTCGTGCCGAAGCTCGACGACGATCTCGGCGCCGCGATGCGCGGCTTCGGCACCGACCCCGGTCACGTCGCCGCGCTCACCATCGACGAGATCGAGGACTTCCTTCTCATCGGCCCGGACATCCTCAGCACGCTCGACGTCCGCTTGATCGGGCCCGAGCAGCTCGTCAAGGCGCGCGCGGGGATGCGTGCTGCGGCGACACCGCAGCCCTCCGGCGGGGCGAACGGCCGCTTCTCCGCCGGCGCGCTCGTCCAGTGGAACGCCACGGTCGACGATTCGCCCATCGATGATGCGCAGCTCGAGCGCGCCGCACTGGCCGGGTCGTCGCTGATTCACGTGAACGGCCGTTGGGTGCGACTCGACACCAAGCAGGTGCGCAGCACGCTGGAGCGGTTGCAGAAGCACCGCGACGAGCACACCGAGCTCGATGTCGCCGCGCTGATGAAGCTGGCCGCCGACGCGGCGATCGCCGGCCCCAACGGCAGCACCAGCGTCGGCGGCGAGGGCTGGATCGGCGATCTCCTCGCCGGTCTCCCCGACGAGCAACTGGTCGAGATGCACGAGCCCGACACGTTCGTGGGCGAGCTCCGCCACTACCAACGGCGCGGTCTGAGCTGGATGGGCTTCCTCGCCCGGATCGGTCTCGGCGGCTGCCTGGCCGACGACATGGGGCTCGGCAAGACGGCCACGACCTTGGCCCATCTCGCCACCCGCCCCGGTCCGCACCTCGTGGTCTGTCCGCTCAGCGTCGTGCACAACTGGTACGCCGAGTCGGCCCGGTTCACGCCGCACATGCAGGTCGCGATCCACCACGGAAACGAGCGCGCCCGTGGCCTCGATGCCGCCAGCCAGCTCGTGCCGTCCGACATCGTGATCACCACCTACGGCACGCTGGCGCGCGACATCGAGTCGCTGGGCAGCGTGCGGTGGGGCACGTTGGTGCTCGACGAGGCGCAGAACGTGAAGAACCACCTCACGCGCGCGGCGAAGGCGATCCGGCTGATCATCGCCGACCAGAAGCTGGCGCTCACGGGCACACCGGTCGAGAACAACCTCGGCGAGCTGTGGTCGATCCTCGACGCCGTCAACCCTGCGCTGTACGGCAGCTTCGGCCAGTTCAACGAACGTTTCGCCAAGCCGATCCAACGCAACGGGGACGAAGCCGCCACGGCAGCGTTGCGCGCCCTCACCCAGCCGTTCATCCTCCGCCGCACCAAGGCCGACAAGACGTTGCTGCCCGAGCTGCCCGACAAGATCGAGCAGATCGCCTGGGCCACGCTCACCAAGGAGCAGGCGACGATGTACCAAGCCGTCGTCGACCAACTCCTCGCCGACGCGCAGATGGAGTCCGGCATGCGCCGCCGCGGGCTCGTCCTGGCCGCGCTGACCCGCCTCAAGCAGATCTGCAACCATCCGGCGCACGCCGCGGGCGACGGGTCGCGCATCGCCGGTCGGTCCGGGAAGCTCAACCGCTTCGACGAGATCGTCGACGACCTGCTCGAGGTCGACGAGCGCGCCCTGGTGTTCACCCAGTTCCGCGAGATGGGCCTGATCCTCCAACGTCACCTCGGCGAGCGGCTCCAGATCGACGCGCCGTTCCTGCACGGCGGCGTGACGCGAACCGGACGCGACACGATGGTCCGGCGCTTCCAGGCGGGTGAAGGGTCGCCGATCCTGATCGTGTCGCTGAAGGCCGGCGGCACCGGGCTCAACCTCACCAGCGCGTCGCAGGTGATCCACTACGACCGCTGGTGGAACCCGGCCGTCGAGGACCAGGCCACGGACCGCGCGTGGCGGCTCGGACAGTCGAACACGGTGCTGGTCCACAAGATGGTGTGCGAGGGCACGCTCGAAGAGCGGATCAGCCAGTTGATCGACGACAAGCGCAAGCTCGCCGACTCCGTGCTGGGGACGGGCGAGCAGTGGCTGACCGAGCTGTCCACCGACGACCTCCGTGCACTCGTGACGCTCACCCCCGGCGGGCCGCGCTGATGCCTGCCGAGCGGGAGGGCCGGCTGCTGGCAACGATGCTGAACATGCTCGTTGCCGGGATCAGCGATCCGGCGCGGTTGAGCCGCGGCCGCACCTATGCGATGCAGGGCGCGGTCGAGGACATGGAAGTGCTGCCCGGCGTGTTGCGCGCGGAGGTGCAGGGCGGCCGGCCAATGCCGTACAGCGTCGTCATCCGAGTGGACCCCGCCGAGTCGTTCGACAACCGCTCGGACCTCGTGCCCGGGCGCCGCAACGTGCGCTTCGCGTGCTCGTGCCCCGATGCCAATGATCCGTGCAAGCACGGGGTCGCGGTGATGGTCGCGTTCGCGGAGCACGTCGCCGATGCGCCGTCGGCGCTGGGTCTGTGGCGCGGGCAACCGCAGCCGGGTTCAGGCCCTCGTGCGGTAGTCGGCTCGCGTGGCACGGGGTCCGCAGGACAGGCCGAGTTCGCGGACCCCGCCGAGCCGTTGTTCAGCGAGGAGGCGCTCGCCGCACTGCGCGACTTCCTCGGCGAGCCCGGCGAGCTGCAGCTGGATCCGGTCTCGGCCATCTCCCCTCCCGTCGCAGCGTGGGGCGAACTGTGGGCAGAGATGCTCACCGACGCGCTGCACACGCTGACCGACGAGGTCAGTCGTCCCGTGATCCGCTGAGCCAGGCGGCTGCCGCCGCAGCGGCGGCGGTGCTCAGCTGCCGAACGGCTTGCTCTGGCCGAAGACGGCCACTGACTGGTGCAGTGGAACGAGGTCACGGCGGGGGGCGCGGCGTTCGGCTTCGGCGAGCGCACTCGACGCGATCGAGCGCAGCTCGTCGTTCTCGCTGCGGAGGTGCTCGACCTCTGCCTCCAGCGCCATCACCCGGCGGATGCCTTCGAGGTTCATGCCCTCACCGGCGAGCTCCTGGATGCGGCGGAGGCGATCGATGTCGACATCGCTGTAGCGACGGTTGCCACCCTGGGAACGCGCCGGCTGCACGAGGCCCCGGCGTTCGTAGATGCGGAGCGTCTGAGGGTGCATCCCGGCGAGTTCGGCAGCGACGGAGATGACGTAGACGGCATGGGATCTGCTGCGCATGGTCATGCCCTACTCCGTTCCTGGATCGGATGATCTCGCGCCCGACGCCGCGGCCTCGGCGGCGAGGTGCGCCCTCGGCGACACCGTAGTCGCCGCGGCGAACGCCTCGACCGCTGCCTTCTGTTCGTCGGAGAGCTTGGTGGGCACCTGCACGTCGACGGTCACGATCAGGTCACCGGTGTGCTTGGTGGTCTCGATCCCTTTGCCCTTGACCCGGCTGCGCGAGCCGGACTGGGTGCCCGGCTTGAGCCGGAGCTTGACCGTGGGGCCGGCCAGCGTGGGCACGTCGATGTCGCCGCCGAGCACCGCTTCGGAGAACGTGATCGGCACGCGCAGGGTGAGGTTGTCGCCGTCACGCCCGAACAGTGCGTGCGGCGCGACGTGGCACTCGACGAGCAGGTCGCCGGCCGGACCGCCGTTGCGCCCGGGAGCGCCTCGCCCCTTCAGCCGGATCCGCTGACCGTTGGCGACGCCCGCGGGCAGGCGGACCTTGACCTCGCGGGCACGCTTCTCCACGCCGCTGCCACGACACGTCGGGCACGGCGACTCGATGACGACGCCTCGACCCTGGCAGTTGCGGCACGGGCTGCTGAACGAGAAGAAGCCCTGGTTGTCGTCGACCACCCCACGACCGCCGCAGATTGAGCAGGTCTTCGGCTGGGTGCCCGGCTTCGCGCCGGACCCGTTGCAGGTGCTGCACTGCGCGTCGCTGGTGAGGTACAGGGTCGTGGTGATGCCTTGGACTGCGTCGACGAAGTCGAGCGTGAGGCTGGCTTCGAGGTCGGCGCCGCGCTGCGGCCCACCACCGGCGGACGCGCCGCGTCCGCGACCGCCGCGGTTGAACACGCCGCCGAGGAGGTCGCCGAGGCCATCGGCACCGACGTTGAAGTTGAACCCACCCGGCTGCCCGCCGCCGAACCCGCCGCCTCCGCCTCCGCCCGTGAACGGGCCCATCGGGCCCTGCTTGCGGACTTCGTCGTACTCGGCCCGCTTGACGTCGTCACCGACCACGTCGTACGCAGCCGATGCCTCCTTGAAGCGGTTCTCGGCAGCGGTGTTGCCGGGGTTGGTGTCCGGGTGGTTCTCGCGCGCGAGCTTGCGGTAGGCCTTGGTGATCTCCTTCGGGCTCGCCGTCTCACTGACGCCGAGCACCTTGTAGAAGTCCTTCTCGTACCAGTCCCGCTGCGCAGCCATGTCAGCCCCTGACTTTGACCATCGCAGGTCGCAGGGTCTTGCCCTTCCAGCGGTATCCGGTGCGCAGCACGTCGCTGACCACCGGACCGCCGTCGGCGGCACCCTCGCCCGCCTCGTGGACGACAGCGTCCGCCAAGGCAGGATCGAACGGCGTGTTGGTGAGGTCCAGTGCCTCGAGTCCCTGCTTCTGCAGGACGCCCATCAGCTGCGACCAGATCGGTTCGACGCCATCAGCACCGTGTGAGAACGCGGCCTCGCACGCGTCGAGCACGGGCAGCAGCGACT
>JAOBWO010000288.1 GCA_025463415.1 Acidimicrobiales bacterium | reverse complement strand
TCCACTGACGCATCGGGCGCACGCCCGTCGAATTGAAGAAGAGTTGACCGGACCCGGGCTCGCTGCCCGGGTCCGGTTCGTTTTCGCCGCTAGCCTCGGCGCTCGTGCTTGCCCTCTTCAACATCGAATCGTGGCTGGAGAACGGCGGCCTCGTCCTGCTCGCGGCGATCATCTTCGCCGAGTCCGGGCTGCTGATCGGCTTCTTCCTCCCCGGTGACTCGCTGCTGTTCATCGCCGGCATCTTCACGGTCGGCCATGACTCGAAGCTTCCGGCGTTGCCGATCACCGCGCTGATCGTGGTGATCGCCGCGATCGCCGGCGACCAGGTTGGCTACCTGTTCGGGCGCAAGGTCGGGCCCAGCCTGTTCCAGCGGCCCGAGAGCAAGCTGTTCAAACCGGCCCACGTCGAGCGCGCCCACGCGTTCCTGGAGGCCCACGGCACGAAGACCATCGTCATGGCCCGCTTCGTGCCGGTGGTGCGCACCTTCGCCCCGATCGTGGCCGGCGTCGGGCGGATGAAGTACCGCACGTTCGTCACGTTCAACGTGATCGGCGGCCTGCTGTGGGGTGCGGGCGTCACGACGCTCGGTCACTTCCTCGGCAACGTCACCTGGGTCAAGAACAACATCGAGCTCGCCAGCGTCGGCATCATCGCGATCTCGCTGATCCCCGTCGCGATCGAAGTGCTGAAGCACCGTCGCGAGTCGGCGAAGGTCGTCGAGACCGTCGGCGAGTAGGCGTCACCCGGGAGTCGGCAGGCGGTCGAGCACCCACTGGCCGAGCGCCTGGACCATGTCGTCGCGCCAGGAGAGCCGTCCGGGCACGTAGGCCGCCGAGCCGAGGGCGCGCTGCTGATGCTCGAGGATGCCGACGTCTTCGCGGCCGACGAGCTCCCAACGCGCGTAGTACGGCGCAGCCTTCGCGGCGAAGTCGGGTGCCTCGGTGACCGCCCTCGGAAAGCATCCACCGATCTCGAGCACCGTGTGGTCGTGCGCGACCGGCGTGACGTTGAGCCACCACAGGCAGTCCTGGGCGACGGCGAACTGGCATGTCGGGTGCAGCACGGTGAAGTAGGTGCCCTGTAGCGCGTCCTCGTCGAGGCCCTCGATCGGCGGGAACGGCGGCTCCGTGCCCGGCAGCGTGGCGATCGACCGTCCGGACGTGACCTGGATGCACTTCCAGTCGCCTCTGGTCTCCAACGTGCGTGACTGCTGCGAGCCGACGCTGGCGCGGTGGACGACACCGGTGTGGTACGTCTCCATCGCGTTCTCGAGGATCAGCTTCCAGTTGCAACGCGGCTCGAGCGTGACCGTCCACGTGCACACCATGTCGTCGGGCCGGTGGGAGGCGAGCCGGTCGGGCAGATCGCCGAGCGTGTCCAGCAACGGGGACGCGTCGGCGTTGAAGGTGATGAACACGAACCCTGCCCAGGTCTCCATCCGGATCGGGATCAGGCCGTTGTCGACGCGTTCGAAGTCCACGGCAGCCTGCATGTCGGGGCAGCCCAGCAGGCTTCCGTCGGTGTGGTAGCTCCAGGCGTGGTACGGGCAGACGAGGTGCTTGCTGTTGCCGCTGCCGAGCACCACAGCGAGCCACGGTGGCGACAGAAGTTGGCGAAGCACCGCAGCTCACCGTCGTCACCGCGGACGAGCACCACCGGCCCACCGACGGTGTCGAAGCTGCGATGATCGCCCGGAGACGCGATCTGGTCGACCCGAGCGAGGAAGATCCAGCTCGGCAGGAGGACCTGCTCGCGCTCGGCCGCGAACACGGCGGGATCGGTGTAGAAGCCCGCCGGCATCGAGGACGCCTCGTTCAGGCTGCGGCGAGCGGCGACGAGTTGATCCGGGTCCATCACCATGATCGGCGTGAGCGTAATCGCCCCTCGCCGGCCGTGCCGGTCGAACGGCGGCGTAAGGGCTACCGGCTGCGATCTACCGGCTGACCATGCTGCGATCCACACCGGCGGCCTTGGCGTTCTCGACCGCGATGTCGGCGTGCATGTAGGCCTCGTTCGGTCCGCTGGCATCGACGAGCGCCAGCCCGGCGGCGAAGGTGACCGGGTAGGGGCGATCGAGCTGCCACAGCCCGCGCAGGCGTCCGAGGGCCGACTCGGCTCCGGACAGGTTCGTGCCGCGAAACAGCCAGACGAACTCGGTGCCACTCACCCGGCCCACGGAATCAGCGGCGCGAGCGGCGCGGCGTACGGTGCGCGCGAAGGCGAGGATGACCTGATCGCCGGTCTCGGGGCTGTAGTAGTCGTTGATGTGCTTGAGGTTCTCGAGCTGGAACAGCGCGATCGCATCGCCCGGCTGCAACCGGTTCAGCGCCTGCATCGTGGCCCCCCATCCACCGAGTCCGGTCAACAGGTCGACCGCGTCGGACGATCCCGGGCTCGGCTGGCTGGCGACGCGTAGGATCGCCAGGAGGGCGTCGTCGACGAGCGGCTGGAGCACCCGATCGAGCCGCTCGTGAACCGTTGGGTCGGTCGCGTCCGCCAGCATCGGCTCACCGATGCCCAGCGACAGATCGATGCGGAGGGTCGAACCACGTTGATGGTGGGCCGAGATCACGGTGCCGCCGAGGTCTCGCACGGCATCGATCAGCACACCGACGATCGCCTCATCGCTCGTGGCCCGCATGAGCCGACGCACCGCTGCCAGCAGCAGGCCGTCCGGGGAGGCGGTCACGACCTGACCAGGGGTGAGGACGTCCATCACCAGTCCATCGACTTTTCAAGGGCGCTGCTGAAGAAACCTCACGCGACTTGCAGAAACTTTGAGGGTCCTGGCGTCGCGAAGATCGCCACCGTCGCGACCGGCGCGGTCCGGCGACGGCTCAGTCAGGCGGCGCGACGAAGTCGATCAGGCGCTCCACCGCACCGACCAGCTCGGGCGTCAGGTCGGCGTACGACGTGACCCGGTTGCGCAGTCGCGGCCAGAACGTGGCGAGGTCGGTTCCGAGGGCTCTGCACATGCCCTCCTTCCACGGCTGCCCACGTGGCACGTCGGGCCACGCCGTCAGCCCGAGCACCTTCGGCCGGATCCCGGCCCAGACGTCGACGAAGGGATGTCCCGCGACCAACACGTTCGGGTCGCGCACCTCGGCCACGAGTCGCGACTCCTTCGATCCGGCGACCAGGTGGTCGACCAGGATGCCCAAGCGGCGCTGGCGCGACGGCTGGAACTCGCGGACTGCGGCGGCGATGTCGTCGATGCCGTGCAGGGGCTCGACGACGATGCCGATCTCACGCAGGTCGTCGCCCCAGACGTGCTCGACGAGCTCTGCGTCGTGCTTGCCCTCCACCCAGATGCGCGCCGCCTTGGCCACCTTGGCCCGCGCCGGTTCGCGTGAAGCCACCGATCCGCTGTTCGTGGTCCGCGTCGTGCCGGCAGCGGTGGGCGCCGGCTGCGCGGCGCGCACGAGCGTGACCGGCTTGCCATCGAGCAAGAACGCGCCCTCCTTCCAGCGGAAGTGGCGGAACTGGTTCTTGCGATCGCGCAGGGTCAGCGCCTCGAACGTGATCTTGACGACGTCGCCGCAGAACCCGCTGGCGCGGTCCTCGACGATCATGCCCATCTGCGCCACGACCTCGCGGTAGCGCGGACCGCGCTTGGCCTCCGCGAGCTCGCTGAGGATGTCCCGGCTCACGGCCGACCTGCGACGTGGGCCCACCAGCGGTCGGTGAGGACCTGATCGACGCGGCCACCGTCGGTGCGGCGGTACGGGGCGCGCATTCCGGAGGCGGCGATCGGCATGGCAAACGATGATGGCACGTACGGCGCGCCCCATATGTGCACCCGGTTGCCCAGACCGTTGAAGGCGAGGACGCCTTCGGTGAGCTCGATCTGCACGTCGACCTCGCCGAGCTGCGCGTACCCTCCTACGCCCGTGTCGCCGTCGATGTCGGCGAGCGTCGCCGCGGCGTCGGTGGCATGCCACTCGACATCGAAGGTGACGGGCACGAGCGTCCCGTAGGCGCGACGCCACGCCTCGGTCGGGTCGTCGAGCAACACGCCGTGACCTTCGTTGCCGAGGCTCCACTGCTGGAACGGGACGTCGCACACGTGATCCGCCCACATCTGCGCGGGCTTGATCTCGAGGCCGGCGCGCAGATCGGCGCCGTCCAGCTCTTCGACGTACAGGTACGGCTCGTCCACCCGAACGAGTCCGGCCCAGTAGTCGTACCGGGAGCCGCGCAGCTCCAGTCCGATGAACACGCCCGCGCGCAGATCGCTTGCCGCGCCCCACCACCACCAGGCCTCGACCGCAGCATCTGCGTGGCGATGCTCGTCGTGCGGTGCCCAGGGTGGTCGCGACACGAATTCGACACTACGTTGTCCGCCGTGCGCTACCTGAGTCTCGACTGGATCGACGCCGTCGCCGCGGAAGCCGGCCACAGCGGTGATGTCGCCGCAGCCGTTGCGCAGACCGACATCGGCGTCACCCAGGTGGTGACGGACGCACCCGAGGGCACGATCATCTACTCCCTGCAGGTCGACGGCGGCTCGTTCGTCTTCACGGCGGGGCCGGCATTCCCGGAGCACGTGCGCTTCCAGCAGACGTGGGAGACCGCCGTGGGCGTGGCCACGGGAGCGCTGAACGCCCAGGAGGCCTTCATCCAGGGACGCATCCTGCTCACCGGCGACCAGCAGAAGCTGATGGACAACCAGGCCATCTTCGGTGCGATGAGCGCCGTCTTCGATTCAGTCCGCACGCGGACCGACTACGAGTAGCGGCAGCCGACGATGCCCGAGCTGCCCGAGGTCCAGGCCCATGCCGAACGCCTGACCGCGCAGTTCTCCGGTCACGTGCTCGCGAAGTTCGTGCCGATCACGTTCACCGCGCTGAAGACCGCCGTGCCCGCTCCGAAGGACGCGTACGGGTTGCCGCTGCAACGCGTCGGCAGGCGGGGCAAGTACCTGATGCTGCAGTTCGAGCCGATCACGTTCGTCGTGCACCTGATGCAGGGAGGACGCGTGCTGGTCGACGAGAAGCAGTCGGCCAAGCCACGCGGTGGGCAGGCCCGATTCGTCTTCGAGCCGGATCTCGATGCACCGTCCAACCCGGCACTGCT
>JAOBWO010000264.1 GCA_025463415.1 Acidimicrobiales bacterium | reverse complement strand
GTGTTCTTGGTGGACAGGTACACCGGGTAGCCGCGGTTCAAGCCGTAGCGCAGCGAGGCGCGAGCGAAGTCGCGGATGCTGTCGTTGTAGTTGTACATGCCCATCACCACGCCGCCGTCGTCGCCGTAGTCGGCCACCACGAGCTCGGTTGGCGCCGACCCGTCGGCCGGGGTGTAGGTCATCGTGACCTTGCCGGCGCCGGGCACCTTCCAGTCGGTGGCCTTGTACTGGTCGCCGTGGGCGTGACGGCCGATGACGATCGGCTTGGTCCAGCCGGGCACGAGCCGAGGGATGTTGGAGATCACGATCGGCTCGCGGAAGATGACGCCGCCGAGGATGTTGCGGATCGTGCCGTTGGGGCTCTTCCACATCTTCTTCAGGCCGAACTCCTCGACGCGGGCTTCGTCGGGCGTGATGGTGGCGCACTTCACGGCCACGCCGTGACGCTTGGTGGCATTCGCGGAATCGATCGTGACCTGGTCGTCGGTGGCGTCGCGGTGCTCGATGCCGAGGTCGTAGTAGTCCAGCTCGACGTCGAGGTAGGGCAGGATCAGCTTGTCCTTGATGAACTGCCAGATGATGCGCGTCATCTCGTCGCCATCCATCTCGACGATGGGGTTCGCGACCTTGATCTTGTTGCCTGTGAACGCCATGCGCTACCAATCCTCTTTCGCCGATGTCGGCTCCAACTTGTATTCGACTTGTACAGCCTAGCCGTTTGCGTCGCTGACGAGTCCAGTTTGTGCTGCGGGGCGTCCGACGTGCGCCGCATGGACCAGAAGCGGGCAGCAGCTCGGGCCCTACTATCGGCCCATGGACTTCACGTGGACCGCCGAGCAGATCGAGTTGCGCGAGCGGGCCCGGCAAGTAGCTGCGGACGCGGTGCGGCGCTTCGGGCGGCACAACGACAGCTGGATCAACGGGTACAGCAAGGAGTTCGCCAAGGAACTCGGGGAGCTCGGCTGGATCGGCATGACCTGGCCGACGGAGTTCGGCGGCGGTGGTCGTCCCGCGATCGACCGACTCATCGTGGGCGAGGAACTGATCAAAGCCGGTGCACCGGTGGCGGCGATGTGGTTCGCTGACCGGCAGATGGGGCCGACGTTGATCGCCTACGGCCGCGCCGATCAGCAGGCAGAGTTCCTGCCGAAGATCCTCAGCGGAGAGACGACGTGGTGCATCGGCATGAGCGAGCCCGATGCCGGCAGCGATCTGGCCGGCCTCAAGACCGCAGCAGTGCGTGACGGCGACGACTGGGTGATCAACGGCCAGAAGATCTGGACCAGCTTCGGCGAGGTCGCCGACTACTGCTACCTGATCTGCCGCACCACCACCGAGGGCCCGCCCCACGCGGGCATCAGTGAGATCGTCGTGCCGATGGACACCCCCGGGATCGAGGTCCGCCCGATCAAGGACATGACCACCAACCGCCACTTCTGCGAGGTGTTCTTCACCGACGTCCGCGTGCCGGCGGCCAACCTCGTCGGCGTCGAGGGAGCAGCGTTCAAGCAGACGATGCGTCAGCTCGAGCACGAACGAGGTGGCGTCGATCGGCTGGTCAGCAACCATGCCCTGTACCTCCAGGCGCGCGAGCGCGCCGACGTCGCCGACCCGTTGGTGCGCCAGGAGATCGCGGCACTCGAGATCGCCTACCGGATCGGAAGGATCCTCGTCGTGCGCGAGGTGCTGAAGCAGGCACCCGCCGGGTTCAGCGCGGCGACGAAGTGCTTCTGCACCGAGCACGAGGTGCGCGTCGCCGAGTTCGTCGCTCGGGCGTTCGGAGCCGAGGCGACGCTGTGGAGCCAGACCACTGCTGGGCTCTGCTACGCCCCCGGCTACACGATCATGGGCGGCACCTCGAACGTGATGCGCAACATCCTCGGCGAACGGGTGCTCGGGCTGCCCCGCTGATCTGGCCTGCCGGCCTCCGCCGTCGACCCTGGGCACGTCTACGATCTGCCCGGATCGCGACATCGGGGAGAACCATGCACATCGAGGACATCGAGTACGAGCACGACGGGACCACCTTCGTCGGCCACCTGGCGGTCGATCGAGATCGAGCCGGTGCACGCCCCGCAGTGCTCGTCTGCCACGAAGGTCCGGGGCTGAGCCGTCACGCGACCCAGGTCGCCGAGCGCCTGGGCGCACTCGGGTACGTGGCCTTCGCGCTCGACTACCATGGCGGCGGCACGGTGCTGCCGGGCGACCAGGTCATGCCCCGGCTGATCAGCCTGATGGGCGATGCCGAAGTCACTCGGGCCCTCGCGACTGCGGGCCTGAACGTCCTCCTGTCCCAGCCAGAGGTCGATCGCGCCAAGGTCGCCGCGATCGGCTACTGCTTCGGCGGCACGATGGCCCTGGAGCTGGCGCGCAGCGGCGCCGACGTGCATGCCACGGTCGGCTTCCACAGCGGGCTCGGCACGACCCGGCCAGAGGACGCCGCGAACATCCGGGGCGCGGTGCTGGTCCAGATCGGCACCGAGGATCCGATCATCCCGCCGGATCAGCGGGCGGCGTTCGAGGCAGAGATGCGCGCCGGGGGTGTCGACTGGCGGATGGTGCTGTTCGGCGGCGCCAAGCACAGCTTCACCAACGTTGACGCCGGCCTGGCGGGCATGCCGGGGATCGAGTACCACGAACCGAGCGATCGTCGGTCGTGGCAGGGCATGCTCGACCTGTTCGACGAGACCTTCGGTCCGACCGACGCCTGAACACGACCTACGGTGCACGCATGCACCGGACACCCCGCACCCTGGCCCTCATCGCGATGGTGACGGTCGTGCTTGCGGCATGTAGCAGCGAACGCGAGCTCGGCACGGGTAACTCCGTCCCAGGTGCAGCGACGTCCACGGGTGTCGCGCCATCCACCGGAATCACATCGGTGGCGGATCCCTCGACCACGGACACAGGGCCGGCCGCCGATTCCACGAGCGCAGTCCCGGTCACGACGACGGTCGATTCCGTCGCCGCGACCAGCGCTGTCACGGACGCGACGGCCGCCACCGATACTGCGCCGACGTCGACGACGGCGAGCGTGACGTACGGCACGCCTGCCGCGCCCATCGTCGTCGTGACCGGCCTCGGCGTGCTCGGTTGGTGGGACGGATCCTCCTGGATCGACACCGACGCCCTCACGGCGGACATCCCCGTCACGCCCGGTGTCGACTTCACGACCTTCAGCACCGGTCCCGACGTCGGCCACGCAACCTCCACCGGCATCGACATCGGCTGCGAGCCGCTCGGCAGCTACACCGTTCTCCTTGATCCCCCGACGTTCTACGACCCTGATCCGCAGACCTTCGCCGTCAACGCGACTTGGAACCTGTACCCACGGCCGGTCACCCAGCTCGACACCTCGAATGCCGACTACGTCGACATCGTCCGCCAGCAGCTGATCACCGACGGTCTACCGTCGCCGGACGTGCGGATCGATCAGCTGATCCGCACCGATCTCGACGGCGACGGGACCGACGAGGTGCTCATCGCAGCGAGTCACCCCGACCTCGACACCGGCCTCCCCGCTCGAGCCGGCTGGTTCAGCATCGTGATGCTCCGCCAGGTCGACGGCGCCACGGTGCGCACGACCGAGCTCGCCAGCGACATCCACCTCACCGACGATCTCGACGGTCAGCTTCCGAACACGGCCCAGTACGGTCTCGACGCCGTCGCCGACTTCAACGGGGACGGCCATTCCGAGTTCACGATGTGGGGCACCTTCTGGGAGGGTGCCTCCGAAACCGTCTACACCTTCGTGCCGGGTGCGGAGCCGGCGGTCGCTGTCGAGGGCGGCTGCGGTTCCTGAGGGCAGTCAGCCGGTGCCGGCGAGGCTGACCAGCACGAGCGCACCGACAGCCATCACCATGCCCGTTGCCTGCCAACGGGTGACACGTTCGCGGTCGAGCCCGAACGCCAGCGCGACCGTGCTGACCGGGTACAGGCTCGCCACGACGACGACCAAAGTCAGCAGCCCTCGACGCACTGCGACGAGGTAGAGGAAGTTCGCCGTCATGTCGAGGATGCCGGCCGCCGCGGCGAGCCGCCAGATCGAGCCGTGCCCACGCACCGTCGTTCGCGTCGTCCACGCGACGGTGCCGATCAGCACGACCGAGACCACCCTCGACGACACGAGTGGCCAGATGCCACTGGCCGATGTCGTCTCGCCCAGTGCGATGAAGATCACGCCGAAGCCGACGCCGGCGGTCAGCGCGAAGAGCATCGTCGACCGTGGCGTCGCCGTGTGCCTGGCTCCGATCGCACCGCTGACGAGTGCCACGGCGCCGACCGCGAGCACCATGCCCACGTAGGCGATGGCGGCCGGTCGCTCGCCTCGCAGCAATCCGAACGCCACCGGCAGGACCGAGCTGGTGACCGCGGTGATCGGCGCGACGACGGTCATCGCGCCGTGAGACAGCGCGTGGTAGAACGACGCGAGGGCCAGTGCGCTGGCCACACCGGCCAGCCCACCCCAGGCGAGCTGGCCGAGGCCCGGCACCGCGGTGCCGAGTGCGATCACACCGACGAGTCCGACGACGAGGCTGCCCATCTGTCCGAAGAGGCTGATGGCAACACTCGGCGCGGCTCGCGAGGCGCGGCCACCGCAGTAGTCGGCGATGCCGTAGACCACTGCGCAGGCGAAGGCGAAGGCGATCGGCACGCCACAGTGCTATCGGCCTCGGCGACGACCAGGCAACGTGGCCACTCGACCGTCAGTGCGCGGC
>JAOBWO010000247.1 GCA_025463415.1 Acidimicrobiales bacterium | reverse complement strand
TCGCCGGTCATCCCCGGCGAAGCGCTCACCGTGAAGGCGTGGGTCGTCGCCGACGGCGAGGCCGTCTTCACCACGTCGGTGGGCGACCGCGTCGTCATCGACCAGGGCCTGCTCCGCTTCAGCTGATGCCGCTCGCGCCGCTCCCGGACGGGTACGGCGCGACGCGTCTCGTCGCGCAACGCATCGGCGCGCACGTGCTGGCGCGCGCCCGGCGTGCCGCCACCGGTCGGATCGATCTCGCGCCGATGCCCGGCGGCTTCGGTACGCCGGCGTTCGGCGACGACCATTGCGTGATCCGGCTCAGCGGCGGCATCCTCCTCGTCGAACGCACGACGGCCACGGCCACAACCACGTCGATGCCCATCGACGGATCGACGCTGTCCGGCATGGCGGCGCTCGTCGGTGTCGACCTCTCCATTGATCTCGACGTCGGGCACGACACACCCGAGCTCGGCGACATCGACACGCCGTTGACGGCCGACGCCGCCTCACTGACCCAGATCGGCACCTGGTTCGCCTACGGACTGCAAGTCCTCGATCGTGTCGTGGCCGAGCAGCCGGCCGATGCCGCGCCGAGCCGGGCGCGGATCTGGCCCGAGCACTTCGACCTCGGCATCGACCTCGCAGTCGGCTCCGGAGGCCGTGTGAACCTCGGCGCGTCACCCGGCGACGGGTTCCACGCGGCGCCGTACCTCTATGTCTCGCCGTGGAACGGCGTACCCGCCGACGGCGACGGCTACTGGAACGCTCCGTTCGGGGCGGTCCTCCGCTACGACGACATCGCCGTCGCCCCGAGCGCCTTCGCGACCGGCGTCGACTTCCTCGAACGCGGCCTCGCCCTGCTCGCCTGACACCCCCAGCGGAGGCTTTGTGAAGCGCCCCCGGCCGCTGCGGAAGGCCTCCGGTCGCGCGAAGGACGGGCGAGCGGAGGCGTTGTGAAGCGCCCGGCCGCTGCGGAAGGCCTCCGGTGGCGCGGCGTCAGCTGCGGCAGACCTGCACGAGGTGCTCGACGGCGTCGGCCACCGGGACGTCGGTGCGCTCGCCGGTCCTACGATCCTTGACCTCGATCGCGCCGTTGGCGAGGCCCTTGCCGACCACGACGATGGTGGGCACGCCGAGCAGCTCGGCGTCGTTGAACTTGATGCCGGGCGAGGTGCCGACGCGATCGTCGATCAACACTCGCAAGCCCGCCGTCTCCAGCGCGAGTGCCAGTTCTTCGGCGGCCGGACCGGTCGGCTCGCTGGGCTTGCCGGTGACGACGATGTGCACATCGGCGGGCGAGATCTCTCGGGGCCAGCACAGACCCTTCTCGTCGAGCGTGGTCTCAGCGACCGCGGCAACCGCGCGGGAAACGCCGATGCCGTAGCTGCCCATCGTCACGACCTTGGTCTTGCCGTTCTGGTCGAGCACCGTCAGCCCCAGCGCCGTGGCGTACCGGCGGCCGAGCTGGAAGATGTGGCCGATCTCGATGCCCTTGGCGATCTCCAGCGCGTTGCCGCACCGGGGACACGGGTCGCCGCCGTGGATCTCGGCCGCTTCGATGACGCCGTCGGGCGTGAAGTCGCGGCCCATGGTCAGGTTGATCACGTGCCGTCCGGGCTGGTCCGCGCCGGTGATCCAGGCCGATCCCTCGACGACGCGGGGATCGACGAGGTAGCGGATGCCGGAGGCGTTGTGCTCACCGAGTGCGCCTGGCCCGATGTAACCCTTGACGAGCGCCGGGTTCTTGGCGAAGTCGGCCGGCTCGAAGGCGACGACTTCAGCGGGGCCGACCTGCGCCTCGACCCGCTTGAGGTCCACCTCGCGATCTCCCGGCAAGCCGATGGCCAGCGCGGAGAACGTGCCGTCCGGGTGCTTGAGCTTGACCACCAGGTTCTTCAAGGTGTCGGCCGCAGTCCAGTCGCGGTCGGGATGGCGGAGGTCGGCGCGCTCGTTGACGACATCGACCAGGGTCTCGATCGTGGGCGTGTCGGGGGTGTCCTCGACACGGGCAGCCGGCAGGCCATCGAGGGGGATGGCGTCGGGCGGACGGACCTGGACGGCCTCCGTGTTCGCGGCGTAGTCGCAGTTCGTGCAGCGCACGAACGTGTCCTCGCCGACGTCGATCGGCGCGAGGAACTCTTCGCTGGCCGAGCCGCCCATCGCCCCGCTGACCGCCGACACCATCACGAACGGCAGGCCGAGGCGGTTGAACGTGTCGATGTACGCCTGGCGGTGCTGCTCGTAGCTCTTCACCAGCCCTTCGTCGTCGATGTCGAAGCTGTAGCTGTCCTTCATCACGAACTCGCGGGTGCGCAGCAGCCCGGCCCGGGGCCGCGCTTCGTCGCGGTACTTGGTCTGGATCTGGTAGATGTGCAGCGGCAGGTCCTTGTAGCTGCTGTACAGGTCCTTGACGAGCAGCGTGAACATCTCCTCGTGCGTCGGCGCCAGCAGGAAGTCGTTGCCCTTGCGGTCCTTGAGGCGGAACACGCCATCGCCGTAGTCGGTCCAGCGCCCACTGATCTCGTAGGGCTCGCGGGGCAGCAGCGCCGGGAAGTGGACCTCCTGGAAACCCGCCTTGTCCATCTCCTCGCGCACGATCCGCTCGACGTTGCGGTACACGATCCACCCGAGCGGGAGCCAGGTGTACCCGCCCGGTGCGGCCCGCCGGATGTAGCCGCCACGGACGAGGAGGCGATGGCTCGGGACTTCGGCGTCGGAGGGGTCCTCGCGCAGGGTGCGGAGGAAGAGCGACGACATTCGGAGCACGGGGAACCTCTCTCGCTTGGTGCGCAAGCTGGGGATGGTGGGGAGCGCGTGGGCGCGTCGCCGCAGGGTAGCGGGCGCCAAACGACTGTATCGGTCCGATATAGTTGCAGGGCCCGAAGTTCGTAACACGACACAGGCGTGGGTTTCGACCCACGCCTTTTGTTTCACCTACGGACAGTTTCGGGTGATCTCGAACGAACGTTGCACCCAATAGAACGCCGAACGGAGGTGACCATGGACAACCCAGGAAACGACATCGAGCTCGACGACTTCGACGATCTCGACGACGACGAGGAACTGCAGCACGACGAGATGACGGCCGAGCAGTTCGCCGCTGAGCACCCCGTGTTCACCCCTGTCCTCGATCCGAGGATCACCAAGGTCAACGACAAGGTCCTCGCCCTCGTCGCCCCCATCGTCGCGGATCTCGGCCTGGAGCTGTACGACTTCGAGTTCGCGGGTGGCATCGTCAAGGTCACCATCGACACGCCGCCCGGAACGGTCGGGGAGAACGGTCGCGGTGGCGTCACGCTCGATCAGCTGGCGCTCGTCACCCGGCTCATCGGCCGCGACTTCGATCACCACGACCCCATCCCCACGCACTACACGCTCGAGGTCAGCAGCCCGGGTCTGGAGCGCAACCTGCGCACGTCCACGCACTTCCAGCGCGAGATCGGCAAGTCGGTCAACATCCGCCTGCGCGTCCAGCTCGAGGGTCAGCGCCGCTTCCAAGGTGTGCTCGTGGCCGCCGACGACATCACCATCACAGTGCGTCTCGACGACAAGGACCTCACCGAACGGGTCATCCCGATCGACGTGATCGACCGTGCCAAGACCGTCTTCCACTGGGAGAAGGGCGAGAAGGGCACGCCCACCAAGCCCGGTTCCGGCACGCCGAAGTCCGCTGCCGGCTCACCGAGGGCACGACCCAAGAACTCTCCGAAGCGATCGAAGTCGGCATCCGCGGCCAACAAGCCGAAGGGTCCGTCCGACGAGCTCGATTCACCCATCCACGAGGAGGCGACCAGATGAGCGAGCGAAGCGAGCGAATCATCGAGAACGCGCAAAGCACTCACGGGTGCACGCCGCACGAAGCAACCGACACCGTCACGATCGAAGGGGTGCACCAGTGAGTGGTCTTGACATGGCAGAAGCCGTCCGCATGCTGGCGGCCGACAAGGGAATCTCCGTCGACACCCTCCTGCAGGTGTTGGCCGACGCGCTCGTCAGCGCGTACAAGCGACGGCAGGGCGCGGCCGACGAGGCCGAGGTCCAGATCGACGCCGACACGATGGACATCCGGATCATCGCCTACGACATCGACGAAGACGGCAACTGGATCAACGCCCGCGACGACACGCCCGACGACATGGGCCGCATCGCTGCGCAGACGTTCCGTCAGGTGCTCAACCAGCGCATCCGCGAGGCCGAGCGCGACCGCAAGTTCGAGGAGTACGCGAACCGCGAGGGCGACATCGTCACCGGCATCATCCAGCAGACCGACAGCCGCTA
>JAOBWO010000221.1 GCA_025463415.1 Acidimicrobiales bacterium | reverse complement strand
GAACAGCGACACGACGGCTGCGATCAACACGGGCGGCAGGATGCGCATCCCGGCCATCTCCGCGACCACGGCCGTCGAGCCGATCGGGGTCTTGGTCACGCCGACGTTGGTCGCCACCATCATCGACGTCAACATCACGACCTCGTGGCCGCCGATGCCGTGGCTGACGGCGACCGCGACCGCGGCGCCCATGAAGAACAAGGGGATGATGAACCCGCCCCGCCAACCGCTGCTCACGATCGCGGCTGCTGCCACGAGCTTGCACGCGGCGGCCACCAGCAGCACCGAGACGGCCAGGCGGGTCGTCGCGATGTGATCGATCTGGGCCTCGCCGAACGTCAGGCTGTACGGCGACGCGATCGCCAGCCCTCCGAGCAACAGGCCACCCAGCACGGGCCGGATCCGCGGATCGACGTGCGAGAAGAGCCAGCGCGTGGCGCGGATGACCCAGCTGAACAAGGTGGCGATGCCCGCTCCGGCGACCCCGGCCGCCACACCGAGGGCGAGGTCGAGGAACGTGATCGAGCCGAGACCGGGGAACTCGAACACGGGGTGGAAGCCCGCGCGCAGCAATGCGGTGTAGGTGACCCAGCCCGACAGCGCGCCGAGGGCGGCGGGCAGCATCGCCTCGTAGTACTCCAAGCCGCGGCGGTGGAGGATCTCGAGCGCGAACAGCGCGCCTCCCAGCGGCGCGCCGAAGAGCACGGTGAACCCGGCGGCCATGCCCGTGATCCCGAGGATCCGTCGATCGGCCGAGGGCAGCCGCAACCGGTGCCCGACCCAGCTGCCGATCGTTCCCGTGGTCTGCACGAGTGGCGCCTCGGGGCCGATCGCGCTGCCAGCCGCGATCCCCAGCAACGACACGGGGATCAGCGAGCGAAGTGCACGAACGTCGGCCGGGCGATCGCCGACGTGGATGTTGTCGACGAGCAGCTCGACGTCACCCGGATTCCCGAGGAATCGCACCAGCAGGGCCACCGCCACACCGACGCCTCCGAGCACGGCGAGGTGCGTCCATCGGCCCCAGTACTGGGGTCCGAGCACCCGCGAGACATTGCGAAGCAGTTCGACGTACCCCGCGCTGACCGCGCCGGACGCGACACCGACGACGAGGATCACGGGCAACCAGCTGGCCGATCCCCTCCCGCCGGCCCATCGGCCACTCGGCCATCGCTTGTCCGGCAGTTGGATCGCAGCTGCTCCATCCGAATTCATATCGTGTCACGATATATCTCGGGCGGCCCGCCTTCCACTCCGCAGGGCTCCCTCCATGAAGCCGCAGAACGCGTCGGTGTGCTCGCCGGCGAGCACCATCCGCCCGTACGCCCGGTGGAGGAAGGGCCACGCCTCGAGGAGCTGCCCCGGGCCGAACGTGGCGTAGCAGCCGAGGCTGTACGGGTCGTTGGTCCAGTCGGTTCGGATGCGCTCACCCGCCATCGCCTTCGCGCCAGGGAAGAAGCGATCGGCCTCGTCCACCACTCGCTGCACGGTGTCGTCGATCGACGCGATCGCCGCCCCGTCGTGTGAGGACAGCAGCACGGTGAGCACGCCCGTGTCACCGGGCTGGGAGTCGCTGCCGTCCCACGTCTGACCCCACGCCCGTTCGGTGTCGACCGCACCGTCGAGGCCGCTGTCGTGCCAGACCCGACGCGTCGTCTGCACGCTGATCTTGCCGCCTACCCCGTAGCCGACGCGGGAGAGCTCGTACGGCATGTCGAACCACATCCGGCCGAGCACGGGCAGCGGTGCGGTGTTGACGATGTGGTCTGCCACGATCGTCTCGCCGCCGATCAGCACGATCCGGCCGGACTCCGGGTCGATCAGGTCGACCGGCGCCCCGAGGCGGATCCGGTCGTGGATCGGCGCGGCGAGCAGCGTGGCGAGCTGATCGTTGCCACCGGCGATGCGGTACGCCTCGCGTCCGCCCGGTGACTTCCGGTGCAGCGCCGTCATCCATCCGGCGAACAGCTGTGAGATCTCGTCAGGCCCGAGCATGAACTCGGTGCGGATCTCGCGTCCGATCGCGACGCGGGCCATCAGGCCGAGCTCGAGCCGAGCGACCAGCGCGCTGAGGGGCGCCTCGTCGAGTCGCGCGCTGTCGGGGCCGGAGACCGGATCATCCGGATCGACCGACGCAGCGAGCTCGTCGAGTGCGGCCTCCCAGCGGCGCAGCTCGCCGGCCAGGGAGTGGTGCAGAGCGAACGGTGTGGCCCGGCCACCGACGTCGAGCAGCCGCCGCGCCGGATCGTGGCCCGAGGTCACGTCGGCAAGCCGCAGACCCAATGCGTCGACGAGCGCGATGACCTCGCGGTGCTCGGTGTCGACGAACTCGGCGCCGCGTTCCGCGTACTGGCCATTGGTGAAGCGGTGCGTCCAGACCCGGCCGCCGACGCGGTCGCGAGCTTCCAACACGAGCACGTCGCGACCCGCTGCGACGAGGTCCGTCGCGGCGCGAAGACCCGCCAGACCGGCACCGATCACGACGACGTCGTGACGAACGTCCTCCACAGCGATCAGCAGCTCCTCAGAAGAGGGTCGGCTGCTCGGGCCGATACGTGCGCAGCCCGGGCCACGGCACGTAGTTGTCCATGAACACCCACGAGCGGCGATGGATCGCCGACGGCCCGTAGCCCTGCAGCGCGGTCTTGTGCAAGGGGCACGGATAGCCCTTGTTGGTGTCGAAGTGCCAGTGCGGGTAGTGCTCGGCGTGCTCGCGCATGATCCGGTCGCGTGTCACCTTGGCGAGGATGGACGCCGCAGCCACCGCGAGGCAGTAGGCATCGGCCTTGATCTTCATCTGCACGTGGCGCACGTGCGGAGCGACGAAGTTCCAGGTGCCGTCGACAACCGCAGCATCGGGGACGATGCCCAAGCCCTGTATGGCGCGCTGAGCCGCCAGCTTCTGCGCGGCAGCCATGCCCAACTCGTCGCACTCCTGATGGCTGGCGCCACCGACGGCCCACGCGTCGCACCAGCCGGCGACCCGGTCGAAGATCGACTCACGGTCCGCCTCGGTGAGCATCTTCGAGTCACGCACGCCGTTGACCCGCTTGTCCCGCGGCAGCACTGCCGCCCCGACCATCAGCGGCCCCGCCCACGAGCCTCGCCCGACCTCGTCGACGCCGACGACCACGTCGTAGCCGGCCTCCCACAGCTCGCGCTCCAGCGATCGCGTCGGGGCGACCTTCTTGCTGGGAGCGCGTGTGGCCGGCGACATCGGCTTACTGCAGCACGATCGCCGGTGGTCCGGCGACCACGGATCCGATCGCGGTGAAGCCCGCCGCGGCGAGATCACCGGCGATGCTCGGGTGGACGGCGGCGAGCAATCCACCCGACGTCTGCGGGTCATACCCGATCGCAACGCGGTCGTGGCCCAGACCGGATCGGATCAG
This sequence comes from Acidimicrobiales bacterium, assembly GCA_025463415.1. Lineage (GTDB taxonomy): Bacteria > Actinomycetota > Acidimicrobiia > Acidimicrobiales > Ilumatobacteraceae > WLMZ01. The sequence continues at coordinate 9,226 of JAOBWO010000221.1, read as the reverse complement.
CACGTGCTGCTCGACGTGCTCGCGGTTGCGAGGGTCGCCGCCGGTGCGCACGCCACGGAGGAGCGCGTCGGCCACGCCGGAGTAGAGCGGCAACGCGGCGTCGTCGAACGCGAACACCGCGTCGGCACGCTCGGCCATGTCCCACGCGTGGCCGAAGAGGCCGTAGCCGGTCACGTCGGTGACGGCGTGCACAGCACCGAGGTGAGCCTGGAGGACCTCCGACGCCGAACGGTTCAGCCGGCGCATGCCCGCGATCGCCTCCTGCTTGTCCGCCGGCGAGCCGCCGGCGAGCGCAATGGCGGTGCCGAGCGGCTTGGAGATCATCAACACGTCGCCCACCAGCGCACCCTCCTTGCGGAAGATGCGGTCGGGGTGCACGAGTCCCTGCACCGCGAGCCCGAAGATCGGCTCGGGGTTGCGGATCGTGTGGCCACCGGCGACGGAGCCGCCGGCCTCCGCCACCACCGCGGCCGCAGCGTCGAAGATCGCGACGATCGCGGCGCGTGGGAAGTGCTCGGGGAAGGCGGCGATGTTGACGGCGATCGTCACCCGACCACCCATGGCGAACACGTCGCTGCAGGCGTTGGCCGCGGCGATCGCGCCGAAGTCGGACGGGTGATCGACGAGGGGAGGGAAGAAGTCGGTGGTGCTGACCATCGCCAGGTCGTCACTGATCCGGTACACGGCCGCATCGTCGAACGGCGCGAGGCCGACGAGCAGCGCCGGGTCGGAGCTGGCCGGAAAGTCGCTGACGAGGCTGGACAGGAGCGACGCGCCCCACTTCGCGGCGCACCCGCCGCACGATGTCCACTCGGTCAGCCGCATGCCGTCGAGATCGGTGCGATCGACATCGGCTGGTGCTCGGAGGTCGGTCACGAGCGCCAGCCTACGGTGCCGTGCGAGGATGAGATCCATGTCGGGTTCACCGCTGGTCATCGGGCCGTACCGCTTCACCACCAACGACGCGGTGCGCACCCTCGGCAACCTGGGCGGGCTGTGGGCGAGCCAGATGGACGGACGCCAGAGCACCACCGCCGACCGGCTCGGCACCGACCTCGCCCGGCGGATCGCGACCGCGATCGATCATCCGCCGGCCTCGCTCGACGAGCTCGGGCGTGCCGCGGCCAAGGCCCTCAGGGATACGCCGGCGTTGCTGCCCGTCCTCCTCGACGTGTGGACGACCGTGCGCGCCGCGTCCGACGCGCTGCGCGCCGACGGGCAGATGCCGGCGTCCGCTGTGGGCCGGGTCGTCCAGCTCAGCGCGTCGGGCGGCGGCGTGCCCAAGCTCGCCGTGCCCGCCGTCGACGTCGGGTTCCGTGGTGTCGCCGGCGACGTGCAACGGGTCCGCGTCCACCACGGCAGGCCATGGCAGGCGTTGTGCATCTATGCCGACGAGGTGATCGAGGAGCTGCGCGCCGAGGGCCATCCGATCAAACGCGGTTCGGTCGGCGAGAACATCACCGTCGCCGGACTCCCCTGGCCCGAGGTCCGCCCGGGCGTGCTGCTGCGGATCGGCACCGTGCTCGCGCATGTGCAGGCCTTCGCCGAGCCATGCAGCTCCAACGCCGCGTTCTTCGTCGGCGGCGACGTCCACCGGATGAACATCACTCGCGGTCCGGTGAGCCGCGTGTACGCGACTGTGCTCCGGCCCGGCCGCATCGAGACCGACGACGCTGTCGTGCTGGAGCCGGGCGATGCAGGTGACATCGAGTCACTGACGGCGTCATCGCGATCCAACGGTCAGAACGCGTACGCCGAGTAGTCGTTCTCGCACGGGCTGCCGGTCAGCATCCACGCAGTCGGTGGGCGGTCGATCGGCATCTCGGCGATCATCGACGCGGTGGTGACCTCGTCGGTGCCGACGTGCATGCACACGCTCCAGCCCGGCTCGACGCAGGAGTCGTGCGAGCGGAGGTGCGCGGCGAGCGCCTCGAACGTCACTGGTCGATCGGCCAGCACCGCGCGCGACGCGCGCAACCGCGGATCGATGAGCCGCTCGACGGGTTGACCGGGGTGGCGATGAGCTGCGTCGAACGCAGGGATCGAGGTGCGGTTGGACATCGACGCGACGCGATCGACTCGTGCCACTTCCCAGTTGCTGCCACTCGTCTCGAGCATCCATGCCTCGACAGGGTCGGCAACCAGGAAGCTCGACCAGTAGGGACGCTCCTTGCCGATCAGCGCGACGTCGTGGCCCGTGCCACCCTGCCCGTGGCGCTCGAGCAGACCAGTCATCACCTCGACCGCGTTCGAGGCCGTGACGGCCCGCTCCAGGCCGAGGCGGACGAGGTCCATCCCGATCAGCGCGGGCGGGAACGGGCGTGGATCGAGGGTGGTGTAGATGCTGTGGTTGCCGATCGCGACGCCCGCTTCGTTGACGCCGTGCTCGGCGCCCCAGCACCAGCGCGGTCGCGAGATCACAGCGCGGACCGTCGGCGTGTCCAGACCGTCGACCGTGATGTGCGTGACGCGTGTCGACGCCTCGGTCCTCGACGGTGACCACTCGATGTCCTGGACCTCACCGGGCGGCCGATCGCTGTTCTTCGCGAACAGGGTGACGCCCCGTGCCGTGGACGGCGCCAGAGCGACCAGAGAATCACACACCAGTCACTCGCCGAAACCGCTCAGTTGAAGGAGATGTCGCCGCTGGGCATCGACAGCCCAGTCGAGCCGATGATTGGTGGAGCCGGCCACAGCGCTTCGCCCTTCGGCTCGGCGGTGGACCATTCCGGCGCGACGGCAGACGCGATCAGCTGCACCATCGGTCCGTCGAGTTCCCACAGGACGGCCGGGCGATCGCCGTGCCAGCGAACGGCGTAGGACACGGTGGTCTCGGCACCGATGGGCATCCCGTAGACCTCGAAGTTGGCGCCGAGCCAACTGTCGGGCAGGCCGGCGCCGAGCAGGTCGGCGGTGCCGTCACCAAGGGCACGCGCGATGCGCTGTTCGTACCAGACCAGCTCGCGCCCGGCCGGCGCCACCGCCGGCAGCCCGGTGGCCTGTGTCCAGCGCAAGCGCTTCAGGTCGCGCAAGGCGCGGGTCTCACCGGCGCGAGCCAGCACCATGGCGGCGGCATCGAGCGCGGCGCCCGCGTCCCAGGTGGGTGCGAGGCGCGCGGCATCGGCCACCGCGGCAGCGATGTCGGGCACCCACGGATCGGCGCGCTCGCCGAGGCGCACCAACTGGCCGACATCGACCAGGAACCCGATCACATCGTCCTGCGGCTCCACCGGTCCGTTCAGCGCCAGCTCTCCACGCAGCTGGGCGATGCGGTCGAGGATCGCGTCGTCGGGCAGCACCATCCGCCCGGCGGCATCGATGACGGCCGTCCACCCTCTGGCCACTTGCATCGGCGAGGACAGCCGATCGGGGAGTGGGCCGGCGGCGGAGTGCTCGTGGGCGAGCGCGACCCGAATGGTGGAGCGGTGGCCGACGGGCAGCACGACCGAATCCGCAGGCAGCTCGATCCCCTGGATCGGCACCGCCGCCGGAGGACGGCTGGACAGGAGGTCACTGCGGTTGAAGGCGACCGCGAACGGCAGCGATGAGTCGTTCTCGATCTCGACGACGGTGTAGCCGCCGCCGTCGGCGACACACCACACCCGGTGCACCGCGTCGCCGTTGGGCACCTTGATCCGGGTCTCGATCACGGGGGCGCCGTCGATCCGGCGCTGACGCACCGTGGGTTCGTCGGCCGGCACGTGCCAGCGGTCGTCGGCGGCGATGAACCAGTCGAGCGGAGCGGAACCGTCCCACGGCTCGACCCCACCGGCGGGTGACACCGTGGCGCGCCAGCGCCCGCCCAACACACCGATGGTGCTCACGCGAGCTCGGACTTGGTCGAGCGCTGCATCAGCGCCGACAGTGCATCGCTGGCGGACCGTCCCTTGTGGCAGACCGCGACGACCTGTTCGGTGATCGGCATGTCCACACCGTACCGGCGGGCGAGGTCCAACACCGGGGGTGAGCTCTTGACGCCTTCGGCAACCATGCTCATCCCGGCGAGGATGTCCTTGATCTTGCGACCGGCACCGAGCTCCAGCCCGACGGTGTTGTTGCGACTCTGCTTCGACGAGCACGTCGCGATCAGATCGCCGATGCCTGCCAGCCCGGCGAAGGTGCCGGCCTGGGCGCCCATCGCCGTGCCCAGCCGGGTCATCTCGGCGAGTCCGCGGGTGATGATCGTGGCCCGCGTGTTGTCACCGAAGCCCATCCCTTCCGCCATGCCCGCCGCGATCGCGATGATGTTCTTGACCACTCCCCCGACCTCGCAACCGACGACATCGGGGTTGGTGTAGATGCGCAGGCTGGGCCGGGTGAAGATGCGCTGCAGCTCCGTCGCGATCGTCTCGTCGTTGATCGCCACCACGCTGGCAGCCGGCTGACCGCCGAGGATCTCCTTGGCCAGGTTCGGTCCGGTCAGCACAGCTACCGGATGTCCCGGCATCTCGTCGACGGTGACCTCGCTCATCCGCTTCAGCGAGCTCTTCTCCACGCCCTTCGTCAGGCTGACGATCGGCACCCAGGCACGCAGGTGTTGAGCCGCCTCCGCCGCGACCTCGCGATAGCCGTGCGAGGGTACGGCCATCACCAGCACGTCTGCCATGCCCACCGCGGCCGCGAGGTCGCTGGTGGCGCGCAGGGTCGCCGGCAGGGTGAACGCCGGGAGGTAGTCGGTGTTGATGTGCGTCGCGTTGATCACCTCGGCCAGCTGCGGCCGGCGCGCCCACAACACGGTGTCCGTGTTGGCCGCGGCGAGCGCGGCCACCGTCGTACCCCAGGAGCCGGCACCGATCACCGCGACGTTGATCCCCATCAGTCCAGTCCCCTCAATCGAGTATCGCCAGCAGAGGGCGGAGGTCGAGCCGTTCCGCGGCCGGGAGGCACAGCGACACGGCCTCGTGCTGCAGGCGGTGCCAGTACTCCGGCTGGAAGAAGTTGTCACCCTCACGAACGACGTAGTTCAGGATGAAGAACCGGTACACCTCACGCAGGAACAGGATCTCGTCCTCGTTCAGCGGGAAGATGCGGTGATACGCGGCGAGGAAGCGCTGGAACCGCGGTTCCAGCAGGGTGTGCGGCGAGTACGAGAACACCGTGCGATCACCGGTCGAGCTGGCGACGCGGGACAGGAAGTAGAAGTCGAGCAGGCGCGGCTCGATGCGGAACCAGTCGTAGTCCCAGCGACTGAACAGCCGAACCTGCTGGCGCGCCATCGACACCGAGAAGTTGCCGAGGTTCCAGTCGATCAGCACGGGGATGCGCGACCAGTCGTCGTAACCGAACCGGTCGAGCTGCTCGAGGAACTCGTGACATTGACTGCGGAGGTACTGCTTCTCCGACGCGTCGTACTTGAACTTCAGCGACGAGTGCTTGTCGGACAGCAGCTCGAGCAAGTGGATCGCGTCCGACTTGATCGACTTCGACGACGGAGGGATGCGTCGTGACGCCTCCGCGCAGTCGCGGTGGAGGAGACCCATCTCTTCACCGAGATCGGCAACCTGGCCCTGGGTGAGGATCTTCGGCAGCGATCGGCCCAGCGGCACGTCCTGGTAGAACGCGGTCCACAGGTCGCCGTCGAAGAACGTGAACACGCGCTCGCGGCCGCCGGCCGCTTTCGGATCGCCGTTGTCATCGCTGCCGTCGCGACGTTCGGTCAGCACATCGGCCAGCAGCCCGGCCCAGCGCGTCGTCTGCAGCACGACACGCGTGCGATGGATCCGGTCGTGGTCCTCGCGGAACAGGAAGTACGACCCGTATGACGACACCTTGGCGATGTTGCTGTGACCGTCGTCGAGCCGGAACCGGTACACGCGGTTGGTCGAGACCTTCGCGCTGACCTCGACCACCGAGACGATCGAACGAGGATCGCCGTAGGCGCGCCAGGCCTCGCGCAGGTGGTTCTCGTACCTGGCGTCGAGCACGTGGTGAGCGACTCGGGCCATGGCGGCAGCATAGGACCCCATTAGCCTTGCCCAGAGTGGACGCAGCCGTGCTCATTCCGGTCAAGGACTTCCGACAGGCCAAGGCCCGGCTCGCCGGCGTGGTGTCCGCGTCGGATCGGATCCGCCTCGCGCGCTGGACGGCCGAGCTGGTCGTGGCGGCCGCCGCGCCGTTGCCGGTGTTCGTGGCGTGCGACGACCCCGACGTCGCCGACTGGGCGACGGGGCTAGGCGCCACCGTGTTGTGGCGGCCGAGCGTTGGACTCAACGCTGCTGTGCTCGACGGCATCGCCGCGTTGGCCGCCGCCGGCATCGAGCACGCGATCGTCGCGCACAGCGATCTGCCGCTGCCATCGCCGCTCGCGGGAGTGGTGATGACCGGCGGCATCGTGCTCGTTCCCGACAGCCGCTCGGACGGCACCAACGTCCTCGCGGTGCCGACGTCGTGCGGGTTCCAACCGTCGTACGGCTCGCAGTCGTTCCATCGCCACCTCACCCAGGCCACCGGCCTCGGGCTGCCGGTGCGAGTGCTGCGCGATGGCGGCCTCGCGCTCGACATCGACACTCCCGGGGATCTCACCCATCCCCTCGTTGCGAAGGCGTTGCCCTCATGGCTGCGAACGAACCCGGTCAGCCAGCCGTAGGCGCGGTCCACTGGACCGCGAACCTGCCAACGCCCGCGGTCGCGCTCGCGATCGGCGCGCACCCAGACGACGTCGAGTTCGGCGCAGGCGGCACGCTCGCGAAATGGGCGGCCGATGGGTGCGTCGTGCACCACCTCGTCCTCACCGACGGCTCGAAGGGCACCTGGAACCCCGACGCCGACATCGCCGCGCTCCGGGTGACCCGACAGGCCGAACAGCGGGACGCTGCGGCGCGCCTCTCGGGCGCGTCGCCGTACCTCGGCACCGTCACGTTCCTCGGTCATGTCGACGGCGAGCTCGACAGCGGCCTCGCCGTACGGGGCGAGATCGCGCGATGCATCCGCACGGTGCGACCCGATGTCGTGCTCGGCCACGATCCATGGAAGCGCTACCGGCTCCATCCGGACCATCGCCATGCCGGTCTGCTGGCGTGCGAGGGCATCGTTGCGTCGCGCGATCCACATTTCTTCCGCGAGCACGACCTGGCCCCGCATCGTCCGCAGCAGCTCCTGCTGTGGGAGGCCGACGAGCCGGACCACGTCGAGGAGGTCGCCGACTTCATCCCCGTCAAGCTCGCTGCGCTGGAGGCACACGCATCGCAGTTCGAGAGCACGATGCACGCCACCACCGACGGCCAGCTCGAGGGATTCCGTCGCCGCATCACCGACCGCCTGATGGGGCTGGGCGCCGCCCACGGCGTCCGCGCCGCCGAGCTCTTCAAGCTGATCGAGGACCTGTGAGCCTGCAACACCTGGGCCATGACGCGCCGTCGACTGCGGTGCTCGACGTGCTCGCCAGCGACGGCGCCGTGATCGTCGATCAACTGCTCGCACCCGACGTGCTCGCCCGGTTCCGTGCGGACATGGAGCGCGCCGCTGCGAGCTTCGGCTCCGGCGCACGCACCGACGACGCGAGCGTGCGTCACTTCTGGGGCGATGCCACCAAGCGCTTCACCCGCCTCGCAGCGCGCAGCAAGGCGTTCGTCGACATCCTGCTCGACCCGACTCTGCTCGCAGTCGCCGACGCGCTCTTGCTGCCGAACTGCTCGTCCTACTGGATGAACACCGGGCAGATGATGATCATCGGTCCGGGCGAGGCAGCCCAGCCCTTGCATCGCGACGCCGACAACTGGCGGACGATGAACCGGCCCGACGGGTTCGAGGTCACGGTCAGTTGCATGTTCGCCGTCTCCGACTTCACGGCGGAGGTGGGCGCGACGCGGGTCGTGCCGGGCAGCAACCGGTGGACCGACTTCGCGCGCCGCGCCGACGATCACGAGGTGACCCAAGCGGTGATGACCGCCGGCAGCGGAATGATCTACACCGGACGCGCGCTGCACGGCGCGGGCGCGAACGTCACCGCCGACGAGTGGCGGTTCGGCTTCCACCTGTCCTACGTGCTCGGCTGGCTGACGCCCGAAGAAGCCGGCCCGCTCGGCGTCGATTGGGCAACCGCGTCACGGCTCCCCGAGCGCGCCCAGCAACTGCTCGGCTGGCGCTGCTACGCGGCCGGCGGCAATGACTCCACCCGCCTCTGGACCGTCGACTACGAAGACATCCCCCTCGGCCTCGGCCTCGGCCTCGAGTGACGCCCCGTCGCCGAGACTGCGTACGTCAACGCGCCCTGTAGGGCGCGTTCACGTGCACAGTTCGGTCACGCACTCGGACGGGCGCCCGAAAAAGCACGAACGGGAGGCCGAAGCCTCCCGTTCGCTGCGCTCCAAACCGAAGGATGGAGGGATTACTTCTTCTTGGCCACTGCCTTCTTGGCAGGGGCGGCCTTCTTCGCCGGAGCAGCCTTCTTGGCCGGTGCGGCCTTCTTGGCTGCAGGAGCTGCCTTCTTCGCCGGAGCAGCCTTCTGGGCCGGAGCTGCCTTCGTCGCCGGAGCAGCCTTCTTGGCCGGAGCAGCCTTCTTGGCCGGAGCTGCCTTCTTCGCCGGAGCAGCCTTCTTGGCCGGTGCGGCCTTCTTGGCTGCAGGAGCCTTCTTCGCAGTCGCCTTCGCAGGTGCTGCCTTCTTTGCCGGGGCTTTCTTTGTTGCTGCCACGTCTCTTCCTTTCTCGGTTATTCCTGTGTCACTTCTTCTTGGTTGGGTTGAGTGCGGCCTTGAGCGTGGTGCTCGCCGTGAACTTCATGGTCTTCGATGCTTTGATCTTCACCGGCTCGCCGGTCTGTGGGTTGCGACCGGTGCGTGCTGCACGACTACCCGTGCTGAACGAGCCGAAGCCCGGCCAGGCGATCTTGTCGTCCTTCTTCGCGGACGCAACCACCTGATCGAAGAAGGCACCCAGCGTGCGCTCGGCATCTGCCTTGCTCACGTTGGCCTTCGCCGCCACTGCATCAATCATCTCTGCTTTTGTCATTTTCCTGATTTCTCCTCGGTGAACGGAGCATTACGCGTTCCACATCGAACAGGACTTGTGACGCGAATACAAGCATCTCAATAGTTGCAAATGCAATGACGTGAAAAGGGTTTGCCCATGTCAGCGGCCTGAGGTTCACTGCTCCCATGCCACGTTTCGATCACTGGCCTCTCTTCGGCCTCCGAGTCCGGACGCCGCGCCTCGAACTGCGCTACCCCAGTGACGACGACATCGGTGAGATCGCGCAACGCAGCGTCACCGAAGGCATCCACGATCCGGCG
>JAOBWO010000195.1 GCA_025463415.1 Acidimicrobiales bacterium | reverse complement strand
CTACTACTTCACGCTGCCGGTGGCCGATGTGCCGAGGGCGCAGCGGTTCTTCGGAGCCGTCCTCGGTTGGCAGTTCGGCGGGCCCGGCCCCGATCAGCAGCCGTCGGGCCACATCGAGAACATCAGCGCCCCACCCGGCTCGCTCGGCGGGTCGTACGAGGGTGGGGCTCGGCTGTGGTTCGTCGTCGACGACATCCACGCCGCGGTCGCGCTCGTGCGCTCCAACGGTGGCACGGCCGACGAGCCGGTCGACTACCCGTCGGGTTGGTCGGCCGATTGCGTCGATGACCAGGGGACGGTCTTCAGCTTGAGCGTGCCCGTCCCCGAGTACACGATGTAGGTGAAGGAGGGCGGTCGTGGCGGACGTCGGCTTCGTCACCCGCCCGGGGCCGTCGTTAGCGTCGCCCGCGTGTCGACCATGCGAGCCTGGCGAGTGCACGAGTTCGGCCATCCGGCAGACGTGCTCGTCCTCGAGGACGTCGCAGCACCGACCCGGCAGACGCTCGCCGGCCTGCGGATGTCGATGGGCGGCTGGCTGCCGGCGGGCACGCCGGGCACCGCGCCGAACACGCACGACGACTGGGTGATCGTCGACGTCACGATGGCCGCGTTGGCACTGCCCGACGTCACCATGGCGAACGGCGCGTACCCGGTGCCGGTGCCCCGCCCGTACATCTCCGGGCAGGAGGGTGTCGGAATCGTCACCGACGCCGGGCCGGGCAACGAGCACCTGATCGGCAAGCGCGTCGGCGCCTGCATGATCCAGCCGTTCGGCAGCCTGGCCGAGGTCTCGGTCGGCGTCGGCATGATCGTCGAGATCTCCGATTCGATGTCCGACGCGGATGCGGCCGCCCTACTCATCCCCGCTCACACCGGCTATCACGCGGTCATCCGTCGCGGCGCCGTTGCGGCCGGCGAGATCGTCGCCGTGCGCGGCGCGAGCGGCGGACTGGGTTCGGCGTGCGTGCAGTTGGCCAGGGCGTCGGGCGCCGAGGTCATCGCGATCATCAGCGGCACCGACGCGGTCGACAAGGCTGCGCACTGCCGCTCGATCGGCGCCGCGCACATCGTCGACACCAGCCGGGTCGCGCCAGGTCAGGACGACGCCAGCCACCCCGACACGGCGACGAGGTTGCGCGAGCTGACCGGCGGGCGCGGCGTCGATGTGATCATCGATCCGGTGCAGGGCCCGGATGCCGGCGCCGTCCGTGCCGGGCTGCGCGTCGGCGGGCGACACGTGCTGTGCGGGCACGCCGGCGGGTTGCCGTCGATCGATCCCGACTTCTACCTCCGCAACCACACGCTCGTCGGAGTGACGCTCGGCGGCTACCCGCCGGCGGAGATGCAGCGGATGCACGTGGAGACCCAGGCCGCGATCGACGACCTGATCGCGCGCGGCCTCTACCGGGCCACGCCCACCGAGGTGATCGACTTCGCCGACGTCCCCGACGCCTTGACACGCCTCGCCGCACGGCAGACCATGGGTCGCGTCGTCGTTCGCTGCTGAGGCCCAGGCGCCACAGACATCACAAACCTCACAGGCCCAGACGGGCGGCGAGCCGCACCACCTCGGCAGCCACCAGGTCGGCCGTGTTGACGACATCGAGGTGTCCACCGTCGAACCGCGCCATCGGCCAACCCCACCCGGCTGCGCGATCCGCATCCTCGTCGTAGGCCTCGCACAGGTGGAGGTAGGCACACGGCTGCGAACGCCAACCCGTCGGAACGGGCACGGACGCGTCGTAGAACGCTCGGGGCACCGCAGGGATGTCGGCCACCACGGCAGCTCGCTGTACCGGGTCGGGGATGCCCTCCTCGAGGACCTCCGCCGGCCACCACTGGTGCCACGGTGGAAGACGGCCATCGGTCAACGGCAGCTGATCGACGAAGTCGAGCAAACCTGTCGGCGGAGAGCTCGGCCCGTCGTCCTCCGGGACCACGGCGTCGACGAACATCGAGCCGGCCGCACCGGTGAGTGCGGCCAGCGCCGGCAGGAACGCGCCCGCACGCGAGTGCCCGACGAGCACCACGCCCGGACCCGGCGAGCAGCCAGCCGCCAGCTCCAGGAACGCGTCGACGGTCGACACGCCGGCGCGGAGATCCGGCACGGTGCTCGACCACCCGTGCGCCACGAGGGCTTCCCCGAGGAACGCCATGCTGGAGGGGCCGACGAGCGGGCTGTGCACGAGCAGTGCCTGGGTGCCGGTGGTCATCAGGTGAAGTAGCCGTTCACGTCGACGACGAAGTCGGTCTGCAGGTTGGTGTAGATGTCGAGCGAACCGTTGGCCGACAGCTTGACCAACGCACCGTTGGCGACCGGGCGGTTGGCCGCGTAGTTGAGGCTGGACGTCGCTGGCAGGGCACCGCCCGACGGATAGACCGTCAGGAACCCGGCACCGGCTTCGTTCACCGCGGTGATGTTGATCGCGATGCCGGTCGCGCCGCCGGGCACCACGGGACGCGGCGCGGCCAGACCGGTCAGGGGCAGCGTGCGGATCATCGCCGCCGGCAACGGCGTGTTGCCGGCATCGCGGCTGTCGTACGCTCGGGCCGTGGCGACGGGCACGAACAGACCGGTCGTCGACGCGGGTGTCGAATCACCGGTGATGTACCCGGTGACGTCCACCACGATGTGCGTCGGGCTGTTGGCGAAGACGCTGACCGTGCCGTCCGCGCCGACGGGAACGATGACCGAGTTCGCAGCATCGACCCCTGCCGCGTAGTTCACGGTGGACGACGGCGGCACCGTGCCGTTCGGCTGGGCGCGCAGGAAGCCGGGAAGGTCGGATTCTGTGGAGGTCACGTTCAGCACCAATGCCGAGACGCCGGGCGGCACCGCGGCCGACCCCGGCACGACGACGCTCTCGTTGTTCGGCTTGTGCGGCGCCCAACCGGCGGGCACCAGCGTGGTCGTGCGGGTGTCGAGGGTGCGCACCGGGTCGATGGCCACGAACCGGCCGCCTGCCACGGGACCGCTCACCGGGGCGAAGTAGCCGAGCACGTCGACGATCACGTCGCCACCGGCGACGTCGTAGATCGAGATCTTGCCGTCCACGCCGATCGGCACGATCGAGAAGTTGGCTCGGGTCGAACCGGCGGCGGGCACGTTCAGCGTGGACGACGCGCCGTAGCGCGTGGCGAGGAACGGCACCGCCTGGACGTAGCCGTCGGCGACGGTGTTCGTGACCGTCACGTTGATCGCCGCCGCGCTGGCACCCGCCGGCACACCGGCCACGCCCGTGATCGCGACGTCGACGATGCCCTGCACTCGCAACGCTCCGATCGGCGAACCGACCGGCGACGAGGAACGCGTGTCGAGCACGCGAGTCGACGAGACCGGGTGGTAGGCGGCGGTGCTCGCCGCTGGCGCCGCGACGACGGGGACCGACGGCAAGTGGACCTGACCCGCCCCGTACTTGTTGTCCGGCCCGTCCGGCGCACCACCGGCCGTGAAGGGCCGATCGATCACGAAGTGGCGCATCGCCGCGGCAAGGGGAAGACCGGGCAGCGCGACTCCGGCATCGAGCAGCAGCGCGGCGACACCTGCCGCGGTGGGCGACGCAGCCGACGTGCCGTTGAAGCACGGCGAGTAGATCGTGTTCTTCACGCAGGACGGCGCGGACAGGTCCGGTTTGATCCGGCCGTCGTTGGTCGGCCCCTGCGAGGAGTAGTAGGCGATGGCGTCGGGAGCTCCACTGCCGTCAGGCGGGTCGACTGCGCCGACGGCGAGCAGCTCGAGGTTGCGCGAGTCGACCACCGGCTTGGCCGACGACGACGGCGCCTGGGACCGTCCGCGCTCGATGTAGCCCTCGGCCATCGCGATCTCGAGGACGTCCGGATCACCGCTGACAGCCGTGCCGTCCTTGCGCTTGATCCGGATGTAGGTCACCCCACCGGTGGCACCGAACGTGTTGCCGGGCGCGACCCGCGAGTCCGCGACCTCCAGCGGTGGCGCGCCGCCGGATTGGTCGGCGTCGGACGAACCGAGTGACTTCAGGAGCACCGGGTTGACGTTCTCGTCAGGCCCGGGATCGGTCACCGGCGCCCACGCCTCCACGGAGTAGTCCGTCCGATCCGCCGGCGCCCGGTTCCAGTCGCTCCACCGCACGCCGTCGAACAGGATCGACGGGCCATTCACCCGGAGGTACGTGTCCACCCCCTGTCCGTTGTCGAAGTCGACGTACCCGCCCGTGCTGGTCAGGTTGGCCGGCACGACGACACGGGTGTAGCCACCGACCGCGTCGTTGCCGCCCGAGTTGAACCAGGTGATGCCGCGCGCTGCGGCGTAGTCGACCACCGCCGCCAACGGCCCGGTGCCGTCGCCGGCACCGTCGTACGCCGCACCGAGCGACCTGGTGACGATCCGCACCCCGTTCGCGGTGAAGAAGTCGATCGCGGCCTGGAGGTCGCTGGTGGTGCCGGCAGTCGCCAGGTACAGCTCCGCCGACGGCGCGATGTCCTTCAGCACCTGGGCCACGGCCACGCCGTGCTCGAAGCCGTCGCCCTCGTCGACACCGTCGTTGTTGGCCGGGCTGCACAGGTTGCTCGTGGACGCGGCCGGCATCGATGAGTCGAGGCAGAAGGTGTGCGCAACATCCGGCAGCGGGCCTTCCTCGGCCGGCTTCCAGAGGCCCCGATCGAAGTAGTCGATCACGCCGACCTTGACCGCTCCACCGATGCCTGCGGCCTGCCACGCCGCAGCGTTGGTGAGCGTGACGCTCTCGCCGACCGTCGTGCCACTGCCCGGACCGATGTCGGTTCGCTGCGCCGCCGCCGCTGCCTCGGCGTGCACGCTCGACGGCTCAGCCAGCACTCGTGGCGTCTCGACGAACGAGACCCCGTCGGCCAGCGCGAGCCGAGCGACGTCAGCCGCCGGCATGCTGGCCTGGACGATGTACCCCTCGACGGTGCCCGTGACGGCACCGCCGAGCGAACGGACCGTTGCCGCGACCTGATCGGTGTGGTCGGTCAGGACCTCGACCGGCACGGCAGGGATCCGCTGGCTGCCCGGCGCGCGCGAGGCCAGGGCTGCGGCAACCGCCTGTCCGAGTGCGTCGTCGGTGATCGGGTGCGCTGGATCTGCGGTCGACGGAGGCAACGCCGGCTGCGAGTCGGCACGCGCCGCAGGCGACGTCGCCAGACCCAGCGCAGCGATCATCACGACGACGGTCCCCGCGAGCCTGTTCAGCACTCCCCCGTTGTTCTTCGCCACGAGCGTCTAATCCGTCCGTTTCGGTCTCATCCGTGTTGCGTGCACCCTGCGCTGGACGTTCCGGCATTCGTCACTCGAGCTCGATCAGGGCCTTCGTCGCGGTGAGGGCCCCCACCAGACCCGGATCGGCGATCTCCAGTGCCGCTTGCCACTCGAACCAACGTACCTGTTGGCTCTCCTCCGGCGGGGGAGACGGTTCGGCGTCCGCGCCGAGCAGGACGTAGCGGAGGTCGAGGTGGGTGTGCCCACGCGGACCGGCGTGGACATCGACGTGCACCAGTCGGGGGATGCCCGATGCCTGCAACAACCCGAGCTCCACCGCGAGCCCGGTCTCCTCCTCGGCCTCACGCTTCGCAGCATCCCACGGTGTCTCGCCCGGATCGATGTGACCTCCGGGTTGCAGCCACAGCTGGAGCCGCTTGTGCAGGTGCAGCACCACCCCTCGCCTGCCGACGACGATCGCGGAACCCGTCACGTGCACCGGATCGGCCTCCTCCGAGCACGGATCGGCGAGCTGATCGAACAGCTCGACGAAACGCTGCAACGACTCCCGCTCCCGGTCGTCCACTGCTGCGTGAGCCAGCACGGAGTCGCGGATCATGGCCGTCGAAGGTGTCGTCACAAGCGTTCATCTTTCCCGAAACAGATGACGGCTGTTGCATCTGCGGTTGCAACCGGGATCGAGAAACGTTCCTTTAGCTCGGCCTGGTACGAGCCGATAGATCTGTGTCCAACGGATCAGGCGGAACCGCTGATCCCACTCCAGGCGGGATGCAAACCGATGTCCGAACCCGACGCACAACTGGCTCCACGAGTGCTGATCGCGGTCGGCGATGCGCTGCTGCGGCGGGTTGCATCGACCGGTCTTCGCGATCGCGGTTTCTCGGTCAGCGCCACCAACGAGGAGTCGGCGGCCCTGGTCCTGGCCCGCTCGTTCGCGCCGGACGTGATCCTCGTCGACCTCGTCCTGCACGGCCCCAACGGCGGATCGTTGTTCGACGCGATGCGGGCCACCGCTGACTGCTACGTCATCGGCCTCGCCCCGACCGACTCCGAGATCGAGCGGATCCGTGCGCTGCGCGCCGGCGCCGACGACGCCGTGTCGCTCCCCGTCTCCCCCGAAGAACTCGCAGCCCGCTGCCAGGCGCTGCTCCGCCGGCCCCGCCAGCTGCACGCCCGCTGGGACCCGATGGCTGCCTCGATGGTTCGCATCGGGCCGCTCCAGGTCGATCTCGGCCGCAAGGAGCTCCGCGTCCGCAACCACGACGTGCCCGTCACCCGGATCGAGTTCGCGCTGTTCGAGCAGCTGTGCCGCAAGCCGGCCGAGGTCTGCTCACGAGTGCATCTTCTCGAGCAGGTGTGGGGCCCGAACTGGGTCGGCGACACCCACGTCGTCGACGTGCACCTCTCCAACCTCCGCCGCAAGCTGCAGCGTCACGCCCCCGAGCTGCGCTTCATCCACACCGTGCGCGGCATCGGCTTCCGGTTGAGCAACGACCTCCTGCGTGCCGAGCGTGATCGCCGCGGCGACGACGCGATGGTCGCCACCGCCTGAACCCCGGTTCCCCCGTCCTGCGCTCAGGCGCTTCGCGTCGGTGACGGATCAGCGGGTTGCGGCTTCGACCAACAGGGTCGGATCCGACCAGCGGTAGTGCGCCTCGAGGACGTCGTGCGGTGCCCAGTCGGCTGGCGCGATGCCGATGAGCTCGCCACCGAGGCGCTCGTAGAACCGTTGGGCGCCGACGTTGCCGTTGACGACGTGCAACGAGATCTCGGTGCACCCGCGAGCGTGCAGCTCGCTCGCCAACGCGCCAAAGAGGCGGCGGCCCGTTCCGCCGCTGCGATGCGCCGGCAGCACGTGCAACGAGTCGACGTACCCCGTCCTCGTATCGCCGACGCCGAAGCCGATGACGACGTCACCGTCGGTCGCGACGAGCAGCACCGCATGCGGGTCGATCGTGAGCGCGGCGAGGTCCGCGCGGGTGCGGCCCTCGTCGACGAGCGGCCCGAGGACGTCGGGCGGCACGAGGTCGGCGTACGTCGTCAGCCACCCGGTGATCTTGATGCTCGCCAGCGCGTCGACATCGCCGGCAGACGACCGTCGGAGTTCGATCGCCTGACCCATCGCCGCCAGGATGCCCACCGCTCCTCCGACTGCACAACCCGGTGAGCGTCTGATGTGAGCGCCGCGCTCAGTAGACGGCGATGATCCACCACTGCTGATGTTCGACGACGGCCAAGTACGCGGTGCCACGTTCGGTGGTGAACTGGAAGCGAGCGAGGCGACGATGCGCCGCTGGATCCCACCAGCGTTCGTCGACCGGCCACGGCCCCGCCCACGCGGTGATCAGCTGGGCCGGACTGCTTTGGATCGAGATCGTGTCAGGGACGGCGCTGAGCAGACCGCGTCCGTTGACCCGGACCACATCGCCAGTGGCACCGAGCACCTCGGCCGGCATGGCTTCGGTGAGCACCGTCGCCGGCGAGGGTGCGGGTAGCTGGCCGAACCATGGCACGTCGGCGGCGCGCAATCGATCGTCGCCGGCGCCCGAACCCGAACCCGAACCAGGGCCGAGGTCGATCTGGTCGACCGACGTCCACCGATAGGTGTCGCCAGGGAGACGACCGCCGTGCCAGGTCGGCACCAACACCTGCTGCTCGCCGACGAGCCCGGCGACTCGCGACACCGCGCGCACGGCCCATTCGTCGGCCTCGCTGCGCCCACCCCAGAACCCGAGCTGGCTGCCGTCGTCGGAGCGCACCTCGTCCGGCACCAGCCGGAGGGTCACGACGCCACCGGTGAGCCCGCCCGGCTTGCGGATCCAGCCGTCGAGCTGCCACCGCACCCGTTCGACGATGGCCGCCACGCTCAAACCGCCGGGTCGGTACCAGAGGTGCTCGCTGCGCTCGCCGTGCTCGGTCTCGGCGGTCACCGCGAGGCGCGTGCACACTCGACCGTTCGCGGCCAGCAACCCGTGGAGCTCTTCGGCGAGCTGCTTGGCGGTGAAGACCAGCGGGTCGAGCATCTTCACCGGGTCGTCGAACACGCGCGTCGCGATCAGATCCGGTGGCGCGCTCTGTGTGCCAGGCGGGCGGTCGTCGCCCCCACCGGCGATGCGATGGGCGAAGGCTCCGGGTGTGCCGAACCGGGCGAGCACATCCGGGGCGGGCAGCGCGGCGAGCGCGCCGAGGGTGTGCAGCCCGAGCCGCTGGAGGAGATCGACGAGCTCGACGGAGAGCCCGCCCACGTCGCGCAGCGCGGACACCGACAGTGGTGCCAGATATGCCCGCGTCGCGGCGAGACCGGGGTCGACGATGGTCGGTTGCTGATCGGCTCGGCGACGGGAGTGGACGGCCGAATCGCGCGCTGCGACCCCAGCGGTGAACCGACCGTCGCCGATGCCGATGCCGAGCATCCAGGTGTGCATCACCGGGATCGCGTCAGCAACGAGCGAGGCAACCCGCAGCGCCATCGCGTGCTCGCCCCCGAAGTAGCGCGCCGGACCCTTGGCGAGGAACGTGAACATCCCCGGTTCGGTGGTCTCCAGGCGCGGCACCATCTCTGCCACGCTGCGCACGGCCGCCTCGAACTCGCGTCCGTCGCGGGTTGGGTCGTGGGCGATGATCCGCAGCTCCGGACAGATCCGTTGGGCTTCGCGCCGACGGTGTCCTTGACGGACCCCGCTGTCGGCAGCGGCTGGGGTGCGGGCCACGACCCGGTTGGCGTGCAGCACCGCGACCGGTTCGGTGGCGACTGCGCCGGCAGCCACCACCGACCAGTCCGGGCACTGCACGACGACCAGGCGCGGCGGGGACGCGGCATCGGCCGGAGGCACCGGTGCGGTGACTGCCGCGGAGCGAGCCGATCTGTTCACGACGGCGCCGCATCAACCCGTCTGGCGGTACGCCGCTGCCGGCGCGTCGGGCAGTCGGACGTGCCGGGTGTCGTGAATGGTGTCGTGAACGGTGTCGTGGACGGTGTCGACCTGCCCGGCCGCACCGGGGAGCCACACATCCAGCCGGCGCTCACGAGGAAGCCGGCGCCCGTGTGCCGTCACGGAGAGCCGACGGCGCTCGAGCCGTCCCGATCCGTGGCCCAGCCCCTCCCACGTGCCGCGGTCGCTGGTGAAGGTGATGTCGCAGGAGAACGGCCCGGGATCGCCGATCAGCACCAGCACCGCACCACGCGTCTGCAACCGGGCCTGCAGGCGACGGGCCGCGCCGGCGCGTAGATCGGTGCGCATCACGATCAGGTCGAAGCCGTCGATCAGCGCCGACACCACGTTCGCCCAAGGCCCCTCACCCACATCGCGTGCCGAGTCGGCCACCATCACCAATCGGTCGAGCGCGATGCCCACTTCGCCGGCAGCGCGCAGCCCGAGCGACGGCACCCCGACCACGGCCACCCACGATCCGGCTGCCGAGGGGCCGGCCACCAGCGCGAGGGCCAGCGACAGCGCCGTGGGGCCCTGGCAGCCGATGACGGACCCTCGGATCAGGCCGGCCTCCGGCAGCAGTGGTTCGAGCGCTGGCGCCACCGGCAGCACGCGATCACGGGCGAAGCTGACCGGGCCGATCTTGGGGACCAGTTGGGTGAGGCGCTCGCGTCGCTCGTGCAGAGAACTCCGCTCCATCCCAGCCATCGTAGCGAACGGGCGTTCGACTGTCGAGTTCGCGATGAGCCGTGGCCGGGAGCTGCGTCAGGACCGCGGGACCCCGAACTCGACGAGGCCTTCGAGGACCGCCAGGATCGCATCCAGTGACGGCGCGAAACGATCGGCACCCAACGACCGGGCATGCGCAGCCGACGTGATCGCACGACCGCCGAGCACCACCGTGGCGCCAGGGCTCGCGGTGTGGATCGCCTCGATGGTCTCGGCCACGGCGCCGAGCTCGAAACCGACCGAGATCCCGACGGCGACGAGATCGCTGCCGATCGTGGTGACGGCGCGGACGAAGCTGCTCACCGGCAGATCGGAACCGAGGTCGGACACCTCCCACCCGCGCTGACGGAGCAGATCCGAGAGCATCGCGAGGGCGAGCGAGTGCTGCTCGCCGACGGGACACCCGAGCACGACCACCCCACGGGTGCGACCGCGGCGGGCGAACCGAGGCCCGAGCCGCCCGATCAGGCGCATCACGATGCCACTCGCCCGGTGCTCGTCGCTGACGTCGAGCTCTCCCGTCGCCCACCGCTCGCCGATCGACACGAGCGCCGGCGTGATCACGTCGAGGTACACGTCGGACAGTGACGAGCCGGCCGCCAGCGCGGCTTCGACGATGCTCCAGGTGCCGCGGACGTCGCCGGCCAGCAGCCTGGCCTCGATCCGCTCTGTCCACGGAGCGCGCAGCCGACCCGACCGTGCCACATCCACGCTGGGCACGTCGCCGAAGCCCGACCGAGGTTCGCCGATGCCGCGATCGGCGCTGGCGGTGGCCTGCTGCGCGGTGCCTCGACCACCCTCGCGGTCGCGGAACGCGGCCACGTCGTCTTCCCCCACGCACCACGTGCCCCCGACCTTGCGCGCCGGCAGCAACCCCAGGCGGACGTAGCGATACGCCGTCATGTAGTGCACGCCGAGCAGCGTCGCCGCCTCGTGCAGGGTGAGATCGGATGTGGCCATCACGATCTCCCTTCGCTCAGCCGCTGATCGACGACAAGACTGCACACTGGCTCGGACCGATTATGGCATGACCCCGATCACTCCGAATGGTTGGCCTTCCACTTCGCCAACGCCGCCCGGCTGCGCTCCAGCAGCGCTTCGGGCACACGTGACGCGGCGGCGCTCACCGGCGCCGCACCAGCGGCGGTCGGCGCTGCGGCGACGGGCTCGTCGGCGGGGGCGACGTCCTCGAACGCCGGCGGCGCCATCCCCGGCTTCCAATACTGGTACAGGTCGCGGACGATGTCGATCAGGCCGGCGGACGTGAAGCCCTTCTGGAGATCGACCGTGATCTGGTTCATGTAGACGTGCACACCGGCGACGT
>JAOBWO010000176.1 GCA_025463415.1 Acidimicrobiales bacterium | reverse complement strand
CCCCGGGCGACGGCCAGGACCCGCTCGACCGTGGCGAGATCGGGAGGGTGCTCCAGCGTGAGCCACGTCCGCACGGCGCGTCGCGCCAGCGCCACTGGCGCCGCGGCGAGGGCGATCGCGTCGGTGGGATCGATCTCGGCGGCGAGCGCGTCGAGCAGGTCGGCGTCGTCGCGCCACACGTCCGCCTGTCGGGCCAGGATGGGCACGAGGTCGCGCCGGGCCAGCGCCTCCATCAGCGGCAACAGTTCGCCGCGCACCCGGTTGCGGAGGTGCACCGGGAGACGGTTGCTCGGGTCGTCGACGACATCGATGTGCAGGGCGTCGCAGAGCTCGTGGGTCTCGCGCCGGCGGAGGGCAAGGAGTGGGTGACGATGCGGACGCATCCCGCCCAACCCGTTCAGCGCACCACCGCGCAGCAGGTTGAGCATCATCGTCTCGGCCTGGTCATCGGCGGTGTGGCCGGTGAGAGCGTCGGGTCCGAGCACCGCGTACCGGGCTGCTCGGGCACGCGCTTCCAGGTTCGCACCGGGGGTGACATCGACGGTCTCGCTGCGGAAGTCGGCTCCGAACCGTCGGGCGGCCGTCTCGACGATCGCGGCTTCGCAGTCCGAGCCGACGCGCAGCCCGTGATCGACGTGGATCGCCGTGACCCGGCATCCCGCCTCGGTGGCGAGCGCGAGGAGCGCCATCGAGTCCGGACCGCCCGACACTGCGCAGTCGACAGCGTCGCCGGACCGGAGCTGGGGGCACCGCGCCAGCAGAGCGCTCACCAGCCCCCTGGGAGATCCAACGGTGGTGGTCACGCGCTCAGCGCGGGCTCGATGCCCATCCGCTCGAGCCACAGGCCCGGCGCACGAACCTCGTCGAGCGACGGCAGATGATCGGCGCTGATCCAGCAGCGGTCGATCGCCTGAGCGCCGCCCGCCGCTTCGATCGCAGCAATGAACTGCTCGCCGGCCGCGTATTGGTTGAGCTTTCCCTCGAGGCCGATGAGCCGTTGGACCACCTTGGCCATCGGGTTCGCGCGTTGGCGACGTTCGGCGAGCACCCGCGAGAAGCGCTGCGCAGACGGGACGAGATCGCCGCCGGCACGATCCATGACCACGTCGCCGTGGCCCTCGAGCAACGACATCAAGCCGGCCACTCGATGGAACACGGCCTGCTGCGCCGGCGTCGACACCATCGCCACGAGGCCGCCGTCGCGCAGGCGCTGCCTGGCTGCGTCGCGGTCGCGCATGGCGTCTCGCATCGCCTCCAGCATTCGGCCGGGATCGGGATCGGCGAGCTTCAACGTCTCATGGACGAGCCCGAGGAAGTGCGCGCGCATCCACGGCACACCGGTGAACTGGGCTCGATGGGTCAACTCGTGCAGCGTGACCCACAGCCGGAACTCCTCCGGGTCGAACCCGAAGCGGCGTTCGAGCATGGCCATGTTCGGTCCGACGAGGTACACCGCGCCGTCCCCCGACGAACCGTGTGCACTGCCGAGCAACACGTCGTACTGGCCGAGGACGCGTGCACTCATCCAGCCCAGCATCACCCCGACTTCGGCGCCGGCGACCTGAGCGCTGATTGCTCGGGGCGCGCCGGTCCACGAGCGGCCCGGCTTGGATCCGCCGATCCACTTGGTGAGCACGGGCTCGAGGAGCGTGCGGAACGAGGCGATGTTGGCGCGGATCCACTCGGCACGGTCGACGACCCGGATCTCGGCGTCACCGAGGAGCGAGCGCAAGCCGGTCTCGGCCTCAACGCGATCCTCGGCGAGACGAGCGACAGCGGTGAAGTCCGTGGATCCCAACGTCTCCGCGTCACCACCGCCAGGTTGGCGTCGGGCGACAGCGATCGCAATCCGCTCGGCACGGTTCCAGTCGACGGGACCGGGCACGAGCGGCGCTCAGTCCTCGCGCTTTTGCTTGCCGTTCGGGTACTTCGCGGCGGTCACCGACTTCATGTAGCCACCGATGAGACCGACGACTGCGGCGCCACCGGCAAGGAGCAGGATGAGGCCGAGCCAGAAGTGGAAGATGACTGCGATCACGGGACGATCATAGCCAGAGGTGCCTGCGAAGGGTATTTGGCGGTGCTGACGGAGCGTCAGCCCACCGCGGGGCCGTCGGCCAGATCAGTGACAGGCTCGACCGCGCCGTCCGACCCATAGTCCGGTCCGAAGCAGCTGGCGATCTTGGCCATGAGGCCGGCTGGCATCTCGTCGTTGCGGCACTTCTGGGCGATCACCATGCGCAGCTCGGCGTGGAAGTCGAAGGCCTGCAGGCAGTCGGGGCAGCCCTCGAGGTGGCCGTGGATCTCCTGACGCGCCGATTCGGAGAGCTCGTTGTCGAGGAAGAGTTCGAGTTCGCGCAAGGTGTCGTTGCAGTCAGGCATGATCGGTGTCCGTTGTGGTCTCGCTGTGCGCGCCAGCTGGCGATGAGGCGGCGGCAGCGTTGCTGACCAAGCCGCGCTCACTGGCGTAGTCGTACAACAGCTTGTGCATCCCTTTTCTTCCCCGGTGCAGCCGACTCATCACGGTACCCACCGGGATGTCGAGCATCTCTGCGATTTCCTTGTAGGCGAAACCCTCGACATCGGCCAGCAGCACGGGAATGCGGAAGTTCTCGGGCAGGTCTTCGAGCGCCTTCTTGACCTCGTCGTCGGTGAACATCTCGAACATCGTGTCCTCGGCGCTCCGGTTGCCGAGCGCGGTGTCCAGCGAGCTCACACGCTTGTAGAGGTAGAGGTCCTCGATGTTGTCCATGCCCGCCTCGTCCGGACGTCGCTGCTTGGCCCGGTAGGTGTTGATGAAGCTGTTGGTGAGGATGCGGTACAGCCAGGCCCGGAGGTTCGTGCCCTCCTGAAACGTCGCGAAGCTCCGCCAGGCGCGCAGGTAGGTGTCCTGGACGAGGTCTTCAGCGTCGGAGGAGTTGCGGGTGAGGCGCATCGCAGCCGAGTAGAGCTGCGGCGCGTACTGCATCGCCTGGTCGGGGAAATCGGCGCGATCGGCCATGGCGAGACTGTACCGAGCCAGGTCTGCGTTTTGGGCGGCGCCCGGCTCGTGTCCGGGTCAGGACTTCGGTAGCTCCTTGACGAGATCGTCGAGCTCGCGGACGAACCGGCTCATCAGCTCGGCGAGGTCGGTCCGCTCCTCGACCGTGAACGCACTCATCAGCTTCGTGATCACGTAGCCGCGACGCTCGTCGACCCGCTGGTGCAATCGGCGTCCCTCGTCGGTGGCGCGCACCATGACGACGCGTCCATCCTCGGCATCTGCGTGCCGTTCCGCGAGGTGCTCTTTCAGCAGGCGCTGCACGGCGCGCGTCGCCGTCGACGGATCGACCCGCAATGCCTCGGCGAGATCGCTCATCCGCCACGACTCACGGTGGATCAAGACGTCGAGGGTGTCCATCTGCCCTGCGTCGAGCGTCTCCGTCTCGTTGCCGTAGAAGTAGTCGCGGACGGCAGCGTTGCTGGCACCTCGGCGGAGGTCGCGCCAGGCGGCTCCGATCTTGACGGCGGCATCCCGATCGCTCGGCGTCGAGAAGTCGACAGCGGTACGCGTGGGCGCCATGGCCACGTAGGGTACAGCGATGGCTGAACCGGTCGATCACCCAGCCGACGGGTCGTCGCCGCTCGATTCACTGGGCATCATCGGCAGTCAGGACGTGATGATCACGCCCACCCTCCGCCATGCCGAGTTCTTCACGATGCGCGGGTTGCTGTCGTTGCTGTGGCACGAGCCGGACGAAGCGGTGACGGCGGCGGCGCCGGTCGCGATCGTCGCGTGCGGGGGCGCGATGGGCGGTCTCCTCGGTCCGGCCGACGGCCTGTACCACCAGCTCGGCGAGGCGTGGTCGGCACGGGGTGTGGCAGTGCTGCGCGTCGACTATCGCAAGCCGAACGACCTCGACGCGTGCTGCGTCGACGTGGCCGCTGCGGTCCAGCTCGCCGTCGTCGGCGGCGACGCGCAGCGCGTCGTCGTGATGGGCCACAGCTTCGGTGGCGCAGTCGCGATCCGAGTCGCGGTGAGCCTGCCGGCGATCGTCGCGGGAGTCGTCACGTTCGCCACGCAGTCAGCGGGATGCGAGATCGCCGGCGGCCTCGCAGGTCGCCCGCTGCTGATGTTCCATGGTGACCGCGACGAGATCCTGCCGCTGCAGGCCAGCCAGATCGTGCAGGCCATGGCCGGCGGCGGCGAGCTCGTGGTCTGCGAGGGCGACGGACACCTGCTGCTCAAGAGCGCGGCGATGATGCGGGAGCGGCTCGACGCGTGGATTCCCACGGTGCTCGGCGTCTGACTGATGCACAGCCGCCCGACCGGGCGGCGAGTGAGGTCATCAACCAGGGGCCTGTTGCTCGATCACCTCGGGGATGTCGATGAACGCGCCGCGCGGAATGCGCACCGAGGGAGCGATCGCCGCATGGGCGACCTGCTGGAAGTCGCCGCCCTGGGTCCAGATCCAGAGGTCGGCCGGGCCGCTGCAGCCGACGGCACGCGCCGCGATGACGAGCCTGCTGCCGCTCAGCCACCCGACGGGCTGGACGGTCATCGGCGAGCCTGCGAAGGGCGAGCCCGGTGCAGATCGCACGTCGTTCCCCAGTGACTCTCCCGCGGTCCTCACCGTTCCCGTGGCATCGCAGGGGCCCGTCGTCCACGCGGTGGCGTTGTCGACCTTGCTGACGACGAGGTTCGCCTCTTGGCGGTCGGCGAGACCCACTTCGAACAACTGCAATCCGTCGATGACCAACTCGTGCACGAAGCCGTGGATGAAGCGCAGGATCCGACCGTCGCTGGACCAGCTGAGGTTGGTGACGGGTGTCGACGGATCCTCGACGCTGAGGATCTCCTTGGGGTCCTTGCCCACGTTGGTCGACAGCCAGATCCCGTAGCCGCCGTTCGCGTCGACGCCGACTGCAGCGATGCGTTTGCCACTCGGGTAGTAGGCCGCTTCGTCCGTGCGTTCGAGGAAACTGATGTCGGTCAACGATCCGTTCGTACCGCGGTGCATCAGCCGGTGGGTCGTGGGGTCGATGCCGATCGTTGCCGTTCCGGTGGGTGCCGAGAGCGAGACCGTCAGGTTGGAGGAGTCGAAGCCGGTGGGCGTCACGCCCGCGGCGGCGGTCGCGGTGGTGGCGGGATCGAGCAGGACTCGGCCGGCATCGGACGACCACGACACCGGTCCGGTGGCACTGACCTGATCGATGAGACATGTCTGCTGGCCGCCGTCGCTGGCCGCGCGCAGCTGTCCGTCCTGGATCCACGTCACCTCGCCGCTCTCGACGGGCGGCGTGAACGCGCACGGCCCGGCGGGTGGAACGTCGACGAACGGCGTCGTGCTGGGCGGCGTGACGACCGAGCTGTTCGTGCCCGTCGTGGCCGGGTGCGTCGTCGAGGATGCATCCGTCGCCTCGGTTGCGTCCGTCTCGTCGGTGGTGGTGGCCGACGATGTTGTCGTCGGGTGCGGCTTCGTCGTGGATGTCGTCGCGTCCGTGGTCGCCGTTTCCGTGGCGGGCGGTGTGGTCGCGGCCGACACGTTGGTCTCGACCGCGCTCCCCGATGTCGTCGGCTGCGAACTGCTGCACGCGCCGAAGATCAGGCACGCCGCGATCAGCCATCCACTGCGGCGTCTCGCGCCTCCCCATCCACTTCCCACGCGGCGACCCTACACCCGCCGCCTTCGCCCGGATCCCTGCTGGCGTTCGATGCGAGCGCTGACAGCCTCGAGCGCCAGCCGACGGATCTCGGCGAGGGCCCGCTCGAACACCACTGTGCCGATCAGCATCGTCTCCACCGCTGCTGCCCGGTCCGCCATCCCTCGTGCGTAGCCGACCTCGAACTCGGCAGAACGCTCGGCCGATGCGGCGGCCTCGTCGAAGTGGGCGAGCGCGACCGGGAAGTCGAACTGACGCAGGATCGCGACCGCTGAGGCGAGGGCGTGTGGAGCGGGAGCGTCCGGCTCGATCTTCCAGCGTCGGCGCTGCAGCCACGCGTCGACCTCACGCCGGGCAGCCGCGATATCGGGGGCCGGGTCGTCGGGCGGAACGGTGTCGAGGCCGTGCATGACCGCACCGAACGCGTCGTGCAGTGAGGTCGACTCGTCGTCGACGGCCGTGAGTGCCGCCCGCACTGCTGCGATCGGTAGTTCCCCGATGTCGATCAGCGCACGGATCAGGCGGAGCCGGCGGACGTGGCCACCGTCGTAGTCGGCCTGGTTCGCAGCAGTCTGCAGCCCGGCGTGGAGCAGTCCCTCGCGCAGGTAGAACTTGATCGTCGCGACCGAGACCCCGCTCTGGGCACTGAGTTCGGAGACCTTCACCGCTCGATCCTTGACATCGTCAACAGATAGTAGCACTATCTAGATACGGATAGCACAACTATCCACCGTTTCACCGACGATCGAGGAGGAGCCATGGCTCGCAATCCAGTGCAACCGGGGCGGTTCACCGCAGAGATCGACGGAGACTTCGTCGTGTTCCTGATCGGGATGCGCTTCAACAAGTTGTGGAAGGTCCACCAGTGGATGATCCCATTCCTCGCGATGCCGAAGATGCTGCGCGAGTTGCAGCAGCATCCGGAGAAGGGGCTGCTCGGGGCGCGAATGACCGTCGGCGGACGCACCATCACGCTCGTCCAGTACTGGCGCAGCTTCGACCAGCTCGAGGCGTTCGCGAAGAACCCCGACGATCCGCACCTGCCGGCATGGAAGGCCTTCAACAAACGGATCGGCTCCAGTGGCGACGTCGGCGTGTACCACGAGACGTACCGGGTCGCTCCCGGCCAGCACGAATCGATCTACTCGAACATGCCCGTGATGGGCTTGGCCGCCGCCGGATCGTCGACACCGGTCGGCCGGCGTTCGGAGACGGCGAGGGAGCGCATCACGGTCTGATCAACCCTGGAGCCTTGGAGGCCTGCTTCAGCCGCAGCACTACATCGGGCGCTGCGTGCCGAGCCGACGATCGCCGTATGCCGGATGAGCGAGCCGCCCGCCGATGTCGTCCGTCGCCGCCGTGGCGGAGATCTCGGCATCGACGCGGAACTCGACCTCGCGCAGCGGCGGAGAGTACACGTGGATCGAGACCGCCTGGGCGCCGTCGACGTTGATCACCTCGTGGTGGTGATCGTGCGGCAACGAGATGGTGTCGCCCGCCTGCAGCCATCGTGTCGCGACATGTCCATCCGGGCCGAGGTAGCGCTCGCGGAGTCGGCCCGAGACGATGTGCAGTGCGGCTCGGGAGCCGTCGTGGTCGTGCATCCGCAGCCCGGTGCCGGCCGGCCAGGCGATGATCAACGCCTCGTATTGCTCGGCCTCGATGAGGTACGTCCACCGCCTCGCCTCGCCGGCCGGCAGCCGATCGATCGGGGCCGAGGCACCGAGACCGGCCGCGATGTCGGCGAGCAGCGCGGGCTCGAGCGCGGGCGTGCACCGGGTGGTCCCATCGGTGGTGGGCAATCGGTGCGTGCTCATCCTCTGTCCTTCCGTCGAGCGTCGTAATTCACGACCAACTTAGTCGACAATCGCAGGATATGGAACTAGTTTCCAAGATGACACGGCAAAGGACGCTCCGATGACCATCAAGATCCACTGGTTCCTACCAACAGCAGGTGATAGTCGCACCGTGGTGCCCTTCGGGCCCGAAGGTCACCGCCGCGCACCGACGATCGACTACCTGGCCCAGATCGCGCAGGCAGCGGATCGGCTCGGCTACGAGGGGGTGCTGACCCCGACGGGCACCTGGTGTGAGGACGCATGGTTGGTTACGGCTGCGTTGATCCGTGAGACCGAACGGTTGAAGTTCCTCGTGGCGTTCCGCCCGGGATCGTTGACGCCGACGCTGGCCGCCCAGAAAGCGGCCACCTACCAACGCATCTCCAACGGACGACTGCTGCTGAACATCGTCACCGGCGGCGAGCAGTCCGAGCAACGCCGGTTCGGCGACTGGCTGGACCACGACGAGCGCTACGACCGCACCGACGAGTTCCTCACGGTGCTCCGCGGCGCCCTCTCGGGGACACCCACGGACTTCCAGGGTCGCTACTACCACGTCGCTGGAGCGACCGTGAGCGGGGGCGCAGTGCCGACTCCGTTGTACTTCGGTGGTGCATCCGACGCAGCCGAGCGGGTCGCGGCTCGTCACGTCGACGTCTATTTGGCGTGGGGAGAACCGCCCGCGATGGTGGCCCCACGATTGGCCCGGATGCGCGAGCTCGCGGCCGCCGAAGGTCGAACGCTGCGCTTCGGCATCCGGCTGCACACCATCACGCGCGATCGTGCCGCCGACGCATGGGCCGAGACCGACCGGTTCCTCGAAGGCCTCGATCCGGCCCTCGTCGATCTCGCGCAGAGCACCTTGAGCGCGAGCCAGTCGGTCGGGCAGCAGCGGATGCTGTCGCTGCACGGTGGCTCACGCGACGATCTCGTCGTCTCGCCCAACCTGTGGGCCGGCTACGGCCTGGTGCGCGGCGGTGCCGGCACGACTCTTGTCGGGAGCCACGCCGACGTCGCGGACCGGATCGAGGAGTACCACCAGCTCGGCTTCGACGAGTTCATCCTGTCCGGACATCCGCATCTCGAGGAGGCCTACTGGTTCGGCGAAGGCGTGATGCCGATCCTTCGCCAGCGGGGGCTGCTCGACGTGATCCCGCCGGCATCCGGCTCTGTCCAGCCGGTGCCCGCCAGCGTCGCCTACAGCCCGATCAACGCGCGCTGACCCGCCCTCAAACCTCGAACGCTGTCACCAAATGTCGCCTCTGCGGCGACATTCGGTGACAGCGTCGGCGGACTGGAGCCCAGAGAGAGAATCGAACTCTCGACCTTTTCATTACGAGTGAAATGCTCTACCGACTGAGCTATCTGGGCGTCGCAGAGATGCTAGCGGCCATCCCCGACGGGCCTACGGTCGATTGCGACCTTGGTCGGGTGCCGCCGCCAACTTCGAACCCGGCACGTAGTAGCGGTCGTGCCAGATGCCGCGGGGATCCTCGCCGGGCAGCGGCATCCGCCACGACGTGATGCGAGTCGTCTCGGCGGTGAGGTCGATCGCGCACAACGCGCGTGGCTGATCATCGGTGGAATCGACGTACGCGTGTGCTTCATCGACGGAGATGTATCGCGCTGCAATGGCCCGGTACAGGTGCTGCCACAAGCGGTCGCGCCCGGGTTGGTAGAGCACCTGGATGTGCGCCTGCAGGGTCACCTTGCGGTACGGCAGCTCGTCCTCGTCGACGGAGACCCCGACACGTGGGTCGCGCAGCATGTTCTGCCAGATCGCTGCGGGCTCGCGAGGTGTGAAGCACAGCAGATCGCCGTCGAGGATGAACCACAGCGGCACGACCCGCGGCATGCCGCCGTAGTCCACGGTCGCGACGCGCGCGAGGTGGTTCGGTTCGGCGAGGAACCCCCAGATCTCGTCCTCGCTCAGCTTCGGCATGCTGAGTGTTTACTCGATCACGCAGGAAGCGACGGCAGTTCCAACAGCAGTGCCTGCAGGAGGAGCTGCTCGTTGGGGTTGCGGTCGAGCGCCTCGAGCGCCTTGTGGATGCGCGTGATCGCCGTCGATGCCGCCTCCGGCCGGGGGAGCGTGCCGGCGACGAGCGCGTCGCGGTACGAACCGGCAAGCGTGGCCAGCCCGGCGCGCAGCTCGTCCACGCGATGCCGGCGGAGCTCGCGCTTGTGTCGCTCTTCGAGCGTCTTCTTCCCACTGCCTCGCTCGCCCAGCGATTTGATCCGCTCCTCCAGCGCGACGACCTCGGCTTCGTGACGGCTCGCCAGCGGCGCAGCGGCCGCCTCGATCTCGGCGAGCAGCTCGTCGACGACCGCCATGACGGCGCTGCCCGTGCCGTCGAGTCGCTTCGGGGCGTCGGCGAACATCGCCCGCCGGGCAGCGAGGTGGGTGTCGTTGGCCAGCAGGCGCGCTCGGGTCAGGTCGCCACGTGCGGCAGCCGCGGCCTCGGCGGCGCGTTCCGGATCGGTGCCTTCGCCGACGAGGACGTCGACGATGACCTCGTCGAGGATCGGCTGGAAGTCGATGCGGATGCATCGCGATGCGATCGTGACGAGGTCGGGCGGCATGAAGTCGGCGAGGATCACGAACACCGTGCTGGCGGGAGGCTCCTCGATCGTCTTCAGCAACTTCGCCGCGGCCTCTGGGCTGAGCAGATGGAACTCGTCGAGGATCAGCACCTTGCGGTTGCTCTCGTTCGGCGCGAGCGCGGCGAGGCGGATGATCTCGTCGGCCTGGTCCTTGGAGATCGCCGCTCCCACCCGGGCGAACTCGCGCACGTCGGGGTGCTGACCGGCGAGAGCGAGGCGGGCATCACGTTGATGCGGATCGTCGACGCCGGCGAGCAGCAACCCGGCGAAGGCGCGGGATGCCTCGTTCTTGGTGCTGCCGGCGGGACCGACGAAGAGGTACGCGTGCAGCGGGTTGTCGGCGGATGCGGTGAGCCGTCGAACGGCAGTGGGTTGGCCGACGACGCCGTCCCACACGCTGTCGCGCACACCATTGGTGGCGAGGTCGAGGCTCATCAGATGCCGAGCCGTTCTCTGACGGTCGAGCGGATGGTCGCCGCGACCTCGTCCATCGACCCCGTGCCATCGACGACGAGCCAGTGCTGCGGATCCGCCGCCGCCATCGTCGCGAACCCTGCGCGCACACGGTCGTGGAAGGCGGCATCGGCTTGCTCGAAGCGATCCAGCTCGCGGACGGACATCCGCTGGGCAAGGATCTCCGGCGGTACGTCGATGAGCAACACGAGCTCGGGCCAGGTGCCGTCGAGTGCCCAGTCGGAGGTGCTACGCACGACCTCGATCGGCACGCCGCGGCCGTACCCCTGGTACGCCAGGCTCGAGTAGGCACTCCGGTCGCTGACCACGTGTCGTCCCTGGGCGAGCGACGGACGGATCACCTCCGCGAGGTGCTGGGCGCGGTCGGCGGCGATCAGCAGCACCTCGGCATGATCGGAGAGCTCGTGGTTGTCGGTGTCGTGCAGGATCTGGCGGATCGCCGCGCCGATGCGAGTGCCGCCGGTCTCGCGGGTGAGAACCGCCCCGAGCTCGTTGGCGAGGAGGACAGCGTGCGTGCTCTTGCCGCAGGCCTCAGCGCCTTCGAGTGCGATGTATCGGCCTGGCCCGGTCACGGTGAGCACCATAGCGGTCGCCCTCTGCGCCTCCTCGGTGATCGATGGGCGGAGGTCGCGCCGCACGTGCCGCGAATTTGCTTGCCCGTCGCGTTCACCAGGTGTACCATACAGTGATATTCAGATCCTAGAATGTGAGATGACATGCCTGAGCAATACACCCACGGACACCACGCCGCCGTGCTGCGTTCACACTCGTGGCGCACCGTCGCGAACTCGGCTGCCTACCTGATCGGGCATCTCACCCCGGGTTCGAACGTGCTCGATGTCGGATGCGGGCCGGGCACGATCACGACCGACATCGCAGTCCGTGTGGCGCCCGGTGATGTGGTCGGGATGGACGCGTCGGCCGACGTCGTCGCCCACGCTGAGGAGCAGGCCGCCGCATCGGGCATCTCCAACGTGCGGTTCGCGACAGGTGACGCCTATGCGCTCGACTTCCCCGACGAGACCTTCGACGTCGTGCACGCCCACCAGACCCTGCAGCACGTGGCGGATCCGGTCGCGGTGCTGCGCGAGATGGGCCGCGTCGCCAAGCCGGGTGGCATCGTCGCCGCTCGCGACGCCGACTACAGCGGGATGATCTGGTACCCGGAGATGCCCGGGTTGACCCGGTGGATGTCTACTTATCAGACGGTCAGCCGGTCCAACGGCGGCGAGCCGGACGCGGGGCGCCGGCTGCGCCACTGGGCCATCGAGGCCGGCTTCATCGATGTCCACTCGACGGCGTCGCTGTGGTGCTTTGCCGACGACATCGACCGGGCGTGGTGGGGCACGACGTGGGCCGAACGGGTCAGCGCCACGACGTTCGGCGCGCAAGCCCTCGGACAGGGTGCGGCCACAGCTGACGACATCGCGACGATGCGCGAGACGTGGCTGGCGTGGATCGATGCGCCGGGCGCCTGGTTCATGATCCCGAACGGCGAGATCGTATGCCGCAAGCCGAAGGCGTGACGCCTCGCGTGCGGATCAGGCCCTCTTGGCTGCAGCCTTCTTCGGCGCGGCCCGCTTGGCGGGTGCTTTCTTCGCAGTGGCCTTCTTGGCGGCAGCCTTCTTGGTGGCCGCCGCCTTCTTGCCGGGCACGCCACCCTTTTCGATGATGGCTTCGCGGCGGATCGCCAGCAGTTCGTAGGCGCGCTCGTTGCCCATCGCGTCGAGCCGGTCGCCCTTGCTCAGCGAGGCGTTGGTCTCGCCATCGGTGACGTACACGCCGAACTTGCCGTCCTTGGCGACGACGGGCTTCTCGCTCACGGGGTCGACCCCGAACTCGCGCAGCGGACCCTTCGCCGCCAGCGACGGACCACCGCGCTTGTAGCTCTTCGGCTGGGAGAAGATCTCCAGGGCCTGCGGCAACGTGATCTCCAGCAACTGCTCCTCGCTGGTGATGTTGCGGTAGTCCTTGCCCTTCTGCACGTACGGTCCGTAGCGGCCGTTGTTGGCGAGGATCGCGACACCGTCGGCAGGGTCGACGCCGAGTGTGCGTGGGAGCTGCAGCAGATCCGACGCATCGGCGACGGTGATCCGCTCCAGCGTCATCGTCTTGAAGAGGCTGGCCATCTTCGGCTTCTCCATCCCCGGGGGGAGGAGATCGGGGGTGCCCCACTGCACGTAGGGTCCGTAGCGGCCGCTCTTGGCGAAGACCGGCAGCCCGTCGAGCTCGCCGATCGGCGTGTCGCTCTTCGGCTGAGCGAGCAGGGCCAGCGCGGCTTCGACGGTCAGCTCGTCGGGCGTCATGTCCTCGGGGATGCTGGCGGTGTCGTCGCCCCGCTTCACGTAGGGACCGTACTTGCCCGGCTTGGCGACGATCTCGACGCCGTCCGGGTCCAGCCCGATGGGGAAGGTGTTGATCTCTGCGGCGTCGATCTCGTCGAGGTTCTCGGTCACGAGGCGCTTCAGCCCGGGCAACGCGACATCGCTCTCGTCACCGAAGTAGAACCGATCGAGCCTCTTGTCCTTCTGCGGCTCGCTGCGCGCGATCTTGTCCAGGTCTTCCTCGATGCGCGCGGTGAACGCGTAGTCGACGAGGCCGTCGAAGTGCTTCTCGAGCAGGCCGACCACGGCGAACGCAGTCCACGTCGGCACGAGGGCCTGGCCCTTCTTCCACACGTAGCCGCGGTCCTGCACCGTCTGGATGATGCTGGCCCAGGTGCTGGGCCGGCCGATGCCGAGCTCTTCGAGGCGCTTGACGATGCTGGCCTCGGTGTAGCGCGCCGGAGGGCTCGTGGCGTGGCCGTTCGGGGTGATCGACGCGACGGGGACGACCTGGCCGACCGTGAGCGCCGGCAGCAGAGCTTCCTTCTCCTCTTCGACCGCGTCGTCGTCGGTGGACTCGACGTACACCTGGCGGTAGCCGGCGAACGTGATCGTGGTGCCGCTTGCCGCGAACTCGCACTGCTGGGCGGCGCGGCCGGCGGACGGTGCCGCCGTGGCAGCGAGGCGCACACTGACCGTGGTGCCGGTGGCGTCGGCCATCTGCGACGCAAGCGTGCGCTGCCAGATCATCCGGTACAGCGCGAGCTCCTGCAGGTTGAGCTCGGCCGATACCTGATCCGGAGCGCGCAGCGGTGTCGTGGGACGGATGGCCTCATGGGCCTCCTGCGCGTTCTTGATCTTCGTCGTGAACTGACGCGGCGCCTTGGACAGGAACTGCTGGCCGTACGCGCGCCCGACCTCGGTGCGCACGGCAGCGAGCGCTTCCTCGCTGAGCACCACGTTGTCGGTGCGCATGTACGTGATGTAGCCACGCTCGTACAGACCCTGCGCGACACGCATCACCTGTGCGGCGCCGAGGCGCAGCTTGCGGCCGCCCTCCTGCTGCA
>JAOBWO010000115.1 GCA_025463415.1 Acidimicrobiales bacterium | reverse complement strand
GAGTGGGAGTGGAACGCCCGCGACCGAGCCAGCTTCGTCGTGTCCTCGAACGCGCTGAAGCGCACGCCGACGCGCATGGCGCGCAACATCTTCCACAGCATCGAGGCGCCGCACCAGATGACCAGCGTGCAGGCTGGCGAGGTGGAAGCCGTGCACAAGGTGACCACCGAGAACGTGTACAAGCAGCAGCTCGTCGAGGTGCAGGGTCAAACCGACATCTTGACCATGGGCATCCCGTTCATCTGCCCCTACAACGTCAACTCGATCATGAACCCGATCCTGGTGATGTGCATGGGCCTCGGCTACCTGTTCAACATGTACCGCGGCAAGCCGCTCGTGAAAGAGGGTGGCGTCGTGATCATGACCCACCCGACGCCGTGGGACTTCCACCCGGTGCACCACCCGAGCTACATCGACTTCTTCGAGCAGGTGCTGTCGGAGACCACCGATCCGCACGTGATGAGCGAGAAGTACGAGAAGCGCTTCGCCGAGGACGAGTGGTACAAGCACCTCTACCGCACCAGCTACGCCTACCACGGCGTCCACCCGTTCTACATGTGGTACTGGGGCGCGCACGGCATGCAGCACTGCAGCCGGGTGATCATCGTCGGGGGCGACGTGAAGGCTGTCCGCCGCCTCGGCTTCACCCCGGCTTCGACGATGGACGATGCGTTCGAGATCGCCTCCGATGTCGTCGGCCGCACGCCGACGATCACCCACCTCCACACGCCGCCGGTCCTGGTGGCCGACGTCAAGTGACGGTTCCGCCATGGCATCGCTGATCGGCAAGCGCGACGACAAGATCCGCAGCGTCACCAACCTCCGGCGCGCCGCGCGTGCTGCCGGTTCGGTCGAGTCGCTGCTCGCCAAGGCAGCCAAACCCTTGTCCACCAAGGGTTTCCCGTATCGCAAGCCGAACGTGCCGCGCGGTGTCGTGGTGCCACGCGAGCCCTCCAAGCTCGGTGCCGACTTCGAGACCGGTTGGGCGCGCAAGTACCCGGCGCGCATCGGCCGTGTGCTCTGGACCGAAGGCCCGATGCGTCTGTTCATCAAGGGCGTCGCCTCGCCGGACATCCAAGGCGCAGACCGCCTGGAGGACCTGCGGACGCGCAAGAACCCGCCACCGCTGATCTTCACGCCGAACCACCACAGCCACCTCGACACGCCGCTGTCGATCTACTGCATCCCCGAGCCGTGGCGGCACAAGCTGATGGTGGCCGCCGCCGCCGACTACTTCTTCACGTCGAAGGCGCGCGGCAGCGCGTCGGCACTCGCGCTCAACGCACTCCCCCTCGACCGCGAATCGACCGGCCGCAAGTCAGCCGACCAGATCCGCGATCTCATGGCCGACGGCTGGAGCCTGCTGATCTACCCGGAGGGTGGTCGGTCGCCGGATGGCTGGGGCCAGGACTTCAAGGGTGGCCCGGCGTACCTCTCCGCGCGCACCGGCGCGCCGGTCGTGCCGATGTTCATCGACGGCACCGGCCCGATCTTCGGCAAGGGCATGAAGCGCCCCAAGCCCGGCCGCACCAAAGTGGTGTTCGGGCAGCCGTTGATGCCGCGCGAGGACGAGAACACGCGCCGGTTCAACGCTCGCATCGAAGCGGCCGTCGCGCTGCTCGGTGACGAGAGCCTGACCGACTACTGGACCTCGCGCCGCAACCGGGCCGAGGGCAAGAACCCGAAGCTGACGGGCCCCGAGTACAACGGATGGCGTCGCCAATGGGCGCTCACCGAGCAACGCCAGCTCGGCGACATGGGCATCCGCCGGCGCCAGAAGCGCCGCTGGCCCGACCTCGGCTGACGTCGAGTCTCGTCGCCGCACCGAATGGAACCCCGCAACGAAGGGGGCGGTGCTGCGACCGGTGACGTCTGCGGCGGCCAGCCTCACGCCCCGACCGGAGGCCGTGCGCACCGGACGGGTGCGTCACAGATCCTCCAGTCGCCGAGCCAGCTCGCCACCGGAGGCTTTCCTCGCCGGACGGTCGCTTCACAGATCCTCCGGTGACCGAAGATGCTGGCGATCAGCCGGTCTTGGCGGGGAGCTTGATCGTCTGGCCGGGGATGATCACGTGGGCCGCACCGTCGGCCCAGCCGTTGGCGGCGACGATGCCGTCGACCGTTGCGCCGGTCTTCTTGGCGATGCCGCCGAGGTAGTCGCCGGAGACGACCTTGTACGTGCCGCCGCTGGCCACGTCGAACGTGGTGGAGGTTGCCGCAGCCGTCGCGACCGTCGTGACGATCGGCGCGCTGGTGGCCGCTGTGGCCGAGTTGTAGGCGCAGCCGTTCGGCGGGATCTTGATCGAGACGCCCGGCACGAGCTGGTGGGTGTTGATGTCGTCCGTCCAGCCGTTGTAGTCGGCGATGTCCTGGGCCTTGACGCAATACGACTTGGCGATGCCGTAGAGGTAGTCGCCGCTCTTGAGCGTGTACGACTGCTCGTTGGTGACGACCGCGCCCGGATCGCCGGGAAGCGTCGCCGGTGGGATCGTGCTGGTGGCCGGCACCAGGGTCTGGTACGAGGGCGGTCCGAGGAGGATGGTGGTGGCTGGCGGGGCACCCGTACCGGCCGAGCTTCCACAGGCGGCGACTCCGAGCAGCGACACCGCGCTCAGACCGACCGCGACGACACGAGACCTCATGCGCCAGAGCATACGCGCGAGGTCCGCTGATCTTCCGTCACTGGTCAGGCGAGTGGTCGGGTGGTGGGCAGCACCGGCGAGGGCAGGTCGGAATCGCCCATCAGGTACCTGTCCGCGCCCGCCGCGCACGAGCGGCCTTCGGCGATCGCCCACACGATCAGGCTCTGGCCGCGGCCCATGTCACCCGCCACGAACACGCCGGGAACGCTCGACATGAAGTCGTCGTCGCGACGCACGTTGCCCCGCTCGTCCAGCGCGACGCCCAGCTCGTCGAGCCAGGTGCCCTTCTCGGGTCCGAGGAAGCCCATCGCGAGGAAGACGAGGTCCGCCGGCAGCTCGCGGTCGGAGCCCTCGACCTTGGTGAACTTGCCGTCGATCATCTCGACCTCGTGCAGCAGCAACGCCTTGACGTTGCCCATCCCGTCGTCGATGAACCGCTCGGTGTTCACGCTGTACACGCGATCGCCGCCCTCTTCGTGGGCCGACGAGGTGCGCAGGATCAGGCTCCACTGCGGCCACGGGTTGCTCGATGCCCGCGACTGCGGCGGCTCGGGGAGGATCTCCAGCTGCGTCACGGACGCGGCACCTTGGCGATGTGAGGTGCCGAGGCAGTCGGCACCGGTGTCGCCGCCGCCGATGATGACGACGTGCTTCCCGTTGGCGTCGATCGGCGACGAAGCGGCGTCCCCCTGCTGGACGCGGTTCGCGAGCGGCAGGAACTCCATCGCCTGGTGGATGCCGCGCAGCTCACGGCCCGGGATCGGGAGGTCGCGCCATGCCGTGGACCCACACGCCAGCACGATCGCGTCGTTCGTCGCAAGGAGGATGTCGATGTCGATCCCGTTGCCCACGGCGGCGTTGGTGCGGAACTCGGTCCCCTCGGCCTCCATCTGGGCGATCCGACGATCGAGGTGGCGCTTCTCCATCTTGAACTCGGGGATGCCGTAGCGGAGCAGACCGCCGATGCGATCCGCGCGTTCGAGCACGAGCACGTCGTGCCCGGCGCGCGTCAACTGCTGCG
>JAOBWO010000097.1 GCA_025463415.1 Acidimicrobiales bacterium | reverse complement strand
ACAGGGAACTAGTCATGTCGATCTTCGTCGATCAGAACACCAAGGTCATCGTCCAGGGCCTCACCGGCGGACAGGGCAAGTACCACGGTCTGCGCAACAAGGCCTACGGCACCCAGGTCGTCGGCGGTGTCACCCCGGGCAAGGGCGGCACGGATGTCGAAGGCATCCCCGTGTTCAACACCGTGGCCGAGGCTGTTGCAGCCACCGGCGCCACGGCGTCGTTCATCGCCGTTCCGCCGAAGGCCGCCTCGGCCGCGATCCTCGAGGCCGCTGCCGCGGGGATCAGCTTCATCGTGTGCATCACCGAGGGCATCCCCGCCCAGGACGAGGCCCGTGTCTACAACACGCTGCTGCGCGACCACCCGAACACCCGGCTGCTCGGCCCGAACTGCCCGGGCATCATCAGCCCCGGGAAGTGCAACATCGGCATCACCGCCGGCGAGATCGCTGCGCTGCCCTCCGCCGCTGGCCCGAACGTCGGCATCGTGTCGCGCTC
This sequence comes from Acidimicrobiales bacterium, assembly GCA_025463415.1. Taxonomy (GTDB): domain Bacteria; phylum Actinomycetota; class Acidimicrobiia; order Acidimicrobiales; family Ilumatobacteraceae; genus WLMZ01. Next base: position 2,340 of record JAOBWO010000097.1, on the reverse strand, counting down.
GGGAACGCTGACGTATCAGGCGTTGTACGAGCTCAAGCAGCGCGGCATCGGCGTGTCGACCTGCGTCGGCATCGGCGGCGACCCGGTGCCCGGCACCAACTTCATCGACTGCCTCAAGGAGTTCCAGGCCGATCCCGAGACCCACGCGATCATCATGATCGGTGAGATCGGCGGCTCGGCCGAAGAAGAAGCTGCCGAGTACATCAAGGCCAACGTCACCAAGCCGATGAGCGCGTACATCGCGGGCGTCACGGCACCGGCGGGCAAGAAGATGGGTCACGCCGGCGCGATCGTCAGCGGCGGCAAGGGCACGGCTCAGGGCAAGATGGACGCGCTCGCCGCGGCCGGCGTGCGGGTCGGTCTCAACCCCACCGAAGCCGGCGACCTGATGGCGGAGATCGTCGCCAGCCTCTAGCCGGAGGCCTTGTGAAGCGTGCGGGCAGTGCGCAATGCCTCCACGGCGAACGGACTCGAGTTGCCGGAGGCCTTGTGATGCGGCCGGGTGATGCGCAAAGCCTCCACTCCGCCAGGAACCTGCGACGAGAACGAGAAGAGCCCCGGGCCAGTGGCCCGGGGCTCTTCAGTTGTTCATTGCACGTGTGACGTCAGCTCACACCGGCGGGGGAGGCGGGGGCGGTGTGAAGCCACCACCGGGCGGGGGCGGAGGCGGCGGGGGCTGCATGCCGGGCGGGGGCGGCGGTGCGCCGGGGCCACCGCTGAACTGACCCTTCAGCTTGTTGACGTTCTTGAGATCGTTGAGGTCGCCGCCGGACTCCTTGAAACCCATGAACGAGCCGACGAGCACCGCGATCGCTGCCAGCAGCGCGAGGTACAGCCCGGCGCCACGGGAGATGTAGTTGTCGTAGCCCACTCCCGAATAGTCGAAGCCGTCGCTGAAGAAGCGGATCAGCACGAGGAGGAACGCCAGTGCTGAAGCGGCCAAGAAGATCAGCGGCGCAGGCATCGTGCTGGGCAGCGTGAACTTGCCGGTCGCGGCCAAGAAGGTGAGCACGCCGACCGCGATGAGCAGCAACCAGGGAACGACGCCGGTGAAGAAGTAGTCCGAACCCGACACGCTGCCGGCATCGCCGACTCCAGGAATATCGAGCGACCACCACGGCAGGAAGAAGGCGATGAGCATGACGGCTCCACCACCCACCTTCAACCAATCAGATGGTTTGAACTTGCTGAAATCCACTGTCTGCCTCCAGGTACTCCGGAACGGAACTTGCTTTCCGAGGAACCGTACACCGAACCCAATCCTGGGTCGTGCACCATCACCTGCGGATACCTCCACAGTTCGCCCTGATGCGGTCTGCGTTACGCCGTACGCGGACCTCGTCGAAACGCGCTGAACAGTTCGTCAATCAGGTGGGCCCGGCGGCGGATCGTTGCTCTATGGTCGAGCCGTGCCAACAGCTCTCCTGTCCGTGTTCGACAAGTCCGGCGTCGTGGACCTCGCGGCCGGTCTCCACGATCTCGGCTGGAGGTTGATCAGCAGTGGCGGCACTGCGAAAGCGATCGCCGATGCGGGTCTGCCGGTCACCGACCTCGCCGAGCTGACCGGCTTCCCCGCGATCCTCGGGCATCGCGTCGTCACCCTGCACCCCGCGATCCACGGCGGCTTGCTCGCCGATCTCGATCAACCCGAGCACCTCGCCGATCTCGAGAAGTACGGCATCGAGCCGTTCGCGTTGGCCGTCGTCAACCTGTACCCGTTCACCTCGAACCCGAGCATCGACCTGATCGACATCGGTGGACCGACGCTGATCCGCGCTGCGGCGAAGAACCATGCGCACGTCGGTGTCGTGATGGACCCGGCGCAGTACGAGCCGGTGCTCACCGAGATCCGCGAGCACGGTTCGCTGACCGCGACGACCCGTCGATCGCTTGCCGCGACGGCGTTCGCGCGCATCGCTGCGTACGACGCCGAGATCGCGAACTGGTTCGCCGTCGATGCCGAGCAGCCGTTGCCATCATCGCTGCACCTGTCACTCGACCTCGCCCAGCCGCTCCGCTACGGCGAGAACCCGCACCAGGACGGCGCCCGCTACCGGCGGGCCGGCGCGACGAGTTGGTGGGACACCGCCGTGCAGCACGGCGGCAAGGAGCTCAGCTACCTCAACGTCTACGACACCGAAGCGGCGTGGCGGATGGTCAATCGCTTCGACGCCCCGGCAGTCGTCATCGTCAAGCACGCCAACCCGTGCGGTGTCGCGGTGCGCGACACGATCGCCGAGGCGTACGTCCTGGCGAACGCGTGCGATCCGGTCAGCGCGTTCGGCGGCATCGTGGCCGCGAACCGCGAGGTCGATGCCGAGATGGCCACGGCGCTCGCGC
>JAOBWO010000094.1 GCA_025463415.1 Acidimicrobiales bacterium | reverse complement strand
GAGGAGGTACCCGACGCCCAGGAACATGAGCACGAGGATCGCAAACTCCATACCGCGGCCGAGGCCGTCGTCCGAGCTGGTGCGCTGCTTGCGGGGAAGGAGGTCCATGAGTGGGCGTGACGTCTCGCAGCCCGGCGACGCCGATGTCACCGAAGCTTGTGAACGCGAGAACAATCTAGCGGTCGTGGCCGAGGAACTCCAAGTCCACCATCGCTCGAGCCGCACGTCACAGTCGTTGCTCGCGACTGTAGCCCGGGTCAGGAGGCTGCTTCGCCGGAGTCCGGCTCGCGCGGCTCGACGACGACCACGCTCCCGTCGATGCGCGAGATCGACATCGTCGAGTGCCTCGCCCGGGTGCGTCTGGCCTCCGGATGGAGCACGGTGAAGAGGCCGAGTCCGAGGGCGAGGATCCCGATGACCGCCAGCGACGCGCCGCTGTTGGTGTACACCGGGTACAGCACGAAGGCTGACAGCAGCGCGGTCCACAGCCAGAGGATCAAGACGCTGCGCCGCTGGCCGTGACCGAGGTTCATCAACCGGTGGTGGAGATGGCCCTTGTCGGCCGTGGCCATGCCCTGCCGTCGTGAGGCGCGGCGCACGATCGCGAACAGGGTGTCGAAGATCGGCACGCCGAGGATCAGCAACGGGATGAACAGCGGAGCGAAGAAGAAGTAGGACTGGCCGAAGAACTTCTGGTCCTGGCTGGACCGTCCGCCGACCACGGTGGTCGCCGTGGCCATCAGCAGGCCCAGCAGGAGCGCGCCGCCGTCGCCCATGAAGATCCGCGCCGGGTTGAAGTTGTGCGGCAGGAAGCCCAGGCAGATCCCGACCGCGATGATGCAGACGAGTGGACCGATGTTCGGTTCGGCGAGGAAGTTGGCGGCCTCGAGCTCGCGGCTGTAGAGGAAGAACGCGCTGGCCGCGATCGCGACCACACCGGCGGCCAGCCCGTCGAGTCCGTCGATCAGGTTGATCGCCTGGCTCATCCCGAGCAGCCACACGATGGTGATCAACGGAACCCAGTCGTTGGCCAGCAGGAACACGTCGACCAGAGGGAAGCGGAAGTAGTACATCGTCACGCCGTACCAGACGAGCACCAACCCCGCAGCCACGGTGCCGGCCACCTTGGCCGGCGCCGAGATCTCGCGCACGTCGTCGAGCAGGCCCACCAGGAAGATGACGGCCGCAGCCACGACGACCCCGACCATCTCCGACGTGCCGTACAGCGAATTGAACGCGCTGAAGAGGCGGCTGGCGAGGATCGCGACCAGGAACCCGCCGAACATCGCGATGCCGCCGACGTCGGGCGTGGTGACGGTGTGCACGCGTCGAGCGTCGGGTTCGACGACCCATCCCAGCCGCGTCGCGAGGTACTTGACGGGATACGTGAGGACGAACGTGGCCGCTGCCGCGAACGCACCGATGAGGAGGTACTCACTCGTGTGCGGCATCGGCGCCAACCCTAGTGATGCACCCGAGTCGTCAGGAGTACACGGGAAAGCGGGCGCAGAGCGCGCCGACGCGCGCCTTCACGTCCCCCAGCTTGGCGTCGTCGGCCCGGCCGCGGAGCGCTTCCGCGATCAGCGCGGCGATCTCGTTCATCTCCGGCTCGCGCATGCCCTGGGTGGTGACGCTCGGCGTACCGATGCGCACACCGCTCGTCACGAACGGGCTGCGCGGATCGTTCGGGATCGTGTTCTTGTTCAACGTGATGCCGGCGACGTCGAGCACGCTCTGGGCCTCCTTGCCGGTCAGTTCAGCGTCGAACGGGGTGAGGTCGACAACCATGAGGTGGTTGTCCGTGCCACCGCTGACGAGGCGGAAGCCCTGGTGTGCCAGCGCCTCGGCGAGCGCAGATGCGTTGGCCGTGATCTGGTGGGCGTAGACCGTGAAGCTCGGGTGCATCGCCTCACGGAAGGCGACGGCCTTGCCGGCGATGACGTGCTCGAGCGGGCCGCCCTGGCTGCCGGGGAAGACGGCCTTGTCGATCTTCGCCGCGTGCGCCGCCTTGGACAGGATGCAGCCGCCGCGTGGGCCGCGGAGCGTCTTGTGCGTGGTGAACGTGACGACGTCGGCCAGCGGCACCGGGTTCGGGTGCGCACCGCCGGCGACGAGGCCTGCGAGGTGAGCCATGTCGAACATCAACATCGCACCGACCTCGTCGGCGACCTTCTTGAAGACCTCCGGATCGAGTCGGCGCGGGTAGCTGGTGGTGCCGGCCACGATCATCTTCGGCTTGTGCTCGAGGGCAAGCTCGCGCATCGCCTCGTAGTCGATCCGCTCGTCACTCGGGTCGACCTTGTACGACACGAAGTTGTAGAAGATGCCGCTCGCGTTGACGGGCGAGCCGTGGGTGAGATGGCCGCCGTGATCGAGGCTGAGACCCATGATCGTGTCGCCCTTGTCGAGCAGGCCCAAGTAGACGGCCATGTTCGCGCTCGCTCCGCTGTGCGGCTGCACGTTGGCGTGCTCGGCACCGAACAGCTCCTTGGCGCGAGAGATCGCGATCGCCTCGATGTCGTCGACGATCGCGTTGCCGCCGTAGTAGCGCTTGCCGGGATATCCCTCGGAGTACTTGTTGGTGAGCACCGAACCGGTGGCCCGCATCACGGCGGGCGAGGTGAAGTTCTCGCTCGCGATCAGCTGCAGACCGGTCGATTGCCGCTGCACCTCGCGGTCGATGAGATCGAAGACGGCGTCATCGGGTTCGAGATCGGATGGCCAAGGCATGGTGACTCCTGGTGGTGCAGTGGGAACGATGGATGTGTGGGCGCGTCGGACGATGGATCAGTGCGCGGAGTCGGACGCGAACCCGAGATCGGCCTCGGCCCGCTCGATCGCCATCAGCTGATCGATCCGGCGCTGATGGCGACCACCCTCGAACTCGGTGCCGAGGAACGTCATCAGGATCTCCTCGGCGAGTTCGATGCCGACCACGCGGGCGCCGATGCTGAGCACGTTCGCGTCGTTGTGCTGACGGGCGAGTCGAGCGGTGAACAGGTCGTTGCACAGCGCGGCACGGACACCGTGGACCTTGTTCGCGGCGAGCTGCTCGCCCTGGCCGCTGCCCCCGAGGACCACGCCGACTTCTGCTCGGCCGTCGCGGACCGTGCGCGCCACCGCGCTGCAGATCGGCGGGTAGTCGACGCTCTCGGTGCTGTGCGTGCCGTGATCGATGACCTCGAGCCCGGCGCCCTTGAGCACCTCGATGAAGTGCTCCTTCAGCAAGAAGCCGGCGTGGTCGGACCCGATCGCGATGCGTGACACGCGGCGATCTTACGTCCGGCCACTGCAGCGCCTGCAATGAGCCGACCTCGTTCGGCGAGCACGTCCCGACCGAGACCGCGGCTCTAGCCTCGGCCACATGGCGCTCGATCCCCGCACCCCAGTCCTCATCGGTTGCGGGCAGTACGCCCAGCACGTCGAAACGGTGGCCGAAGCCCTCGACCCGGTCGAGATGATGTGCCGGGCGATCCACTCGGCGGCCGACGACGCGGGCCTTGCCGAGATCCCACACCCCGATGCGGTGACGGTGGTCGCGCTGCTGAGCTGGCGCCACGGCAACCCGGCGCTGCTGATCGCCGAGCAGCTCGGGCTGCTGCCGACCCACACCGCACTCACGACGCATGGCGGCAACAGCCCGCAATCGTTGGTCAACAGGACCGCATTGCAGATCCAAGCGGGCGAGGTCGACCTGGCGATCCTGACCGGTGGCGAAGCCAGCCGCACCCGGAGCCGAGCCAAGCAGCAGGGTGTCGAGCTGGACTGGCCGACCGCGCCGGCCGATCAGGTCCCCGAGACCGTGGGCGAGGACCTCGCGATGAGCCACGAGGCCGAGCGGGCGCTCGGCATCTACGCCCCGGTGCAGATCTACCCGATGTTCGAGACGGCGATCCGCAACGCTGCCGGGCGCACCGTCGACGAACAGCGCGTCGTGGCCAGCGAGCTGTGGTCCCGGTTCAGTGCGGTGGCTGCCGCCAACCCGAACGCGTGGATGCAGATCGAGCGCTCGCCCGAGGAGATCCGCACGGCGACGCCGAGGAACCGGATGATCGGCTTCCCGTACACGAAGTACATGAACTCGAACAACGACGTCGACATGGCTGCCGGACTGATCATGTGCAGCGTCGCCAAGGCCGAGGCGCTCGGGGTGCCGCGCGACCGGTGGGTGTTCATCCACGCCGGCACGGACTGCCACGAGCACAAGTACATCAGCAACCGGTGGAGCTTCGCGAGCACGCCCGCGATCGAGCTCGGCGGCCGGATGGCGCTCGAGCTGGCGGGGATGACGATCGCCGACATCGACATCGTCGACCTCTACAGCTGCTTCCCGTCTGCGGTGCAGCTCGGTGCGCGGTCGCTCGGCCTCGCCCTCGACCGCCAGCTGACCCGCACCGGCGGGCTGCCCTTCGCCGGCGGCCCGTGGAACAACTACGTGATGCACGCGATCGCGACCGTGATGAACGATGTGCGCGCCGCACCGGGCAGCAACGGCTTGGTGTGGGCGAACGGCGGCTACGCGACGAAGCACGCGTTCGGCATCTACAGCACCACCCCACCGACGGACGGCTTCAAGCACGGCACGCCCCAGGACGAGATCAACGCGATGCCGCGCCGCGACGTGGCGACGATCGAGGAGGCCGCAGGCCCGGCGACGATCGAGGTGTACACGGTGATGCACGATCGCGACGGCATCCCCGAGACGGTGTATGCGGCTTGCCTGCTGTCCGACGGCCGGCGAGCGTGGGCCCGCTCCACCGACCGCACCCTCGCCGCAGCGATGTGCGAGGGCGAGTGGGTCGGCCGCCCCGCCACCCTCGCCCCCGACGGCACCCTCCTCGTCCCCGACGCCTACTAGTCCCGCGCCACCCCCACTTCCGCGCAAGTTCCAGCCCGGCAGAGCGCACCTTCTGCTGCGAACAACAGCAAGCGCGGCACGGCCTGCGCCGCGCTTGCTGTTGTTCGCAGCAGAACACGCGCGTGAGGGGGCGGCGGTTGCGCGGAACTGGGGGTGGTGGGGGCGCATGCGGGGGGTGGGCGCGGCATCATGTGGGGCATATGAGCGAATCGACCCGCCTCCCGATCATCCTCGACTGCGACCCTGGGCACGATGATGCGATCGCGATCGTGGTGGCGGCAGCACACGCCGACCTGCTCGGGATCACCACCGTCGCCGGCAACGCTCCGCTGGAGTTGACGACCCGCAACGCGTTGATCGTCACCGATCTCCTCGGGCTCACCGAGACGCCCGTGCACAGCGGTGCGAGCCGCCCTCTGGTGGCCGAGGCCAAGCACGCCGACTACGTGCACGGCGAGAGCGGCATCGACGGCGCCGACCTGCCCGAGCCGACCCGCGCCGTGACCAGTGCGGACGCGGTCGAGTTCATCATTGAGACCTGTCGCGCCACCGAGGGCACGTGGCTGGTGGCCACCGGCCCGATGACGAACGTCGCCCTCGCGCTGCGCAGCGCGAACGACCTCGCCGGGCGGCTCGGCGGCATCTCGCTGATGGGTGGCGGCTCGTTCGGCAACCGCACCGCCGCAGCCGAGTTCAACATGTGGGCCGATCCCGAGGCCGCCGCGATCGTGTTCGACTTCGGCGGCCCGTTGATCATGAGTGGGCTCGACCTGACCCACCAGTTCCAGGCCACACCCGAGCGGATCGACCTCGTGCGTGCGCTTCCCGGCCGACTGGCCGGCGTGCTGGCCGACCTCTTCGTGTTCTTCAGCGGGACCTACGTGCAGCGCAGCGACAACCTCACCGGTGCTCCCGTGCACGACCCGTGTGCGGTGCTGGCGCTGACCCACCCGCGCCTGTTCGAACGGCGGCATCGCCGCGTGCAGGTCGAGACGTCCGGCGCCCTGACCCGCGGGATGACGCTGATCGACGAGCGCGGGTTGCGCGAGCGACCGGACCCGAACTGTGCCGTGCAGGTGGGGCTCGACGCCGACGCCGCGTTCGATGTCGTCGTGCAGGCGATCGCCTCGTTCAGCCACTGACGAGGTGCGTACGCTGCGCCCATGCGCGCAGCCGTGGTTCGTGATTGGCAGCTCCGGGTGGACGACATCGCCGAGCCCGCGCCGGGTTCCGGGCAGGTGCTCACCAAGGTCCTCGCGTGCGGCATCTGCGGCAGCGACCTCCACCTGCTGGCTCACGGGCGGGAACAGCGCGAGCTCAGCGCGGAGCTGAACGACGGGGTTCCCGAGGACCCGATGGGCATGCAGATGTTCGTGCCCGAGCACGACATGGTCATGGGCCACGAGTTCTGCTGTGAGGTCGTCGAGGTCGGTCCCGACGTGGGGAACCTCGCGGTCGGCGACGTGATCGTGTCGATGCCGGTGGCGTTCGACGCCAGCGGGCTCCACGGCATCGGCTTCAGCAACCGCTATCCCGGCGGCTACGCCGAGCTGATGGTCCTCAACGAGCTGCTCGCGGTCAAGGTGCCGACCGGTCTGCCGGTCGATCTGGCTGCGCTGACCGAACCACTCGCCGTCGGCGTGCACGCGGTCGCCAAGAGCAAGATCGTCCCCGGCGAATCGGCGATCGTGATGGGTCTCGGGCCGGTCGGCCTGGCCTGCATCGCCGAGCTCAAGCTGCGCGGCATCGGCCCCGTCATCGCTGCCGACTTCTCCCCCAAGCGCCGCGCCCTCGCCGAGCTGCTCGGCGCCGACGTCGTCGTCGATCCGAAGGTGACGTCGGCCATCGACGCATGGCGCACCGCCGACGGGATCCGTCAGCTCGTCATCTTCGAGGCCGTCGGCGTACCGGGCATGATCAACGAGGCGATGCGCGTGGCACCGCGCAACACCCGGATCCTGGTCGTCGGCGCGTGCATGCAGCAGGACCACATCTATCCGATGCTCGGGATCGGCCGCGAGCTGAACCTGCAGTTCGTCCTCGGCTACGAGCCGGGCGAGTTCAACTACGCGCTCAACGCGATCGCCGACCAGCGGGTCGACCTCTCGCCGTGGATCACCGGCACGGTCGGCATCGATGGCGTCCCGCAGGCGTTCACGGATCTCGGCAATCCCGAGGCTCACGCCAAGATCCTGGTGAAGCCGGCCTGATCTCGCGCACGACCGGACGTCGGGCTCGTCGCGGCCGACCTGGGCCCACGGTGTCCGCTGGCCGGTACGGTTTGCGGCGATGAGCGACCTCACGTTTCCTCGGCAGTACGCACGAACGCAGCGGCTCACGCTGGGCGAGCCACGCAACGTCACGGTGTCGCCCGACGGCACGCGCGTCGTCTTCTGTCGCAGCGCAGCCGGCGACGATCCCGTGAACTGCCTCTGGGTGCTGGACGTGGGGACGGGCACCGAGCGCCTGGTCGCCGACGCGCGCACGCTCCTGGCCGATGGCGACGACACCGAGCTGCCGGCGGAGGAGAAGGCGCGGCGCGAACGAGCCCGCGAGGGAGCCGGCGGCGTGGTGGCGTACGCCACGGATGCCGCGGTGACCGTGACGTGCTTCGCGCTCGCCGGTCGCCTGTTCGTGGCAGGTCTCGTCTCGGGCACCGCACGCGAGCTCGCCGTCGACGGTCCGGTGTTCGACCCGCGGCCGGACCCACTCGCAGCACGTGTCGCCTACGTCAGTGGAAGCGCGCTGCGGATCGGCGAGCTGGACGGCACGAGCTGGGAGCTGATCGGCGAGCCCGAGGCGGAGGGCGGCGAGAGCTCGATCACGTGGGGCAGCGCAGAGTTCATCGCGGCCGAAGAGATGCGCCGCCAGCGCGGCTACTGGTGGTCACCGGACGGCACCACCATCGCAGTCGAGCGCAGCGACAGCTCACCCATCGCAACGTGGTACATCGGCGATCCCGCCCATCCGAACGTCGTGCCGACGCAGCACCGCTACCCCGCTGCCGGCACGGACAACGCGACGGTCTCGTTGCACGTCGTGTCGCTCGACGGCTCGATCGTCGACGTGCGCTGGGACGCCGACGCGTTTCCCTACCTCGCCAACGTGGTGTGGGCCGACGCCGACCGGCTGCTGCTGACCGTGCAGTCCCGCGATCAGACCGATCTGCTGGTGCTCTCCGCCGATCCCGTCACGGGCGACACGACCGTGATCTTCGACGATCACGACGATCAATGGGTGGAGCTCGTCGTCGGCACGCCGGACATGCTGGCCGACGGTCGGCTCGTCGTGGCCGCAGATCGCGCCGGCGCGCGCCGCCTGCTGATCGGCGACACGGCGGTGTCGCCCAGTGATGTGCAGGTGCGAGCGGTGGTCGCCGTCGGTGATGGCACCGTGACCTTCCTCGCCAACCCGCTGGACGACCCGACGGTTCAGCACGTGTGGGTGTGCGACACCGACGATCCCGACGGCCCCTCGTGTCGATCACTGACGGCCGAGACCGCCGGCGTTCACACCGCGTCCGTCGGCGGTGGACACACGGTGCTGCGCTCGAGCACGCTCGACGCGCACGGCGCAGTGACGCGGCTCGGCGAGACCGTGATCGCCTCCAACGCGCAGACGCCGCTGGTCGAGCCGAACGTCACGATCCACCGCGTCGGCGACGACGATCTCGCCGTCGCCGTGCTGCTGCCCCACGGCGCGATCGAGGGACCGCTGCCGGTGCTGCTCGATCCCTACGGGGGCCCGCACGCGCAACGTGTGCTGAGCGCGCGCAGTGCCTACCTGTCGTCCCAGTGGTTCGCCGACCAGGGCTTCGCCGTCATCATCGCCGACGGTCGGGGCACACCGGGCCGCGGCACCGAGTGGGAGCGGGCGGTCTACCACGATCTCGCAGGACCCGTGATCGACGACCAGGTGCGCGCCCTCGAGGGCATCACCGAGGTGCTTCGCGCGCAGGGCATCGAACTGGATCGCGGGCGCGTCGCGATGCGCGGGTGGAGCTTCGGCGGATACCTCTCGGCGCTCGCGGTGCTGACCCGGCCGGACGTGTTCCACGCAGGCATCGCCGGCGCACCCGTCACCGATTGGCGGCTGTACGACACGCACTACACCGAGCGCTACCTCGGCGATCCATTCAGCGATCCGGAGCCCTACGACGTGTCGTCACTCCTCGATCTCGCCGATCGGTTGACCCGTCCGCTGCTGCTGATCCACGGCCTCGCCGACGACAACGTCGTGGCGGCGCACACCCTGCAGCTGTCGGCGGCGCTGCTCGCGGCGGGCAAGGCCCACGAGGTCCTGCCGTTGTCCGGGGTCACCCACATGACGCCGCAGGAGGTCGTGGCCGAGAACCTGCTCCTCCACCAGCTCGAGTTCCTGCGGCGCGCGTTGCGCATCGAGCCGTAGCCGCCCGCTACGTTGGGTCGCGTGAGAACGCGCCTCCAGGATCTCTACACCAACGTGGCCGTGCATGCCACCGAGGACCGCGAGCACGAAGCCGCGCTCGAGCTGCTCCTCCTGGTGATGATCGTCGATCACCACATCACGCCCGAGGAGCTCGACGAGATCCGCAACATCACCGTCGAGTCCGGTTGGGAGAGCCCGACGTTCTCGTTCGAGCAGTACCTCGGGCCGGCCATGGCCAAGGTGCGCGCCGCGGTCTCGGGCGACGCGATCGAGGAGTTCCTCGACACCGTCGACGCGAGGATCAGCAGCACCGTGTTGCGCGCATCCCTGTTCTCGGCGGCACGTGACGTGGCCGGGATCGATCACGAGATCGACCCGCAGGAGCAGAACCTCCTCGGCCAGCTCGCCGCTCGCTTCGACTGAGGCGATCCAGCCGCTCCCGTCGTTCGCGGATCAGGTCGGGCGAGAGCCGAGTGCGACGCGGTCGCGCCCCGCGAGGTCGGGCCGGATCTCGACGTCGTTGAAGCCGGCCGAGCGGAGCAACGCGCGCACTGCCGGACCCTGATCGGCACCGATCTCGATCACCAGCCAGCCCCCCGGCCGGAGCCACTCCGCAGCATCGCTGACGATCGTGGCGATGTCGCGCAGCCCATCCGTGCCCGCGAACAGGGCGAGGTGCGGTTCCCACCTCATGACCTCCGCCGTCACATCAGGGTCGCCCTCGGCAATGTACGGGGGGTTGGCGACGACGAGATCGATCTCGCCCCGGAGCGACTCCGGCAACGCCGCGAACCACGATCCCTCGACGATCCGCACGGCGGCGCCGGCTCGGCCGATGCCGGCGAGGTTGGCCCGGGCGACGTCGAGCGCATCGGTGGAGATGTCGGCCAGCCACACCTGCACCGATTCGATCGGCAGCTCCACGGCGAGAGAGAGGCCGATCGCACCGCTGCCCGTGCCGAGATCCACCGTGGTGACGGGCCTCGACGCGTCGGCCGACCACACGGTGCGCGCCAACGCGAGGGCCGTCTCGCACACCCACTCGGTCTCCGGGCGGGGGATCAACACCCGCCGGTCGACCATCAGGTCGAGCCGACGGAACTGCCAGGTGCCGAGCACGTACTGCAGCGGCTCGCCGGTGAGGCGGCGGGCGATCATCGCGTCGAGGTGGGCGACCATGCGATGCGAGGCCGGCTGGTCGAGCTCGGCCAGGAACTCGTCGCCGCTGTCGGCGCCGCTCGCCACCTCGCACATCCACCGCGCGTGCTGGCGGTCGCCGAGCACCTCGGCGGTCTCGGCCAACAGTTGGCGCCACGTCGTGCCGTCCTGGTGACCGGCGCGGTCAGGCATCACCGCCGCCGGCGAGTTGCTTGGCGCGCTCGTCGGCGATCAACGCTTCGACGACCGGTGTGAGGTTGCCGGCCAGCACGTCCTGGAGCTGATAGAGCGTGAACCCGATGCGGTGGTCCGTCACCCGGTTCTCCTTGTAGTTGTAGGTGCGGATCTTCTCGCCGCGTCCACCGGTGCCCACCTGCGACTTGCGCTCCACAGAGGCCTTCGCGTCCGCCTCGTCCTGGGCCGCCTGGAGCAGTCGGGCGCGCAGCACGGTCATCGCCCGCGCCCGGTTCTGGAGCTGACTCCGCTCGTCCTGCATCGCGACGGCGATGCCGGTGGGCTTGTGGGTGATCCGCACGGCCGAGTCGGTGGTGTTGACTCCCTGCCCGCCGGGACCGCTGGCGCGGTAGACATCGATCTGCAGGTCGCGCTCGTCGATCTCCACCTCGACCTCTTCGGCCTCGGCGAGGATCAGCACCGTCGCCGACGACGTGTGGATGCGTCCCTGGCTCTCGGTGACCGGCACACGCTGGACTCGGTGGGTGCCGCCCTCGAACTTCATGTGGCCCCACGTGGTGTCACCGTTGATCATGAAGGTCGTCTGGTTGAGCCCGCCGAGATCGCTGACGTCGCTCGACAGCACCTCGATCTTCCAACCCTCCTGAGCGGCGTACCCGGAGTACATCTCGAACAGGTCGCGTGCGAACAGGTTCGCTTCCTCGCCGCCCTCCGCGCCACGAATCTCGACGATCACGGCCTTGCCGTCATTCGGATCGCGGGGCAGCAGCATCAGCCGGATCTCCTCGGCGATGCGTTCGATGTCGGCCTCCGCGGTGGCCAGCTCGGCCCGCATCGACTCACGCTCCTCGGGGGTCGCCATGGCGAGCAGCTCACTGGCGGCGGCGGCATCGTCGACCGCAGCGCGATGGGCACGAATCAGCTCGACGATCGGCGCGAGCTCCTTGTACCGCTTGGTCTTCTGGCGCAGCATGGACGGATCGCTGTGCACGGCGCCGTCGGACAGCTCGGCCTCCACCGTCAGGAACTCATCTTCTACGGCGTCGAGGCGATCCATCACAGCCTGTAGAGGCTACGGGTCGTCAGCAATGAGCCCACCCGTCGGAAATTGGTCGCGATGCTCCGACTCCGCGCTCCTACGCTCGTGTCGTGGAGTCATGCGAGGTCTGCGGGTTCGAGTGGGATGCGGTCACCGCGACAGAGATCCCGCCGAGGCTGCGGGCAGGTGCGAGTGCGATGGGGGCCGTGCTCGACGCGGGCGCACCCGGCGTGAGCGACCGGCCGGAGCCGACGATGTGGTCGACCATCGAGTACGCCTGTCATTCCCGCGACGTGCTGTTCAACCTCCGCGACCGGATCATCAACGGCCTCGCCGAGGACAACCCGACGCCCAAGCCGATGTTCAACGACGTGCGCATGGCGGCCGGACTCTACGCCCGCGAGGAGCCGCAACGGTTGGCCCTCGAAGTCGTGGTGGCCGCAGGGATGCTCGCCCGAACGGTGGAGCTGCTCGACCCGGTGCAGTTGTCGCGCACACTCGTCTACCCCTGGCCGCGGTCCGCTGATCGCAGCCTGCTGTGGGTGGCGGCACAGGCGCTCCACGAGCTGGAGCACCACCTCGACGACGTCCGTCGCTCCGTCGCCTGATCTCTCGCCTGACCTGTCGCCTCACGCGGCGGCTGCTCCGGACTTGTCGGTGTTCGGGCCCCGGTGGGGCCCTGGGGGTGCAAAGAACGGGGTTGCCCGGGGTTCGGGGGGTCAGTCCCAGGGGACGATGGTGGGTGGGCGGCGGGCGGCGGCGGCGGCCAGCGATCGCGTCACCGGGGACGCGTCGCGTGACGGGACCACGAGCAGCAGGTCGGCGTCGGCCTGGTGCATCGCGCGTGCGTCCAGCGCGAAGGGGACC
>JAOBWO010000031.1 GCA_025463415.1 Acidimicrobiales bacterium | reverse complement strand
CGCCTCGCGCGTCCTCGAACCAGATCAGTCGTGTGCCGTACCTGCCCGGCCTCGATGGCATGCGCGCGCTCGCCGTCGTCGCGGTGATGATCTTCCACGCCAACCACGCCTGGCTGTCGGCGGGGTTCCTCGGGGTCGAGGTCTTCTTCGTGATCAGCGGATACCTGATCACGCTGCTGCTGATCGCGGAGCACGAACGAGCAGGGTTCATCTCGCTGCGCGCGTTCTGGGGAAGGCGGTTCCGACGCCTGTTGCCAGCGCTCTACCTGACCCTCGTGCTCGTCGTCGGGTACTGCGCGCTGTTCTACCGCAACCCGCTCGGCAAGCTGCGCGGCGACGTCGTCGGCGCGGTGTTCTACGTCAGCAACTGGTACCAGATCTGGACGGGTCAGGGCTACGCGGCCCTGGCCGACTTCGTGCCGCTGCGCCATCTGTGGTCGCTCGCCGTGGAGGAGCAGTTCTACCTCATCTGGCCGCTCGTGATGATCGTGCTGCTGCGCCGAGGCCGCGAGCGCCTGCCCCAGATCGGGCTGTGGCTGATCACGATCTCGCTGTTGATCACGATCGGCACCGCCGCGTACTTCCACGGCGGCTTCTACAACAGCAGCACCGGCGACTTCCCCAGCGCGTACGTCGAGGTGTTCGGTCGCCTCGTCGAGAAGAACAACTTCCTGTACCTCGGCACGATCAGCCGGTCCACCGGCATCTTGCTGGGTGCCGGCTTCGCGATGTTGTGGCGACCGTTGGCCATCAGCCGAGGGCCCCTGCGCGACAAGGGTCGCAAACTGGACGTGTGGGCCGCGATCGGGCTCGTCGGGCTGGCGGCGCTGATGGTGAACTACCAGCTGTTCGACTCCTTCACCGGCACCTACTTCAGCCTCCTGTTCCGCGGCGGCTTCCTGCTGACCGGGCTGTGCACGCTGGCCGTGATCGCCGCCGTGACGCACAGCGGTTCCCTGGTCGGAAAGTTCCTCGGCAACAGGGTGCTCAACTGGATCGGCACCCGCTCGTACGGGCTGTACCTCTTCCACTGGCCGATCTACCAGATCATCCGCAAGCAGGCCGGCATCGCGCTGACGTTCCCGAAGTTCGTGATGGCCATCGCGATCACCGTCGTCGTGGCCGAGGCCAGCTACCGCTTCGTGGAGACGCCGGTGCGCAAGCGCGAGTTCTTCGGCTGGTTCACCCGCGGGGGCACGCAACTCATGGTCGGCCTCGGCATCGCAGGCCTCATCGTCGGCTATGCCGGCGTGTCGCTGGCCACCTCGGACGTGAAGTGCACCTCGACCATCGAGTGCAACAGCCAGATCGCCGACCAGAGCACGACCCCCACCGTCGACCCCTCGGGGTCCACCGTCGTGACGCTGCCGCCGGATCCGACCGCGATCACGGCCAGCACCCTTGCCGGCGCAACGATTCCCGGCGTCACCACCGTGACCGTTCCCGGCGAGTCGACGACCACGGCGATCCCGACCACCACGGTCCCGACCAAGCCGGTCATCGCCAACCTCGCGATCGGCGAGTCGGTGATGCAGGGGGCGTTCAACCGACTGACCGACAACGGCGTCACGGTCGATGCACACGAGAGCATCCAGGGCGCTGCGATCATCACCCAAATCGAGCAGGACCTCGCCCAGTACGACATCACCAACGCAGTGGTCGTCCAGTCGGGCACCAACGGCCCGGTGACCCAGGCCGAGTACGAGCAGATGGCGACGCTGTTGGCCGGCATCCCGCACGTGTTCTTCATGACGATCAAAGCGCCGCTCGCCTGGGTCGACGGCAACAACGCGCTCATCAACGCGCTGCCGCTCACGCACCCGAACGTGCACATCATCGACTGGGCGACTCGTGGCAAGGAGATCGAGGACCACCTCTCCAAGTCCGACGGTCGCATCCACCTCAACGACGGTCCGGCGGCGCGGTTCTACGCGAACCTGATCCTGTCCGCCGTCGGTCTCCCCACCATCCCGGATCCGGTGACGACCACCGGTTGACGGCCGTTGACGAGCATCGATGGGTTTGGTCCGGTCGCAGCTCACGGGCCTACGCTCGGGGACATGAACAGTCCTCTTCGTGTTGCCGTCTCAGGTGCCGCCGGCCAGATCGGCTACAGCCTCTTGTTCCGAATTGCTTCGGGCGCCATGCTCGGTGACGACCAGCCGGTGATCCTGCAGCTGCTCGAGGTCACGCCGGCGCTGAAGGCGCTCGACGGCGTGCGCATGGAGCTCGACGACTGCGCGTTCCCGTTGCTGGCCGGCACGGTCGGCACGGACGACGCGGATGTCGCGTTCGGTGACGCCGATGTCGTCCTGCTCGTCGGCGCGATGCCGCGCAAGGCCGGCATGGAGCGCAGCGATCTGCTCAGCGCGAACGGTGGCATCTTCAAGCCGCAGGGCGAGGCCCTCAGCCGCAGCGCCAAGAAGGACGTCAGGATCCTCGTCGTCGGCAACCCGGCGAACACCAACGCGCTCATCGCGCAGAGCAACGCCAAGGGCCTCGACGCCGGGCGCTTCACGGCAATGACGCGGCTCGACCACAACCGGGCTGTGTCGCAGCTCGCCACCAAGACCGGTCAGCCGGTCAGCGCCGTCAAGAAGATGACCATCTGGGGCAATCACTCCACGACCCAGTACCCCGATCTGTTCCACGCCGAGGTCAACGGCAAGAACGCCTACGAGCTCGTCGACGACCACGCGTGGGTCGATGGCACGTTCATCCCCACCGTGGCCAAGCGCGGCGCGGCCATCATCGAGGCCCGTGGCGCGTCGTCTGCAGCCTCGGCAGCGAACGCCGCGATCGATCACGTCCGTTCATGGCACCTCGGCACTGCCGAGGGCGACTGGGTCAGCATGGCCATCCCGTCGGACGGCTCCTACGGCGTGCCGGAGGGCTTGATCTCCTCGTTCCCGGTCACGTGCAAGGACGGCTCGTACAGCATCGTCCAGGGCCT
>JAOBWO010000058.1 GCA_025463415.1 Acidimicrobiales bacterium | reverse complement strand
GCGCCGGTTGGTCGGAGGTCGCCACCACGACGGCAGCTCGCGATGCAGCGTCGGGCCCGAGATCGTCCTCGAGGAACTCACGCACCTCACGACCACGCTCGCCGACCAGGCAGATGACGACGCAGTCGGCCTCGGCACCACGCGCGATCATGCCGAGCAAGGTCGACTTGCCGACGCCGGATCCGGCGAACAGACCGACGCGCTGGCCCTTGGCCAGGGTCGTGAACGCATCGAGGACGCGAACGCCGACCGGCATCGGCTCGGTGATCCGGCGGCGGGTCAGTGCTGGTGGAACGGGTCGATCGATCAG
The DNA here is from genome assembly GCA_025463415.1 of Acidimicrobiales bacterium. Classification (GTDB taxonomy): domain Bacteria; phylum Actinomycetota; class Acidimicrobiia; order Acidimicrobiales; family Ilumatobacteraceae; genus WLMZ01. The sequence goes on along the minus strand of JAOBWO010000058.1, from coordinate 4,011 downwards.
GCCGCGGGCGGCGTTGACCGGGCCCTCGCCGTCGATCGGGTGGCCGAGCGCGTCGACGACGCGGCCGAGGACCCCGCTGCCCATCGGTTGTCCACTGGCCAGCGTTGGACGGGCCATGTCGCCGCACGCCAGGCCGAGCGGCTCGCCGAGCATCGCCAGGCGGACCTCCCCGTCGCTGGCTGCGACGACTTCTGCATCGAGCGTGCCACCCATCGCGTCCACGGAGACCGCAGTGCCCATCGGGAGGCGGATGCCGCGCACGCCGACCTCCATGCCGCGGATCACCGCGACGGTGCCCCGGATCGGCAGCGCGATCGGCAGTCCACCGGGCACGACGTCGTGCGCATCGTCATCGGGATCGGCGTGCTGGTCCTCTTGTTGGGCCTCCCCGGCGGCCGACCACTTCGATGCGCGATCGCGGGGCGACGTCCAGGAGACCGTCGTCGGACGTGACGCGTTGCCACCGGACGTCGGGTTGATCGCCGGTGCGGACGACGTGCTGATCGGGCTCGCCGTGCCCGGTCCGGATGCGCCGGTCATCGGGGGTCCGCAGACAGGTGGAGCTCGAGTGCTTCGCGCGCTGCGGCAATGTAGCGATCGAACGTGCCCTCGGCCTGTGCCCAGTCGCTGTTCAAGCGGAACTCGCCGGGGGAGAGCCTGCGGTCGGACAGCACGGTGATGTTCTGACCGTTCGGCGGTCGCCGGGCGATGCACGCGGCGGCGGCCTCGGCGTCGTCGGGGTGCACGGTGAGGGTGATCGCACCGGGATCGAACGAGGTGAGCACCTCACCCAGGCGGACGAGCAGCCCGGCCGTGCGCGCTTCGGGCACATGCCTGAGCGTGGTGGTGACGAACAGTTCGGCGACCTCGAGCACCCGACGCGACATCGCGTCCGCGGCCTCGGCGACCGCAGCCCTGCAGCGATCGATGTGGCCCTCGATGATCAACAGGTCGAGCCGGCCGGACTCGCGCCCGGCAGCCGAGCCGCGCTCGTAGCCGAGCTCGTACGCCGCGAGCGCCGACGAGTCCCACGAGGGTGGGGCGGGGACGTCGATCGGAGCGTCGTCGAAGGACGGGCGCTGGAGGACCCGTGTCACGAGATGAACTCTCCGCCGCCGCCACCGCCGCCGCCGCTGCGCATCAGCACGATCTTGCCTTCCTCTTCCAGCTTGCGGGCGCCGCGCACGACCTCTTGCTGCGCGGCTTCGACGTCCGACCGGCGCACCATGCCGAGTGTCGAGCCGTATTCGGCGACGTCCTCCGCGGCACGCTTGGACAGGTTGCCCTCGATCTTCTCGCGCACCGGGAGCGCTGCGTCCTTCAGGGCCAGCGCGATGGTGCGGGTGTCGGCGATGCGCAGCACCTCCTGCAGGCTGCGGTCGTCGAGGCCGGCGATGTCCTCGAACACGAACATCAGGTCGCGCACCGCACTGGCGAGTGCCGGGTCCGAGCGATCGAGCTCGCCGAGCACCACCTTCTCGGTGTCACGGGCGACGTTGTTGAGCAGTTGCGCGAGCGGCTTGATGCCGCCGCGTGAGTGGGTCGGCTCGTTGCTGGTGCCCGCACCGACGCGGCGCAGGAGGGCGAGCTCGACCTCGGCGACGACCTCGGGATCGGTGGAGTCCATCTTCGCATAGCGGGTCGCGACATCTGCACGGAGATCCGCTGGCAGGCCCTCGATGACCTGGGCGGACGTGGCGACGGGCAGGTGGGCGAGGACGAGCGCGATCACCTGCGGGTGCTCGGGCAGCAAGTAGGTGACGATCTGCTCGGTGCGGCGTCCACGGAGGAACTGGAACGGCACGCTGGACGACGCCGCCATGATCTGCTCGAGGATCGCATCGGCGTTGGCGCCATGGCTGCGGCGCAGCAGCTCGCGAGCCTTGTCGATGCCGCCGGCGATCGCGAACGACTGCGCGACGGCCTCGTCGCGCAACCGGCCGACGAGGTCCTTGACCTCGCTCATCGGGATGCGGGGCATGTCCTTCACTTCGCGGACGATGGCCTCCACCTCGGGAACCGAGAAGTGGCTGAGCACCTTTGCACCGAGCTCGTTGCCGAGCGAGGCGACCACGATGGCGACGCTGCGTGCGCCGGGGAACCCGCCGTCGAGCAGGTGCGAGGTCGGCTTCTGCACTGGTGCGGCGTCCACCTCGTCCGAGCGCTCGATGACGGTCGAGCCCCCGTTGCGTCGGCGACTCATTTCGCCATCCAGGAGCTGAGCAGAGCAGCGAGGGACTCGGGGCTCTCGTTGAGCATCTTCTCGAGGTCGCCCTTGATCTCGTCGACGGCGACACGGTCGGGGTCGTTGTCCGGGAGGGGAGTCTTCCGGGCGACGACGGGCACGACCTCGGTGGGATCTGCCGCGGCGTCCTTCTTCGAGCCCTTCTTCTTGCCCTTGCGTGCCGCTGCATCACCGTTGATCAGCGCCTGCAGCTTCTCCTTCTTCTTGCGGCGACGGCGCATGATCATCACGAGGAGGAGCATGGCCACAGCACCGCCGCCAGCTGCTTCGGCGTAGACCGTCGTGAGCGGCTTGACGGGAGGAGCGACGGGTTGGATGGAGTCGTTGGTGATCAGCGCACCGGAGTCGGTGGCGAGGGCGGGGACGATGGCGACCTCGATCGTGTCGCCCCGAGTGGCATCGATGCCGGCAGCTGAACCGATGAGACGGGTCAGCATCGCGCTGTCGACGGCGGTGGTGGCCAGAGTGGTGGTCGGTGTGGTCGTTGCCGCAGTGGTGGTCGCGGGGGCTCCGGCGAGCGTGGTGGCGGTGGCACTCGTCGCGGCAGCGGCGGCAGCCGCGGCAGCAGCTGCGGCGGCGGGCGAGGCGGAAGCGACGGGCACGACGACAGCGATGGACAGCTTGGTCACCGTCGGGGAGGTCTGCGTGGACTTGGTGATCGTGCGATCGCCCGGCGTGAACGTGGTGGTCTGGTCGGACTTGCTGTACGTCCCGTTCCCGCCGTTGGTGCCGGCGCCGGTGGGTCCACCGCTGGCTCCCGACACGCCGCCGGCGGTGGAGCCGGTGCCGCTCCAGGACTCGGTCGTGGTGTGGTCGGCCGTCGGTGTGTTCTTGGTCGGGTCGATCGTCTCGTGCTCGGTGGTGGACTGGGTGAAGTCGAGCTCGGCGCGGACCTGCACGGTTGCGCCGGGCTGACCGGAGATCGTGCGGGCGAGCTGGGTCAGGCGGTCGGCCATCGAGGTCTCGTACTCATGGGTGACCTCGAGGTTCTTGGCCGTCGCACCACTGCCGCCCGCCGAGGTGTCCTCGCCGGCGGCCTGCAGCAACGTGCCGTCGGAGGACGCGATCGTGACCTGCTGAGGGGTGAGCCCCTCGACCGACGATGCGATCATGTTCGCGACGGTGCTCGTCTCCGCCGAGGTCAGCGGACGCTTCAGCGACAGCATCACCGATGCCGTCGGCGTCTCGCCGGGAGTCGAGCTGTCGCCGATGAAGATCGACTGCTGGGGGATGCTGAGCTGCACGCTGGCACCCGCGACGGGCTCCATCGCGAGCAGCGTGCGGGCGAGCTCGCCCTCGAGCGCTCGCTCGTAGTTGACCCGCTGCTCGAAGTCGCTGCTGGCGAGGCCCTGGTTGGAGAAGATCTCGTCGAAGCCCTTCGGCACGGCCTGACCGGTCACACCCTGCGATGCCAGCTCGAGCCGGCTGGAGGCGAGCTGGTCGGTGGGGACCAGGATCCGCGTGCCGTTCGCTTCGAGCTCATGGGGGATGCCCTTCGCATCGAGCTTGGCGAGCACGTCGGATGCGGTCTTGTCATCGAGGTTGGCGAAGAGCACCGAGTACTTGGTCGCGGTTGCCTTGCCGTAGACGACGTACCCGCCGACCGACAGACCGACCACGGTTGTCAGGATGACGACACGCTGGCCGATCGAAAGGGCCTTCCACTTGTTCGCATAGCCGTCGAGCTGTTGGTTCTTCACCGATGATCCTGACTCAGACCTGGACGTTGATGATGGACTGGTACGCCTCGAGGCCGCGGCTGCGGA
>JAOBWO010000039.1 GCA_025463415.1 Acidimicrobiales bacterium | reverse complement strand
AGAGATCGCCCGTGCCATGGTTCTCCAGCACCCGGCTGAGCCGGGCGATGGTGAGGGTGGGATCGTCAGCGGACATGTGCACCTGAGTTCATGAGCCCATCGAACTGTTCGGGGACCGAACAACCAGGTTACCGGGTCGTGTCCGGTACGGTCCGACATGCATGCCCGACCGTCCTCCGCTGCGCCTGCCGGATGGCGTGATCGATCTCGCCATCGCGGGCGCCGACCGCATCCTCGGCGAGGTCGGTGTGCAACTCCTCGACGACGCGGAATCGATCGACCGCCTGCGCGACGCAGGCCTGGACGTCACGGCGGGCCGTGGCGTGATCGTCGGCGAAGCGATGGGCGACGGTTCGGGAGCCCGCGTGCGTTCGAGCGTGGGGGCGTTGCTCGACATCGTCTCGTCCGCACCGCAGTCGTTCGTGCAGCACGCGCGCAACCCGAACCGCTCCGTTCAGATCGGAGAGTCCTCGCCGATCTTCGCACCCGTCTATGGGCCGCCGAACGTCATCGACGACGACAGTGTCCGGCGTCCTGCCACCATGGCCGACTACGAGGAGCTCGTGCGCATCGCCGACGCCGCGCCAGGCCTCGCCAACACCGGTCACATGATGTGCGTCCCGCACGACGTCGACGAGCCGGAGCGCTACCTCGCCATGGCGCAGGCCCACCTCACGTGTTCGGACAAGCCGTTCCTCGGGTCGACGGCCGGCGAAGGGTCCACCGCCGACGTGATCGAGCTGACGGTGCAGGCGCTGGCCTCGGCCGGCAGCGCGTTGCCCCCTGGATCGTGCGCGTTGATGCACCTCTGCAACTCCATCCCGCCGCTGACGTGGCGCGGGCGGATGCTCGGCGTGCTGCGCGCCTCAGCAGTCGCTGGGCAGGGCAGCCTCGTCACGTCGTTCCAGATGATGGGCGCAACAGGCCCGGCGGCTGTGCTCGGCGCGCTCAGCCAGGGCCTGGCCGAGTCCCTCGTCGGGCTGGCCCTGACGCAGCTCTACCGGGCCGGTGCGCCCGCTGTGCTCGGCGTGTACGCGATGCCGTTCGACATGCGCACGATGCAGCCACAGTTCGGCGCTCCGAGTGCCGCGCTCGTGCAGGCCGGTGCCGTCCAGCTCGCCCGCCGGGTCGGCGTGCCGGCCCTCGGTTACGGCGGCGTGACGTCCAGCAAGGTCGACGATGCCCAGGCGGGTGCCGAGAGTGGGCTGGCGACGCGCGCCGCGATCGACAGTGGTGCCGACTTCGTCATCCATGCGGCCGGGTGGCTCGACAACGGCCGGACGGTCGGCTTCGCCAAGTACCGGCGTGAGGCCGCGCAGCTGGCGCGATGACGCTCGACGGTCGGGGAACCGCGTCGACGGTCGCGTCGACCACGGTGGATGGGACATGCTGACGGCATGTTCATCGCGGAGTTGACCGGACCGGCAGAGCGAATCGGCGCGATCCTGCGCGAGCGTGGCGAGACGGTAGGTGTCGCGGAAGGGTCCGCCGGCGGCTTGATCTCTGCGGCCCTGCTGTCGGTTCCGGGTGCGTCGAAGTACTACCTCGGTGGCGCCGTGATCTACACCGGTGCGGCAGTGAAGACGTGGGTGTCGGGTGCGGTCGAACGGCCGGCCGAGCTGCGTGGCGCGACCGAGGCGTTCGCCACGTACCTCGCCCGTTCCACCGTCGTACGGCTGGGCTCCACATGGGCGATCGGCGAGGCGGGTGCCGCTGGACCGGCGAACCCCTACGGGGATCCCGTCGGGCACAGCTGGCTGGCGATCGCGGGGCCGACCGAGTCGTCGCGACGGATCCTCACGGGACTCGATGTGCGCCCCGACAACATGGTCGCGTTCGCACTGGCAGCGCTGGCGTTGTTCGAGGAGACGCTCGACGGGTCTTGACGCCGGCGCTCGTGGTGTCATCCCTCCAGGATCTGGCACCCCATCGTGCCCCCTTCGGCGAGGAAGCAGGTGACCGCCGCCGGGCGGCTGCCGGGAGCCGACTGCATCGCGTTGGAGACGACCGGCAAGGACAGCGCCCACTGCTGCTCGCCATCGCTGACGACGCCCTTGACGTTGCCGCCGACGATGTTGACGATCTCGCCGAACACGTCGTGGATGTCAGCGTCGCTGAGCTCCACCGGCGGCGAATCGAGCACGACCGACGTGGCCCAGCGCGCCAAGGCCGGTTCGGCGAAGAACAACACCGTCGCGGAGCTGGGACCGGAGATGGAGATCGACGCGCAGACGACATCCGGACCGAGGTCGCGTGCATCGACACGCACGAGGTCCGACCCGATGAAGGTCGTCCACGCGAGCGAGACCAGCTCGTCGAGCGTGTCCGCGATGGCCCAGGGGCTGATGTTGCTCGTGTACATGTGCTGTCCTCCTGCACGGTGCCCACGGTCGGCGGGCGAGCTGCTCCGTGGACGGTCCGCCTGCCGTGACCGGATGCACGGCTCTGCACTCCGAGGCAGCCGGCGGCTCGGGCCATCTGACGCTGGGCCGGAAGCGTTCAGCAGCTTGCATGGCCGATGAGGCCACGGACGATCCGCCACCATGTTCACCGACCCGCGACACGTCTCCGTCGTCCTGATCCACGTGGATGACGTCTTCCGTGCGTTCGTCGAACGCGAGCTCAGCACCACCGCCGACCTGACGGTCGTCGCGTCGGCGCCCTGCGGCGAGGATGGTGTGCCTGCGCTCGCTGTGCACCCGGATGCCGTGGCCGTCATCGGTCCCGTGGCTCTCGATCAGGACGGCCGCGCGCCGCTGGTGGAGGAGCTGCGCGCCGCCGCACCGACGGCGCCCGTCGTGATGTTGATCGACGCCGTCGAGACGTCGGCAGTGACAGCCGCGTTGCGCTCCGGCGTCGCCGGCATCGTCCGGCGCGGGCACCCGACACTGGGCGAGACGATCCGCCTCGCGGCTCGCCGAGTCTGCGTGTTCGATCCCGGTGCACTCGCCGTGCTGACGGCCTCGTTGACGGAGCTGCCGGTGAACCCGCTGTCGGTGCGGGAGCGACAGGTGCTGGCATGCCTTGCCGACGGGCTCAGCAACGCCGAGGTGGCCCTGAAGCTGTTCGTGTCGCGCGAGACGGTGAAGACCCATGTGGCGCACGTGCTGCGCAAGCTCGAGGTCGACGATCGCGTCGCGGCGGTCGACAAGGCGATCCGGATCGGACTGCTGGCCTCACAGCGCCACACCTCGACGCACCGACGCACCGACGGAACGCGCTGACGGCGGTGAGCGCCGTGGCAGACTCGGCCGGTGACCGAGTCACCGTGGCCGGCCGATGCCCTCGCCCGCGACCTGCGCCGTCTGGGCCTGCGCAGTGGGGACACCGTGATGGTGCACGCATCGATGCGTGCGATCGGTGCGGTAGCCGGAGGGGCCGACGGGGTCATCGACGCGCTCGACGACGTCCTCGGCGCCTCGGGCACATCGGTGATGAACCTCGGCGCGGTCGAGGGTGAGCCGTTCGATCGTCTCCGCACCCCGGCCGACCCAGATGTCGGCGTCCTCGCCGAGGTGTTCCGTCAGCGAGCCGGCACCGTCGTCAGCGATCATCCGGATGCGCGCTTCGGGGCGCGTGGTGCCGCAGCGGAGCACCTCACCGACGATGTGCCGTGGAACGACTACTTCGGGCCGGGCTCGTCGCTGGAGCGCTTGGTCTCGCTCGACGCGCGCGTGCTGCGCCTCGGGTCCGATCTGGACACGGTGACGATGATCCACCTCGCCGAGTACCGCGCCGACGTGACGGACAAGCGCCGCGTGCGACGGCGACACCGAGTCGTCGGACCGGACGGTGCCACGTGCGAGCGCGACGTGGAGTGCCTCGACGACTCGGAGGGCATCGTCGACCATCCCGGCGAGGACTACTTCGCGACCATCATGCGCGCCTACCTGTCCACCGACCGAGTCCGGGTGGGACGAGTGGGAGCGGCGCGGAGCGAGCTCTTCGCAGCTCGCGATCTCGTCGAGTTCGCGACGGCGTGGATGAACGAGCACCTCGGCGGTCGCTGAGGGTCGCTGACGGGCGCTCGGGATCGCAGACATTCCTGGGGCACTTGTGCAAGGAATTCCTGGCGACGCGACGTCCGCCGCCCTACGATCGACCGTTCGAGAGCACCACCACCAACCCGCCACGCCAGGAGGACGGTTTCGCCATGCCACGTCAGTATGTGATGGTCGTCCGCTGCGACGACCGACCGGGGATCGTGCACAGCGTGACCGGCGCGATGTTGGCGGTCGCTGGCAACATCATCGAGAACGCCCAGTTCACGGATCCCGGCTCGAACACGTTCGTGATGCGCACCCGTTTCGTCAGCGAGAACATGGAGTTCGATCGGGTCCGCGGTGGCGTCGTGTCGTCACTCGCCGGCACCGACATCGACGTGCAGCTCCGCGCCGAGGACAACTTCCGGCGGGCGTTGATCATGGTTTCCAAGTTCGACCACTGCCTGCTCGACCTGCTCTACCGCTACCGCACGGGCGAGCTCCAGGTCGAGGTTCCCCTGGTCGTCTCGAACCACCCGGACTGCGCCGAGATGGTCGAGGGCTACGGCATCCCGTACCTGCACATGCCGATCACCGCCGACACCAAGGCCGCGCAGGAAGCGAAGCTGCTCGACCTGATCGACGAGCACCGGATCGACTTCGTGGTGCTCGCCCGCTACATGCAGGTGCTGTCCGAGGACCTCTGCGAGGCGTTGCGCGGCCGGGCGATCAACATCCACCACTCGTTCCTCCCGGGCTTCAAGGGCGCGAAGCCGTACCACCAGGCCCACGCCCGCGGCGTGAAGTTGATCGGCGCGACCGCCCACTACGTGACGCCCGATCTCGACGAAGGCCCGATCATCGATCAGGACGTCGTACGCGTCAGCCACACCCACGACGCCGATGCGTTGGTGCGGATGGGACGAGATGTGGAGCGGAACGTGCTGTCGCGCGCCGTCCAGGCCCACGCCCAGGACCGGGTCGTGCTGATCGGCGATCGCACCGTCGTGTTCCCCTGACCGGCGCCACGAACGCTCGCCGCGGCATCTGACCGCGGCACGGTCCCTCATCTGGGGGATTTCACCCCATCTGCGCGAGAGCGCCCGAGCGGCAACCTCAAGCGCGGGTCGAGCCGGCCGATAGATCATTCGTCAGATGTTCGGTCAGATCGTGTGGGAGTCCTTGAAATCGTGGCAGACGCAACCGACATCGCCCATCTCCTTCGGCGCACGGAGTTCGTCGCACGCGCTGGTCGCATCGCGGAGCTGACGCCGCTGTCGATCGACGCCGCGGTCGACAACGTCCTCGACTTCACCGCGAACGCCAACCCACAGGTGCCCGCCGATCTGCAGGTCCACGACGCGGCGAACAGCTCGGCGCAGATGCTTGCCACCTACAACTGGTGGCTGGATTCGATGGCCACTCGGCCACGGCCGTTCCAGGAGAAGATGACCCTGTTCTGGCACGGTCACTTCACGACCGAGTGGGACATGGTCGGCCGAACCGACCACATGACCCGCCAGAACCAGCTCTACCGCACGTCGGCGCTCGGCAACTACCTCGCACTCGCCCAGCAGATGTCGATCGAGCCGGCGATGCTGCTCTACCTCTCGAACGCCGTCAACGTGAAGGCCGCGCCCAACCAGAACTTCGCCCGCGAGTTGATGGAGCTGTTCCTGCTGGGCGTCGGCAACTACACCGAGGACGACGTCGCCGCCGCGTCGCGGGCATGGACGGGGCACAACTACAACACGACGACCCACGTGTACGAGTTCCGCGCCACCAAGCACGACACCGGCACCAAGACCTTCTTCGGGACGACCAAGAACTGGGACGGACCGGACATCATCAATGAGATCCTTCGCGACAACGCCGCCAAGCGGCTCACCGCGGCACGGTTCATCGCGCGCAAGCTCTGGACCTTCCTGGCAGCGCCCGGTCCGGCCGACAACATCGTCAACGAGCTCGGGGACGTCCTGATCGCCAACAACATGGAGCTCCGCCCGCTGGTTCGAGCGCTGCTGCTGCGGCCCGAGTTCTACGCCCCGACAGTCAAGCAGGGACTCGTACGCACTCCGACGGAAGGGGCTGCAGCGCTGCTCGCAGGCTCGGCGCTGACATCGAGCGCCGTCGCCGTCTACAACTACGCCGACGGCATGGGGCAGACCCTGTTCAACCCACCGAACGTCGCCGGTTGGAAGAACAACAGCTACTGGCTGACGACGAGCGCGATCAGCGGCCGTGCGAACCTGGCCAAACGGGTCGCGGCGCTGATGCGCGCCAACGGTGGTTACGACAACCTCTACGCGCTGACGCCCGGTGATGCTGTCGACGTCGCCGCTGCGGCGTTCTCGATCGCGCCACTGGCGGACGGAACCCGCGCTTCGCTCGCCAACACCTTCGCCGCCGAACGCGCGGCAACGCCGACCACCACGAGCAAGACGTCGGTCACCAACCTGTTGACGATGGTCATGCTGACCGGGGAGCTGAACGTCGGATGAGCATCACCACGGATCGGCGCCTCGCGGTGGACCCAGACGACATGCCCGGACCGCGCGGCTGGACACGACGCACCTTCCTGCAGGCCATCGGTGCCGGTGCGTTCGCCGGTATGACCATGGGCACCATCGCCGACGAGTTCTTCGGCGGCAGCCTCCCGGAAGCATGGGCCGGAGCTCCCATCGGCCCCAGCGACGGGATCGTCATCGTCATCACGCTGTACGGCGGCATGGACGGGCTGAACGTGCTCGTCCCTTATGCGAACGGCGATTACTACACCAAGCGCGCCAACATCGCGATCGCGGCGGACAAGGTGCTCGCCCTCGACGCGAACGTCGGTCTCGCACCGCAGCTCACCTACATGAAGGCGCTCTACGACGCAGGCCAGGTGGCGGTGGTGCAGGGCGTCGGGTACCCCAACCCGGACCTGTCCCACTTCACCTCGATGGGCATCTGGATGAACGGCGCGCTCAACGGTGCGTTCGGTGGCACGGGTTGGATCGGCCGTTGGCTCGACGGTCAGCCCGCTGCGACGGCGGACCTCGCCGCTGCCTCACTCGACGTCTCGGTGCCGCTGCACATGCAGGGCTACACCCGGCGCGCCGCGGGCATCCCGCCGAACAGCAACACCTTCGGCATCGACACCGGTGCGTCGGATCTGCGGATGTACAACGGGCTGCGGTCGCTGGGTGCCGCCTCGGCTGGACGCGGTGCGCTCCACGACACGTTCACCGGCACGATGAACCGTCAGCTGGACCTCGCCACCCAGATCGGTCCGTCGTTGAAGGCTTCGCTGCCCGCCGGTGGTGAGTTGACGAAGAAGCTGACGATCGCGGCTCGTCTGCTCAACGCGAACATCGGACTCCGCGTCCTGGACATCTCGCGGAGCGGCTTCGACAACCACGAGAACGAGCCGACCTACCTGCCGACGTTGTTGACCGACCTCGACACCGCGCTGAAGACGTTCTTCTCGACGCTCAACCCGGCGTTCCTCAATCGCGTCACGATCATGACGGTGTCCGAGTTCGGACGCACCCAGGCGTCGAACGCATCCGGCGGCACCGACCACGGAACCGCCAACACGTCGTTCGTCGTGGGACCCAACGTGCGCGGCGGCCTCTACGGCCAGACGCCGTCACTCAGCACCGTGGACCGCAACGGCCGGATGATCGCGTCGATCGACTTCCGGTCGATGTACGGCAGCGTCCTCGACGGCTTCCTCGGTGGCGGCGGCAGCTCGATCATCGGCGGCGCGTTCCAGGACCTCGGGCTCTTCGCCGCCCCGGCAGGTGCGCCGTCGGCCACGGTGACGCCGATCACCCTCGGTCCGTCACCGGCGAGCGGCTTCGTGTCCGTCAGCCCGGTCCGCATGTTCGACACCCGCGACGGCACCGGCGGTCGCGCCGGAGCGATCGGGGAGGGCGAGACCTGGACCTTCGATCAGGTCGGCCAGTTCGGGATCCCGGTCGATGCCACGGCAGTCGCCTGGAACCTGACCGCGGTGAACGCCGCGGCCAACACGTACGTCACCGTCTGGCCGGGTGCCACGGTGCGCCCGCAGGCGTCCAGCCTCAACCCGGTGCCGGGCCTCGCCACGCCCAACCTGGTCATCTCTCAGCTGAGCGGTGCCGGCTCGGTGTCGATGTACAACAACACGGGCACCGTCGACCTGATCGCGGACCTGGTCGGCTACTTCACGCCGTCGAGCACGCTGCGGCTGCAGGCCCTGACACCCGCCCGTCTGCTGGACACGCGCGACGGCACCGGGGGAGTCGCCGCACCGATCTCCGGTGGCAAGGCGATCGCGCTGAAGGTGACCGGCAGCGGTGGGGTTCCCGGCAACGCCAAGGCCGTCGTGCTCAACGTCGTCGCCACCGGGGCGGACACCGCCAGCTACCTGACGCTCTGGCCGAGTGACCAGCCGCAGCCGCTCGCGTCGAGCCTGAACATGGTGGTCGGCCAGACCGTGCCGAACCTCGTGATGTCGAAGGTCGGCGCCGACGGCAAGGTCAAGATCTACAACAACAGCGGCGCCACCCACGTCGTCGTCGATGTGCTCGGCGCGTTCGTCGACAACGGCCCCGGCAAGTTCGTCGCGCTGCCACCTGGCCGAGTGCTCGACACGCGCACCGGCACCGGGGCCCCCACGGCTCCGGTCGGCCAGACCCCGCTGGCGCTGCAGCTGACCGGCGTCGCCGGCGTTCCGTCCACCGGCGTCAGCGCCGTGCTGATGAACGTGACCGTCGTGAGCCCGACCGACTCGACGTTCGTCACCCTCTTCCCGTCCGGCACCGATCGCCCGCTCGCCTCAAACCTCAACGCGACTCCGGGTCAGGTCGTGCCGAACATGGTGCTCGGGCGCCTCGGACCCGACGGTGCGGTTGCGATCTACAACAACACCGGCACCGTCGACCTGGTCGCCGACGTGGTGGGCTACTTCACCGGTTGACCGACACGGTCACCTGTCGCGAGGGATCACAGGTTGTGACGCGGGCGGTGCCGGATCAACCACCCGATGATCATCCCGGCGACAGCTGATGCGACGAGCACGATCCAGACGGGCGCGTCGGCCTCGCCGATCGCGTAGCCGACACGCACGTCGCTGCGGTTGTCCAAGGCGACGATCACCAGCACGGCGACGAGTGCCGTGATGATGATGAACCGGAAGATCCGGCCCACATCGCGACGGTGCACGGCGCGCACATCGGAGCGATCGAGGTCTGAGGAGGTGTCGTTCATGACGGCCCCGTACCCTTCATCGGCCCAGGTCAAACGGTCAACGGGCCCAACTGGGGTCAGCGGCGGGTCGACCAGATGGTGCGGTTGACGACGTTCTCGAGCAGCTCCTGGCGTCCGGACACCGGCGCCGGATCGAGGTCGCTGTTCATCGCCACCTCGGCGAGTGCCTCGAGGTCCACGTCCTTGTTCATGATCGAGCGACCGAGCGGCTGATCCCACCCGGCGTAGCGCTCGTCGCGGCGACGGTCGAGCTCGCCGTCGTCGATCAGTGCCTCTGCCACCAGGAGTGCCTGGGCGAGGGTGTCGATGCCGCCGATGTGTCCGTGGAACAGGTCGGTCCTGTCGAGGCTCTGGCGGCGCAGCTTGGTGTCGAAGTTGAAGCCGCCGGACGTGAACCCGCCCCCGCGGAGGATCTCGAGCACCACGAGGGAGAGCTCTTCGACCGAGTTCGGGAACTGGTCGGTGTCCCACCCGTTCTGCGCGTCGCCGCGGTTCGCGTCGACGCTGCCGAAGATGCCGTGATCGACGGCCCAGGCGACCTCGTGGTGGAAGGAGTGGCCGCCGAGGGTGGCGTGGTTGCCCTCGATGTTGACCTTGAACTCACCCTGGAGTCCGTAGCGCTCGAGGAAGCCGTGCACGGTGGCTGAGTCGTAGTCGTACTGGTGCTTGGTCGGCTCCTGCGGCTTCGGCTCGATCAGCAGCAGCCCTTCGAAACCGATCTTCTGCTTGTACTCGACGACCATCTCCAAGAACCTGGCGAGCTGGTCGCCCTCTTGTCGCAGCCGAGTGTTGAGCAGGGTCTCGTAGCCCTCGCGGCCGCCCCACAGCACGTAGTTGGCGCCGCCCAGTCGCAAGGTGGCGTCCATTGCGTCGCGCACCTGCGCCGCGGCGTGGGCGAACACCTCGGGGTTCGGGTTGGTGGCCGCGCCCGCTGCGTAGCGGGGATGGGAGAACAGGTTGGCAGTGCCCCACAGCAGCTTCACACCGGTCTCGGCCATCTTCGTCGCGGCGCGCTCGACGAGCACATCGAGGTTGGCGCGGGACTGCTTCAGGGTCGCCCCAGCCGGCGCCATGTCGACGTCGTGGAAGCAGTAGTAGGGCACGCCGAGCTTGGCGAAGAACTCGAACGCGGCGTCCTGCTTGGCGAACGCTGCCTGCATCGGGTCGACGCCGACGTCCAGCCAGGGGCGGTCGAACGTGCCGCTGCCGAAGATGTCGCTGCCGGGCCAGTTGAAGCTGTGCCAGTAGCAGACCGCGATGCGGAGGTGGTCCTCCATCCGCTTGCCCAGCACGAGCCGGTCCGGGTCGTACGCCTGGTAGGCGAGGCCGGCTTCCGCGCCCTCGGGCGCGGCGGCTCCAGCGAAGCGGACGGGCTGTTGCACCTCGGTGAAGAACTCGGTCATGAGCGCGAGTCTGTCAGGCCACCGACCGAAAAGCTGTCGGCGATCCGTGGGTCAGGGCTTGACGCCGCGCAGCTTCAAGTACGCGTCGCGCGCTTTGTCGTGACCATGTGCTCCGGAACCGAGCAGGCCGCCGGTGCGGACCTTCTTGACCTTGTCCTCGAAGTCCTTGAGGAGGTGGGTGAGATCGTCCTCCGGGCCGGCGGCGCACACCTTGTCGAGCTCCTCGCGCACCTTGTCGAGGTCCTTGCGGATCTGGTGGAACTCCTTGTCGAGCTCCTTGCGGGCGTCTTCCAGTGCGTTGTCCATGTGCGCACAGTACCCGTCGTCAGCCCGTCCGGCCGTCAACTCGAACGGCTCGGTATGGTGCCTCGATGGTCGATGTCCCGTGGTCCGCACCCGAGGGCACGACGGGTCTGATCTTCGACTGCGACGGCACCCTCGCCGACACGATGCCGATCCACTTCGTCGCCTGGACGGCCATGCTGCATCAGCACGGGCTGTCCTTCCCGGAGACGCAGTTCTTCGCCTTCGCCGGCATGCCGTCGCACCGGATCATCGACCGGCTGGCCGCCGAACAGGGCCGCCAGATCGCCGCTGCGGACGTCACGACGATGGTGGCCGACAAGGAGCACCGCTACATCGCGCAGCTCGACGAAGTCGTCGCGGTGCCCGCCGTGCTCGAGGTCGCCGCGCGCCATCGCGGCGTGCTGCCGATGGCGGTCGCCAGCGGGGGAGAGGGCTGGGTCGTCCGTCGCACGCTCGAGGTGATCGGGGCGCTGGACTGGTTCGACACCGTCGTCGGCTCCGAGGACACAGCGCGGCACAAGCCCGAGCCGGATGTGTTCCTCGAAGCCGCCCGACGCCTCGGTGTTCGGCCCGAAGGGTGTGTTGTGTTCGAGGACAGCGACCTCGGTCTCGAAGCCGCCCAACGGGCCGGGATGGCCGGCGTCGACATCCGCGAGTGGCTCGGCGCGAGCCAGATCGAACGAGTGGACCCGAACGATCAGCCGTAGACGCAGGAGGTCAGCGCGAACGTCGCCTGACCGCCCTCGATGACGATCCACGACGTCATCGAGTCTGAGCCCTCCGCGGGACCGCCCTGGCCTGGCCCCGGATCGGAGCAGCCGTCGGAGGTGGCGTAGCGGCGACGGAAGCTCGGATCGAGGGGCACGCTGCGCTTGCGGGTGTTGTTGTTGACGATGAAGAAGTCCGGATCGGCGTCGAAGCAGTCACCACCGTTGTCCGCAGCGCACTGGGCGATGTACGGCGCGGCCGAGTCGCCGTAGTAGACGCACTCGAGGTCGATCTGCAGCGACGACCCGCCAACGCTGATGTGGCCGTCCCACACGCCGTCGGGGATGGTGTTGCCGACGGTGCCGTTCGCGCCGCAGCCGCTGCCGCGCACCGGCTCGGAGCCGAGCTGGGGCACCGAGAAGAAGTTCGCGTACGGGAAGCGGTAGTTCGAATCACACGAGTTGCACGACGACGGCGGATCAGTGGCCGGCGGCGTGGTGTCCGGCGATGCCGTGTCCGGTGCGGCTGTGTCAGCGGGCGCCGTGTCAGGTGTGGCGGTGTCCGGGGCCCCGGTGTCCGGCGGGGCTGTCGTGGCAGCGGCGGTCGACGGCGGAGAGATGCGCGGTGGCGACATCGTGATCAACGTGGTGTTGAACACCGTCGTCGGCGGGACGAGCGTGGTGGGGATCGCCGTGACACCGGCAATCGTGGTGCTCGTGGCCACGGGTACCGTCGTCGTCGTCGTGGTGGGCGGTGGGGTGCCAGTGATCAGCGGAGCGAGCGAGTTGGAGCCGGAGAGGCTCTTGCTGTCGGCGGAGCAGCCGACGAGCGCGAGCGCCGTTGCTGCGGCGAGCACGAGGCCCTGACCGAGGTGCCGCCGACTTGGGCGGTTCGTGGTGCTGGGTGAAGCGTTGATGGCAGGGTCCTGACGTGACCGCACGACGAGTCGTGGGATGGACGATCGAGAATTCTAGGTCATGTGAACGCACAGGAGGCAGCGAGCGGATGCTCGCTGCCTCCTGCCGAACGGGGGGTGGCGTCTTCGTGGGCGTGCTTGATCGAGCCGTGTGGCTCAGCCGCCGGGGACGAGCTTCTTCAAGCAGTCCGTCAGCTTGGTCTGCAGGCTGGGGTTGGCAGCCACGGCTGAGGCGAGTGACGCACCCTGACCGGTGAGTGCCGTCAGCTTGGACGCGTAGTCCGAAGCGGTCGGGCCCTTCGCCACCAGATCGGTGACGTCGGTGCAGAACTTGTCGACAGTTGCCGTGTTGCTGTCGGTGGCGCCGCCGGTGGTGGCATCGGTCGTCGCCGCCTTGGTGGTCGGGGTCGACTTCGCGTCGCTGCTGCATGCTGCGATGCCGCCGAGCGAGATGACTGCTGCCACCGTGTATCCGAGAACCTTCTTCATCGTGGGTTTCCTCCCTCTTGGGGCCAGCCCTTGCCGGCCACGTGGGTCATCATGCGCTCGGGGCATGGGAGGGTCATGAGTAAGCACTACTCAAGTTCTCGGGGCCGACGTACTCAGCTCTGGACCTGGCGCCACACGGGGTCGCGCTTCTCCACGAACGACGCCATGCCCTCGATCATCTCCTCGCTCGGCAGGCGGCTGAAGAGGGTCATGTCGTGGGCGGGCAGCGGTCCGTTGAGCTCGCGCTTGAGCAGCGCTCGTGCGCCCGGGCCGGTGAGCTTGATCTGCTCGAGGGCCCAGCCCACTCGGGCGTCGAGCTGCTCGTGAGCCACGACCTCGCCGACGAGTCCGATCGCCTCGGCTTGCGCGGCGGTCAGCTCTGCGGCGGTGAAGATCATCCAGCGCGCCTTCGCCAGGCCGACGGTGGCCACCAGGCGCGCGGCCATCATCGGGTCGGGCAGGCCGCGCAGCAGCTCCGGCAGACGGAAGCGAGCGTTGTCGGAGGCGATCGTGACGTCGCAGTGCAGGCACAGGTCGATCCCGCCGGCGTGGCACACGCCGTTGACCCGGGCCACCCAGATCTTGCGGCAGCGCTCGATGTGGCGGAACGGAAAGTGGTCGGTGCCGTCCCACTCCTCGTCCAGGCCGGTGACACCGTCGATGGTGCGGCGGGCGAGGTCGCCGCCGGCGCCGAACCAGCCGGCCGTGCCCGTGATGCAGACCGCATCGAGGTCCGCCTGACGGTCGGACCAGATCGCAGCCCGCTTGACTGCCCGGTACATGTCCTGGGTGAACGCGTTGCGTCGTTCGGGACGGTCGATCTGCAGGTGCAGGACGTGGTCGTCGACGTGGGCGCGCACGTGCGGCGAGCCGAAGTCGGGAGCGGCCGCCGCTGCCGTGTCGGGCATCAGTCGAGCCCGTAGAGCGACGCGGCGTTGTCGTGCAGGACCTTGCGCACGACGTCGCGGGGAACGCCGCTGAGCAGCTTCGTCGCGTAGTCGCGAGGAGGTTGGCCGGCCGAGCGCGGTCCGGGGTGCTGACATGTCGGGTGCGGGTAGTCGCTCTCGAAGAGGATGTTGTCCGGGTATCGCGTGATCGCGTCGAGTGCCGCTTGTTGCTCGAACCAGAAGCAGCCGAAGATCTGGCGCCGGAAGTACTCGCTCGGCAGGAGGTCGTACTCGGGGTGGTCGTCGCGCACACCGCCGTTGCGCCACTGCCAGTCGAAGGTCTCCAGCGCGGCGGGGATCCAACCGACGCCCGACTCGACGGACACGAGCTTCAGATCGGGGAACCGGTGGCACACCCCACCGAAGATCAAGTCGCCGATGCAGCGCATGTTGTCCATGAAGATGAACGACGACACCTTGGCGAAATTGGTCATCCAGCCCATCCCCGCGTGGTCGACGAACTGCGTGCCCATCGAACCACCGCCGACGTGGAAGCTGACGGACACGCCGGCCTCCTGCGCCGCGGCCCAGATCGGGTCCCAGTGCTGATCGGCGAGGTGGGGCTGGCCGTAGTCCTGCGGCTGGTTGCAGAAGTTGACGGCGCGATGGCCGCGCTCGATGCAACGGTGGAGCTCGTCGATGGCCATCTCGCGGTCCCAGAACGGCAACGCGGTGACGGCGATCAGTCGCTGCGGATCGGCGCTGCACCAGTCGGTGAGGAAGTCGTTGTAGGCCCGCACGCATCCGGCCACCAGCTCGCGATCGCCCAGGCGTAGGAAGTACCCGTTGCCGAAGCCGCCCACGTTCGGATACAGCACCTGGGCCTGGATCCCCTGCTCGTCGAGGAAGCGCAGGCGTGCCGCCGAGTCGTACATCGATGGATGGATCTCGTCGTACGTGCCCGGGGTGGACGCCGGCATGACGCCGTCCCAACCGGCCATCGAGTAGTAGCCCGGCGCACCGAGGCGCTC
>JAOBWO010000030.1 GCA_025463415.1 Acidimicrobiales bacterium | reverse complement strand
GATTGACCAGGCTGTCTTCCACGATAGAGTATCTTCTCGCATCGTGGATTCCGCGAACCGTCCAAGGGAGACCATTCATGGCCGATGACGACATCGTTCTCGCTGATCTGAGCGACGAGGACCTCGTGGCCCAGATGCACGATGACCTGTACGACGGCATGGCTCCGGAGATCCGTGAGGGCACGAACATCCTGCTCGGACGGGGTTGGGGACCGGATCGGGTGCTCAACGACGCGCTCGTCGAGGGCATGCGCATCGTCGGCATCGACTTCCGTGACGGCATCCTGTTCGTTCCCGAGGTGCTCCTGGCCGCGAACGCGATGAAGGGCGGGATGGAGATCCTCCGTCCGCTGCTGGCCGAGACCGGCGCCGAGCCGATCGGCAAGGTCGTCATCGGCACCGTCAAGGGCGACATCCACGACATCGGCAAGAACCTCGTCGCGATGATGCTGGAGGGCGCCGGCTTCGAGGTCATCGACCTCGGCATCAACACCGATGCGGCCAAGTTCCTGGCCGCGCTCGACGAGCACAAGCCCGACATCCTCGGCATGTCCGCACTGTTGACCACCACGATGCCGTACATGAAAGTCGTCATCGACACGCTCAAGGAGCAGGGCCGCCGCGAAGAGCAGATCGTGCTCGTCGGTGGTGCACCGCTGAACGAGGAGTTCGGCACCGCGATCGGTGCCGATGCCTACTGCCGCGACGCCGCCGTGGCAGCCGAGACGGCCAAGTCGCTGGTCCAGGCGCGCCGGGCCCAGATCCGCGCCGACGCGCTCGCTGTCTGAGCCCGTCACCTTGACCGCCTCCGATCGTCCGCTCGTCATCGCCTGCGGTGCGTTGGCCGGTGATCTGCGCACGATCCTGCGCGCCGACGGCCTCGACGACACAGTGGAGGTCGACTACTTGCCGGCCAACCTGCACATGACGCCGCAGCGAATCGTCGGCGAGCTGCGTCCCCGCGTGGACGCGGCCATCGCCGCGGGCCGTTCGGTGTTCGTCGGGTACGCAGACTGCGGCACCGGTGGGCTGCTCGACGCGTTCTTGGCCGACCGCCCCGGCGTCGAGCGGCTGCCGGGCGCGCACTGCTACGAGCTGTTCGCCGGCACGGCCGAGTTCGACGCGCTGCAGGACGAAGAGCTCGGCACCTTCTACCTCACCGACTTCCTGGCCAAGCACTTCGACTCCGTGGTCTGGGGCGCGCTCGGTCTGGAGACCCATCCGCAGCTGCGCGACCTCTACTTCGCGAACTACACCCGCGTCGTGTTGCTGGCCCAGACCGACGACCCCGCCGTGACGGCGCGTGCGGAGACGGCTGCGGCTCGCCTCGGTCTGGCGTTCGAGCGACGCCTCGTCGGTCGCAGTGGTCTCGCCGATGGTCTCGCCACTGCGGTGCAGATCAGGGCGCGGGTCTGATGGCGCGCCGAGGCAACGCCAACGAGATGGTGATCATCTCCTGGCGCGACATCCCGGCTCAGGTCAACGGCGGAGCCGGCGACGCACGGCGCCAGCAGATCCTCCCGCAGCGCTTCCACGCCGCGATCGACCGTGCGGCGATGAAGGCCGGCAAGAAGACCTCCGGCGAGTACGTGGCCGAGTGGCGGCGCACGGCGGTGCCGGTGCCCGACACCTTCGGCGGCGACATCGAAGCCGCCGTCATCGCCGAGGCCGAACGGCTGGAGGCCGAGTTCCCGGTCGAGCGGCTCAAGCTGTGGATCGACACGGGCGGCTGGGACCCCGACCGCCCCGTAGACGAACGAACCTGAAGAACGGACTGACATGACTGACACCATCCTGAGCTCGGCGACCAAAGAGGTCGTGATTGGCTGGGGCCGCCCGTTCGTGATGATCGGCGAGAAGATCAACCCCACCGGCCGCAAGCTGTTGGCCGAGGAGATGAAGGCCGGCAACTACACCCGCGTCGAGAAGGACGCACTCGAACAGGTCGCCGCCGGGGCGCAGATGCTCGACGTCAACGCCGGCATCCCGCTGGCCGACGAGCCGGCCATGCTGGCCCACGCGATCCAGCTGGTGCAGTCGATCACCGACGTGCCGCTGTCGATCGACTCCTCGATCATTGCTGCG
Organism: Acidimicrobiales bacterium; assembly: GCA_025463415.1. GTDB lineage: Bacteria > Actinomycetota > Acidimicrobiia > Acidimicrobiales > Ilumatobacteraceae > WLMZ01. The sequence continues at coordinate 1,817 of JAOBWO010000030.1, read as the reverse complement.
TTGGAGGCCGGGCTCGCCGTCTACAAGGGCAAGCCACTGGTCAACTCCGTCACCGGCGAAGAAGAGGTGCTCGAACGAGTGCTGCCGCTGATCGCCAAGTACGGCGCCGCGGTCGTGGCGATCTCCAACGACGAGACCGGCATCTCCGAGGACCCGAACGTGCGCTTCGAGGTGGCCAAGCGGATCGTCAACCGCGCCGCCGACTACGGCATCCCCTCCTGTGACGTCGTCGTCGATCCGCTGGTGATGCCCATCGGCGCGATGGCCACAGCGGGGCTCCAGGTCTTCTCGCTCGTGCGCCGCCTGCACGAGGAGCTCCACGTCAACACCACCTGCGGGGCCTCGAACGTCAGCTTCGGCCTGCCCAACCGGCACGTCATCAGCGGCACCTTCCTGGCGATGGCGATGAGCCACGGGATGACGTCGGCGATCACCAACCCGATGCACTCCGACGTCAAGCAGGCCGTCATGGCCGGCAACGTGCTGTGCTCGACCGACCCGAACTGCGCGTCCTGGATCCAGATCAACCGCGATCCTGGCAACGTCCAGGAGGGCGAAGCATCCGGTCGTCGTGGTGGCCGTCGCGCTCGCGTCGGTGCCGGCGACGGATCCGCAGCGGTCTGAGGCCGACGAACGCGGATGCCCACCGTCGTCTTCACCCCATCCGGTCGCCGTGGCGAGGTCGACGCGGGATCCACGGTCCTGGATGCTGCGCGCACGCTCGGCGTCGACCTGGATTCGGTGTGCGGCGGACGCGCGATCTGCGGCCGGTGCCAGGTGGAGCCGACGTTCGGTGAGTTCTCCAAGCACGGCATCACCAGCTCGCCCGATCACCTGACGCCGGTCGGCCCCACCGAGGAGGCGTATCACGGCCGGCGTCGGATCGAGCCGGGTGGACGGTTGGGGTGCACGGCCAAGGTGCTCGGCGACCTGCTCGTCGACGTGCCGGCCGCGAGCCAGATGCACCGCCCGGTGATCCGCAAGTCCGTCGATCTGACCGGCCTGATCATCGACCCGATCGTGCACCCGTACTACGTCGACGTCGTGGCGAACGACCTCGGTGGCGATCGTAGCGACCTCCGCCTGCTCACCGACGCGCTGACGACTCAGTGGGGTCTGCCGACGTTGCAGATCACGCCCAACGCGCTCCGTCGCCTGCAGCCCGCGCTCGGCCACGAGGGCCGCGACGTGACTGTGGCCGTGCACGACGGCAAGGTCATCACCGGCGTCTGGTCCGGGTTCTTCGACGAGCTGTACGGCGTCGCCATCGATGTCGGCTCCACCACGGTGGCCGGTCACCTGTGCGACATCGCCAGCGGCGAGATCCTCGCCTCGGCAGGGTTGATGAACCCGCAGATCCGCTTCGGCGAGGACCTGATGAGCCGGGTGTCGTACGTGATGATGAACCCGGGCGGCGAGGTCGAGCTGACCCAGGCCATCCGCGGCGCGCTGAACGACCTCATCCACGAGCTGTGCGAGCAGGCGACGAAGTCCCGCCCGGACCAGCCCGTCGTCCGTCAGTCGGAGATCTCCGACATCGTCCTCGTCGGCAACCCGATCATGCACCACCTCATCCTCGGCATCGATCCGACGCCGCTGGGTGGCGCGCCGTTCCCGTTGGCCACCGACCTGCCGTTCGATTCGGCCGCCTCTGACATCGGCCTGGCCTGCCCGCTGGCGACGTTGCACATGCTGCCGTGCATCGCCGGCCACGTCGGCGCGGACACGGCCGGGGCCGTGCTGGCCGTCGGCCCGCACCGAGGCGACGAGATCGTGCTGTTGATCGACGTCGGCACCAACGCCGAGCTCGTTCTGGG
>JAOBWO010000003.1 GCA_025463415.1 Acidimicrobiales bacterium | reverse complement strand
CTGACTCTGTTGATGGTGCTCTTCCTCGTGCTGTGGGTGATCTCGACGATCGACCTCAAGAAGTTCGAGCAGTTCAAGTCCGGCCTCGGCGACTTCGGCAACAAGGCTGCTGCCGCGGCAGCGCCCTCGGACACCGGCCCGGGCTCGGGCGACCAGGAGTCGACGAGCAGCACCACGGGCGACGGAGCCACGGCAGACTCCAGCACGACGACGTCGTCGACCGAAGCCGGCGCACCGGGCACGGGCAACGGGTCGACCCCGCCGCTCGACAAGAACCAGCTCGCCGAGGTCGCCAAGCAGCTCGACGTGACGATCGATCAGTCCGGCCTGGATGGCGTCGTCGACGTGCACCTCGAAGAGCGCGGCCTGGTCGTGTCGATCAGCACCGACAACGTGCTGTTCGAGTCCGGCTCGGGAACGTTGACACCGGCAGGAGCCACCGTGCTCGGCTCGGTGGCACCACAGATCGCACTGCTCCCCAACGACGTGATCATCGAGGGCTACACCGACAAGCGACCGTTGCGTCGGGCCGGCTACGACAACTGGGACCTCTCTGTCGATCGCGCGGTGTCCGTGTTGAAGGAGCTCCGCGACAACTTCGGCTTCGTGTCGACCCGACTCGCGGCCACCGGCTACGGCGACACCCATCCGGTGGCCGATGGCGACGACGAGGCATCCTTGGCCCGCAACCGTCGGGTCGAGCTGGTGATCGTCGCCGGCCCTTCGTTGGATGCGCCGACGGACACGACCACGGTCGACGCGAGCCCGAGCGAGACGTCGATCGCCACCACCGTCACGATCGCCGGCGCCACGGACGTCACGACCGCTCACACCTGATCGGACCGTCACGGTGCCGTGGCAGTATGCGGCATGACCACCGACCGGATCGACGTCCAACGCACCATCGCCGCGGACCCCGCAACCATCTTCGCGGTGCTGAGCGACCCGCACGGCCACGTCGAGATCGATGCCTCGGGCATGTTGATGGATGCCACGGGCGAGCCCGTCCGCGCCGTCGGGGACAGCTTCGTGGTGCACATGGACCGCGAGGCACTCAACGACTACCCGATGGGCCTGTACGACGTGACGGTCACGATCACCACGTTCGAACAGGATCGTGAGATCGCATGGACGATTCTCGGCCAGATCCGACCCCCGCTCGGCCACGTCTACGGCTACACGCTCGAGCCCACCGAGGCCGGGACGTCGATCACGTCCTACTACGACTGGTCGCAGATCGATCCTGTGTGGCGCGAAGCGGGCATCTTCCCGGTGATCTCCGAGAGCGCCCTGCGGGCCACCCTCGGCGTGCTGGCCCGCACGGTTGCCCGTCGAGCCAAGAGCGCGAAGAGCGCCTGACGCCGAAACCCGGCGGGCCGGCCGGGTTCCCCAGCACACACGGTCCTCATCCAGAGCCGCATCAGTTTCGCGGCGACGGGAGAGGTCGCGAGTGGACACGAGCCAGAACCAGAGCAACAGCATGGGCGCTGCCACGGGTGGCATCCACGCAGCCGACCGCCCGTGGGAGCCCTGCGACCTTCGTCGACCGACCAAGCTCTCCCGTGAGCAGTTGCGCTCGCTCGATCTCTTCCACGACACGTTCTCGCGCAAGCTCTCCACCGGGATCGGACGACTGGCACGATCGTCGTCCGCGGTGGAGAACATCCGCACGACCCAGCTGAGCTGGGACGAGTACCTCCGCACCCTTCCGGCGATCACCACCCTGGTCACCGCATCCGCGGCACCGCTGCCCGGCGACATGCTGATCGAGATGGACACGTCGTTGTCCCTCGCCCTCGCCAGCCGCCTGCTCGGTGGCTCCGGTCGTGTGGAGGCTCCCCGGCGGCCGGGCGAGTTGGAGATCCCCGCAGTGCGCCGGATCGGCTCCGCTGCCGTCGAGGCCCTCGGTGAGGCGCTGTCCCAGTTCGTCGACGTCCGGTCCAGCCTTGAATCGGTCGACCTCAGCCCGCAGCTCGTCGGCCTCGCCGCCCCGTCGCAGATGGTGCTCGTCCTCGGCTACAGCCTGAACATCCCCGGCTGCAACCTGAGCGGCGATCTCGCCGTCGTGCTCTCGCTGACCACGTTGACACCCATCCTCGAGCAGATCATGTCGCACACCGCGGAGCGGGCCGGCACCGACGTCGACCCGAACCTGATGCGCAGCGTCGCCGAGCGGGTCCCGCTCGTGCTGGAGGCCACGCTCGCCCGCACCGTGATGTCGGCGGGCGCTGTCGCCTCGCTGGTGCCCGGCGACGTCGTGGTCCTCGACCACCGCGTCGGTCAGCCCGCCACCGTCGCGATCGGTGCGCTGCCGGTGCTGCGCGGCCACCTCGGCCGTCGCGGCTCGCGGCTCGCGATCTCCGTCTCGGACCACCCCTTCGATGCCCCGGCACCCCTCGCCACGAACAGCGCGGCAACCGGGCCGGTCAGCTCCGTCGGCCATCACAGTCACTCTCAACCGGCATATGACGTGCCGGCCTTTGATCAAGAAGCGAGGCAGCACGATGCTCGAAACGCCGACTCCAGCCCCAGCCCAGTTCACAGCTTTCGGTGACGGAACCGCACCGGGGCACACCGCCAGCATGGACCTCATCGCCGGAGTTCAGCTCGAGATCGTGGTCGCCCTCGGCCGCGCCAAGATGACCGTGCAGGAGCTGTTGCAGCTCCGCTCCGGTTCGGTGGTCGAGATCGGCCAGGCCGGCGGCCTCGTGGAAGTGCTCGCCAATGGTTCGCTCGTCGCTCGCGGCGAGGTCGTCGTGGTCGGTGACGATCTGGGCGTGCGCATCGTCGAAGTGCTGTCTGTTCGACCGTCATGACTCGGTTGATCGTGGTGACGCTGCTCCTCGCAGCGGTCGCGATCTTCCTGAAGCTGCGGAACCGGACCAACACCACCACTCGCGCGATCAAGGTCACCTCTCGGGTCACCATCAGCCGCGGCTCGATGATCGCGGTCGTCGAGATCGACGGCCGTCGACTCCTCATCGGCGCCGCTCCGAACCAGGTCAACCTGATCACAGAGCTCGCCGAGACGGCTCCGACGGACCCCATGGCGCCGCCGGTCTCCAACCCGGCGCCCGGTGCCGCATCGGCAGCGATCGCTCGCCTGACATCGACGATCCGTCCGGGCGCCCCGCGCGACTCCTCGACGAACCGGCAGGACGCACCGGCTCCCCGGCGATCGACATCGACGGCGCCGATCGCATCGAGCTCTCCGCTCCCGTCGGCGCCGGATCAGAACGGGTCGACCAACCTCGTCGACCGGGTGCGACGGATGACCGCACGCACCGTGGAGCCCAAGTTGCGCCTGCCCCATCAGCCCGGCGGCACGACGTGAGCCGACCCGACCCACTCCGCCGGTGGGCGCGCTGGCTGCTCGTCCCCGGTGCACTCGTTGCCCTCGTGGCGATCCCCGCCTTCGCCTCGTCGGCCGACGCCGGCCGGTCGTTGGCACCTGCGACCGCCGCTGATCCCGGTTCCACCACCGACACCGTCAACCCGCTCGACGCGATCACCGGCAGCGGCGACGCGAGCTCGACCACGGGCACCACGGATCCGTCGAGCACCAGCGACACGTCGCTGGTCGGCAGCGGCCGCGACAGCACGATCGGCGACCTGCCCGACATCAGCGTCGCCACACCGGACACCATCGCCACACCGAAGGTGTCGGACAGCTCCGGCTCGGACACGTTGTCGCTGACCACGCCCAAGGGCACCAGCAACGCCGTGCTGCTGGTGCTCCTCGTCACCCTCGTGTCGATCCTGCCCGGCATCTTGATGCTGACCACGACGTTCCCCCGGTTCTTGATCGTGCTCGGCCTCGCTCGCCAGGGTCTCGGCCTCAACACCACCCCGCCGAACCAGGTCCTCGCCGGTCTCGCAGCGTTCTTGACGCTCTTCGTGATGGCGCCGACGTTCTCGAAGATCAACGAGACCGCGATCCAGCCGGCGATCCACGGTGAGCTCACCCAGGGCGAGGCGATCAAGAAGGGCTGGGAGCCGCTGCAGGAGTTCATGCTCGACCACACCCGCACGTCGGACCTGAAGATGCTCTACGACCTGACCGACACCAAGCGGCCGAGCGACCAGACCAAGATCAGCCCGCGCTTCTTGATCCCCGCGTTCATCCTCTCCGAGCTCCGCGCCGCCTTCATGATCGGGTTCTTGATCTGGGTGCCGTTCCTCCTGATCGACCTGATCGTGTCAACGGTCCTTGCGTCATTGGGGATGCTGATGAT
>JAOBWO010000301.1 GCA_025463415.1 Acidimicrobiales bacterium | reverse complement strand
ACGACGATCTCTGGTGACGCGACGCTCGCGACCGGCGGCCCACCGACCTACCGACGCAACGACCCAACCGCCGTCACGCGGCGGGTGGCGGCTTGAAGTACAGCCAGCGGTAGTCGAACCGTTCGCCGGTGGGGTGCACGTACGGCTGTCGGGGTGGCGGGGGAGGGCCAGTGCCCGGCGGGACCGGCCGACCACATGGTTCGATGATCCGACCGCGTGCATCTCGGAACGTGAGGCCGTTGCGTTCGTCGGCGTTGCCTTCGATGGTGAACTCGCCGTGGTGGTGAGCGCGATGGTGCCGTGCGCACAGGCAGCAGAGGTTCCACGTGACGGTCTCGCCACGGCCCGGTCCGTTCCAGTGGATGATGTGGTGGACCTCGAGACCGATCGAGGAGGAGCAGGCTGGGTGACGACACATCCGGTCGCGATCTTCGATCGCGATACGGGTCTGGTTCGGCACGATGTGGCGCCCGCGGCCGACGTTGATCGGTAGACCGCCCTCGGACCACTGGGGACGAACCCGGCCGTCGCACAGGATGTAGTCGGCCAACGCCTTCGGGATCGCTGGGCCGTTGTGGATCCACGCCCCCTCGGCATCGAGGTGGACGATCACCCGGTACAGGTCCCGCCGCGAAGGACTTGCGATGGTGCCGAGTGAACGTCGGCAGACCTCGACCAGTGCCTGCAGCCATGTGGTGTCGGCGTCACCGGCCCGGAACAACGCGTCCTTCGCCTCGGCCAACGCGCGCATGATGAGTGCCCCGTCGACGGCGTCGGCAGATGCGTGCAGGGAGAAATCGCCGTGGTCGTCGAAGCCAGCGGCGGCGCGGCGCTCAGTGGCCGGCGGCGGTGCGGGGGCATCTTCGCGCGGCTCGTCGGTCGGTTTCGGTGCGGGTGGGAAGCAGTGCTTCGACAGCGCTCGACGCAGCTGCGTCACCGTCGCCGACAGCGCCAGTTCGCACGCCTCGCGATCGTTGTGGGCCGGAGCGCGTGTGGCGACGACTGCCACCTGATCGACCGACAGCAGCCCGTCGCCGAACGCTGCCATCGTGAGCGGTAGCTCCTCGCGACGCTCTGCGATGGCCACGATCTGGCGGGCGCGTTCCGGCGAGAGCCCGCTCTGCCAGGCCAGCCACTGTGCCGGCGAGTGGATGCCAGCGCCCTCCCAGGCGCGTGTCGTGATCACCTCCGCGACGACGTCGACCAGCCGCGTGTGCAGCGCGTTCAGGTGACCGCAGACGACCGCCAACTCGCCCTCGAGCCGGCGCTGGGTGACCTCCAACTCGCTCGGCATGCACACCACAGTTGCCATGCGTGCACTCTGACAGGAGGGTGTCGCAGAGTTCGCGAGACTGGGCATGCGACCGATGAGAACGTGGGCATCTGGGCGTCAGATTGGACGACGACACACAGCACGACAGGACGGGAGGCCACCGTGGCAGCGAAGTTCGAGACCGTCGACGAGTACATCGCGTCGTTTCCAGCCGCGGTGCAAACGGAGCTGGAGGCGGTGCGCGCGGCCGTGCACCGTGGCGCTCCGGGATGCACGGAGGCGATCAGCTACGGCATGGCGGCGTTCCGGCTGCACGACCGGACGCTGGTGCACGTCGGTGGATGGAAGCATCACATCGGCGTGTACCCCGTGCCGGCCGACGACCCGACACTCGAATCGCAGCTGGCCCCCTACCGCTCGACCAAGGACGCGCTGCGGCTACCGCTTTCCGGACCCGTGCCCGTGATGATGATCGAACAGGTCGCGGCGATGCTGGCCCGCCGACGGGCGACGGACGCAGGCGCTGAGAACCCATACTGAGTGCTGACCTGAGACGCCCGGGAGGCATCATGATCGACGCGGAGTATCCGATCACCGACGAGCACCGCCGCCATTTCGCCGAGCAGGGTTTCGTGCACCTGCAGGGGGTGCTGTCCGAGGAGGAGATCGCTGCGATCGAGGTCGACTACGACCGGTTCCTGCGGCGCGAGATCGAGGTTCCCGGCAACGACTTCTGCGACATGGCGGGCGATTACGGCCGTGACCCGAAGGACTTCTCGATCGTCAACGTGATGCTGCCGCGTCGCTACCACCCGGCGTGGGTCGGCAACATCGTCGAGCAGCGTGGCGCCTCGATCGCTCGCCAGCTGTGTGGCGACGGCATGGAGCTGGACTACGACCAGCTGCTGGCCAAGCAGCCGTACAAGGACGACGCGATCTTCGCCTGGCATCAGGACATGGCCTACTGGCCGGACACGCCCGACACGCGCACCGCCACCATGTGGTTGGCCATCGACCACTCCACGCAGGAGAACGGGTGCATGCGGTTCGTCCCGGCGACGATCCACGAGCCATCGCTGCGACCGCATGCGCCGGTGTTCGGGGGGCGCGGCACGTCGCACGCGCTCGGCACCGAGCTGCGTGACGGCGACCAGGTGGTGACCGTGCCGATCGCCCGAGGTGACTGCACCGTGCACAACGAGCGCGTCATGCACGGCTCCGGCGGGAACACGACGGCGGGCTACCGACGCGCGTACATCCTCGCGTTCCGCAGCGTCGAGACGATTGCGACGGAGCGGGCGCTGGGCTTCACCCACAGCCACAACGACTCGAGCGACGTGCTCGACACCGTGGGCATCGACGGCGAGACCCGCGTCGGCGGCTGACCCGACTACAACGCCGGTCGCGGCAACGTCGGGCGCGGCACCGGCTGGCGCTGTTCGTAGGCGCGTGCGGCGCGCAGCACCAGGGCGTCGGCGAACATCGGGCCGACGAGCTGCAGCCCGATCGGAAGACCCTCGCTCGTGAGGCCGCACGGAACGGTGCACGCCGGCTGTTGGGTGAGGTTGAACGGGTACGAGAACGGCGTCCAGCCGAGCATGGTCTCCGGCGTCATCGGTCGCTGGCCGGTGGGCACGGCGTCGAACGCGGGCACGGCGACGGCCGGCGTCACGAGCAGGTCGTACCGCGTCATGAACTGGCGCATCATCGAGCCGAGCTCGCCGCGGCGCAGGTTCAGTCGCTGCACGTCCAGGCTCGTCATCAGCGATCCGAGCCGGGCCTGTTCGGCGAAGTCCGGATCCGTCACCGCCTGTTGCTCCGGGTCCAACGTGTTCCACAACGTCCAGGCGCCCGTGAACCACAGCCCGGTGGAGATGTCCAACGGATCACCGAACCCGGGATCGACGGCCTCGACGACGGCGCCCGCCGCTGCCAGCTCATCGGCTGCCGCAGCAACGGCAGCAGCGATCTCCGGATGCACGTTGGACGCGTAGCCGAGCGTCGGCGAGAACGCCACGCGAAGCCCGGCGATGCCGTCCTCGAGGCCGGCGCAATGGTCGATCGCGACCGGTGGCAGCGAGGTCCAGTCGCGAGGGTCCAGCTGCGCAAGCACGTTCATCATCGTCGCTGTGTCGCGAACGCTCATCGTGTGTGGACCGGTGTGCGACACCGTGCCGAACGGGGACATCGGGTACGCCGGAACGCGGCCGAAGCTCGGCTTGAACCCGACGTTGCCGCAGAACGCAGCCGGGATGCGGATCGAGCCGGCACCGTCTGTGCCGATGCCGACCGGACCGAGGCCCGCTGCCACCGCAGCGGCCGTGCCGCCGGATGACCCGCCGGAGGTCTTCGACGGGTTCCACGGGTTGCGGGTGATGCCGGTGCGCGCCGAGTTGGTCTCCGCCTTGCAGCCGAACTCGGGGGTCGTGGTCTTGCCGATCAGCACGGCGCCGGCTTCACGCAGGCGTGCCGTGACGGGCGCATCGACCTCCCATGGTTGCGACGCGTCGACGGTGTTGCTGCCCCGCAGCGTCGGCCAGCCGGCGGTGAGGATGAGGTCCTTGATCAACGTGGGCACACCGTCGAGTGCGCCGAGCGGGCGCCGTTCGTGCCAGCGCTGCTCGCTGCCGCGGGCCGCCCGCAGCGCTGATTCCGGGTCGACCAACGAGAACGAGTTGATCATCGGGTCGACCCACTCGATCCGGTCGAGCACGGCCTGCGTCGCCTCGACGGGCGACGCCTCCCCGGACCGGAAGTGCGCGGCGAGCTCGGTCGCGGTGCAGCTGGTGAGATCGACGGGATCGCTCATCCGAGCATGCTGCCACGCCGATCGGGTTTGGCCCGCCGTGTCCGAGTCGTCCAGGCGCCGCAACGTGGCTAGGTTGCCCGACTCGTGAGATCGAAATCGTTCATCCTGTTCGTTGCCGCGCTGTCGCTCGCCGCCTGCTCGAGCGGCGCGTCCACGTCGCAGACATCGGCACCGAGGTCCTCGGCGCCCGCTGCGTCGACGGCCGCGACGTCGGCTGACACGGAACCCGCGCCGACGGGGGTCGCGACCACCGAGACGGCAACCACCGAAGTGGCAAAGACCGAGCCTGCGTCCACGGAGCCGGTGCCCACCGAGCCGGCAACCACCGAGCCGGCAGCCACCGAGCCGCCGACGACGGTCGCGGCGGCCGATGTCGCCGCGGCGCCATCCAGCGCGTGCAGCACGGTCACCAACGCAGCCGGCGAGTCCACGATCCCGTTCACGGCCGTTGGACTGACCGCCACCTACATCCTGCACCTCCCGCCTGCGGTGGCCGGCGGCGATCCGTTGCCACTGGTGCTCGACCTGCACGGCTACAGCGAGCCGGCCGCCATCCAGGTCGTGCAGAGCGGGCTCACAACGCTCGGTGACACGGCGGGCTTCGTCACCGCGTTGCCCCAGATCGATCGTCCCGTGCCCCGATGGGACTCGACGGTCGGCAGCGACGACGGCAAGTTCCTCGGCGCGCTGCTGGACCAGATCGAGGCGACGGTCTGCATCGACACCAACCGCGAGTACGTGGCCGGTCTGTCCAACGGCGCGTTCGAGACGTCGATCGTCGCCTGCGACCTCAGCGACCGGATCGCCGCGGTCGCGCCGGTCGCCGGCATCCAGGCGCCCGACGACTGCAAGCCGACGCGTGCGGTTCCCGTGATCGCGTTCCACGGCACGGCGGACACGTTCGTGCCGTACACCGGTGGACTCGGGTCGTCGGTTGCCTCGCTGCCGAGCGCCGATGGCACGGGCACGATCGGGACCACCGGGACCGCACCGCCGTCGAGCGATCCGGTGTCGCAGGGACCATCGGTCCCCGACCGGGCCTCCACGTGGGCAGTCCGCAACGGCTGTGCTGCGTCACCGACCGAGGAGACCGTCGCCGCCGACGTGACCCTGTTGCGCTACGACTGCCCTGCGGGCGCCGAGGTTGAGCTGTACCGCGTCGAGGGCGGTGGTCATGCGTGGCCCGGCAGCGCGTTCTCCGTGCAGATCGAGTCGGTCGTCGGCAAGACGACGTTGTCGATCGACGCGACGAAGTTGATCTGGGAGTTCTTC
>JAOBWO010000415.1 GCA_025463415.1 Acidimicrobiales bacterium | reverse complement strand
GTCGAGCAGTTCCATCGGGCTGCGGCCGCCGTCGATGTAGCCGAGCGCGTAGGCGCCGATCTCGTATCCGACCAGCTTCTGCAACCGCTCCGGGAAGGAACGCACCTCATCGAGCGTGTACGTCAGGTACTGGTTCTCCTCCTGGCGTAGCCAGCCGAGCACGTAGTCGATGTTGATCGCATAGCGGACCTGATCGGTACGGTTCGCGCCGCCGCCGTGCACCGTCGCGCCGAGGTACAGCACCACCGAACCGCGGTCCATGATCGCCGGCACAGTGTCGGTCGGTTCGTAGCTCTGCGAGTCCGGCGTGCGGTGGCTGTCGGGCACGATGCGGGTCGCACCGATCTCCTCGGTGAAGTCTGTGAGCGCCCAGATCGTGGCGACCTCGACATCGACATCGCGTGGGAAGGGGAAGGTGTCGAAGCACCACTGATCACGATGCAAGTACTGCGCCGGCGAGCTCGGGCCGATCGCGATCGACTGGGTCAGGTGCAGCTGGAACGACGACTTCTTGGGCCACAGCACGGTGTCGACGACCTCGAGCACGACCGGATTGGTGACCAGTGCCGCGCTCGACGGGCAACGCGTGAGAAGCCCACCGGTGCGACGTGTGTTCCGACCGCTGAAGTCGTCCGCGCCGACGGGCGTCGTGTCGTACCACGGCTGGAGCTCGGCGAGGAGTTGATCGCACTCCGCGGACGAGAGCACGTGCTCGATGATGACTGCACCGTGCAGCAGCAGTGCCGCGCTGATCTCGACGGCCGGAGCCGCGGCGTCCAGTCGCGGGATCTCAGGCACCCTCGGCGTCCTCAGGCGCCATCGGCACCCCAGCGCCGGGACGGAACGCGGACTCGCGCTTCGCGCTGCGGTTCGACATCTGTTGCATGGTCGTGACCATCGCTGCTTGTGCGCCCTCGTGGGCCATGATCTTCTGCATCACAGCGGCGCTGGCGCCGGCGATCAGCGCGGTCTTGTTCGCCTCGACGTAGTCGGCAGACACCTGCATCGGCCGGAACGTGCCGTTGATCGCCGGGACCACGTAGCGGGCGACCATCTCCCAGGAGCGTGTCGTCGCTTCCTTGTTGGCCCAGTCGTGGGCAAAGCCGAGCACGACGCCGAAGCCGCCCGTGATCTCCTGCATGTTGCGGATCGCGTCGACCAGGTCGTCGGGTGTGCCGATGACCGCAGCGCCCGCGCCAACTGCTCCGTTGCCGGTGATCTCGTCGAGCAGCTCCCATGCGTCGTCGACGTGGTTGGCGCCGGGCCGGCCGAGGATCTTCGCGTTGTACTCGTTGTGCCAGCGTTGCAGGCCGAGGACGGCTTCATTGCGAGCCTGCTCTCGAGTCTCGGCGAGATGCCAGCTCATCAACACTCGCCAGTTCTTGCGGTCGACCGTCTGCCCGTTCGCGGCGGCAGCTTCCTCGGCGAAGCCCCACTGGGTCGGCAGCGCAGCGATGCCTGCGGTCGACGTGGACGCGATCGACAGTGCGCCGATGCCGTACTTGCCGGCGATCTGCATGCCGCTCGGTGAGATCGACGACGCAGCAACCATCGGGATCTCGTCCTGGAGCGGGAGGATCTGCAGGGCGGCGTCGCGCAAAGTGAACCACTCGCTGTCGTAGTCGAAGCGGTCCTCGCCGCGCAGCAGGCGCATGATCACGCCCTGCGCTTCGTCCTGGCGATCGCGCTGGACCATGGGATCGATGTCGAGCGTGCGCGCGTCCGATGGCAGCGCGCCCGGGCCGCTGCCGAACATCGCCCGACCGCGGGTCATGTGGTCGAGCTGAACGATGCGCTGGGCGACGTTGAACGGATGGTGGTACGGCAGCGAGATCACGCCCGTACCGAGTCGGATCGTGTGCGTGCGCTGGCCCGCCGCTGCCAGGAACATCTCCGGCGAGGCGATCATCTCCCAGCCACTGCTGTGGTGCTCGCCGCACCAGAACTCGTCGAACCCCCATCGGTCCAGGTGCTCGGCGAAATCGAGGTCACGCTGGAACTGCGTGGTCGGGCTCTCGCCCAACGGGTGATGAGGGGCCAGGAAGGTGCCGAACTGCAGTCGTGACATCGGCGCAGCCTAGGAGAATCCGAGTTTCCGCTCGTGCAGCGGGACCGGTAGCGTGTGCGTGCCCGTCAGGGCCCCGAGTTCGGGGACGTAGCTCAGTTGGCAGAGCGCTACCTTTGCAAGGTAGATGTCGTGGGTTCGATTCCCATCGTCTCCACTTTTGGATCTCTGGTTCTGGTCGCCCGCCGACCCCCGCACCGAGGCTGGACGATACTCAGCGACGGACGCACGAACCGTGGGCAGTTGTCGACAGCGCGTGTGGCGAGCTGCCCAGGGACGGAGGGTTTGGGATCCCGGACGGGCGGGCTCGGCGCCTCGTCCAGGCCGTCCGAGCGCCCGAGCGATGCGGGTCGGGGGGTGCGCTACTTCTTCGCGCGGTCGCCCTCGTCGCCATGGCCGGCCTTGGGCACGTTGCTGCTGTGCTTGCGCTGGTCGGCTGCGCTCGACTTGCCGACGTCCACCTGCTCGGTGAACCTGCCGTTCTCGTCTCGGCGTACGTAGCGCTTGTCGCCTGGGTTCGGTTCGATCAGCTCTCGTTTGGTGCTCATGGTGTTTCGAGTACCCGCAGCAGCACGGTGCGACACGTCGACAAACGTCCCGAAGGCGTCACCGGTCTGACCGACGTGCCGTTCAGGACGGGCTCGAGGCATCACGATTCGATGTCGAGCCAGGGTGTGCCGCTGACGTCGGTCCAGCCGCTCGGGTCGGCGAGGACGGTTTCGACCTGGCCGCCGACCTGGCGGCCGGGGAAGCCGGATGCGCTCCAGCTGTCGTGGTTGAGGACGGTGATGCTCTGCGTTCCCTTGGTGAGCAGGCGGAGGCGGCCAGCGATGATGCCGACCAAGTGGTTGTCGAGGTGGTCGAGTTCGTTC